>NZ_JBWKXF010000121.1:0-574 GCF_059422645.1 Pseudomonas sp. GW821-FHT01C01 | reverse complement strand
CTAATGAAATGGCTACCCCCTGACACCCTGTGATCGCTCTCTAAACTTTCACAGGGTGTCTTTCGGAGGCCATTGCCATGAACAACGTTGCTATTGTCGCTATCGATCTAGGGAAACATACCTTCCATCTGCATGCGCAAGATGATCGCGGTCATGAGCTCTACCACAAGAAATTCAATCGCACAGGTCTGGTCAGGTACTTGGCCAACCTTGAACCGTGCACGGTGGCGATGGAGGCCTGTGGTGGCGCCCACTACATGGCGCGAGAAGCAGCAAAATGGGGGCATGTGCCCAAGCTCATTGCCCCCCATCTCGTGCGTCCCTACGTAAAAAGCAACAAGAACGACTTTGCCGACGCCATGGCGATTTGCGAAGCGGCGAGCCGTCCGACCATGCGTTTTGTGTCCCCTAAAACCGAAGCGCAACAAGCGCTGGCCATGCTCAATTCGCAACGTGACGCCTACATCAAGGAGCGTACGGCCAGCGTCAATCGGATTCACGCCGGTCTTTTAGAGGTCGGTATCAGCCTGTCCCCAGGCTTTCACGCCATCAAGGAACTGCCAGCGCTGCTGGA
>NZ_JBWKXF010000120.1:0-787 GCF_059422645.1 Pseudomonas sp. GW821-FHT01C01 | reverse complement strand
GCAAGCCCGCTCCCACATCTATGGATACCCCCATTTCTGCAATACTGTTTTCGATGCGTGTTTGGCTTGCTTTCATCTATCCGGCGTCTGGGTGGCGACCCTGCGCCTCGATGAGAATCGCGCCTGACGGCCCTTCATAGTGGTAAGGCTTTTTCAGCCTTGTGGGAGCCCAGGGTAGTCGTCAGGCCGGTTGGCCGTTCACGTCATCTGTTATCCAGCATCGCAAAACCAGGTGGGTGGTGCTCGGGTGACAGCAGGGTCAAGCGCTCATCGCGCTTGGCCCTGCCTTGAATTCATCGTGGTGAGCGGCGATCGACCAGGCGATTCTGGCCAGTTTGTTGGCCAAGGCGCAGACCACACGGTTGCAATGATGGCGAGCCAGCAGCTGGCGGACCCAATCGGCCAGCGCTCCTGTCTGTCGTTCCAGCCCCATCAGGTACACACGGGCGCACTGGATCAGCAGCCGTCTCTGATTTCGGTCGCCGCGTTTGCTGATGCCCAAAAGTACCGTCTTGTCGCCGGTGGAGTGTTGCTTGGGCACCAACCCAATCGAGGCTGAATAGTCTCGACCGCACTTGAACTGCTGACCGTTGCCCAACTCCGCAGCCAGGACGCTGGAGGTGATCGGGCCTACGCAAGGAATTGTCATCAGGCGAGAAGCCAGATCATCTTCAGCGGCCTGGTGCTCAACCTGCTTGTCCAGTGCCTTGACCTGCCCGTCCAGGTAGTTGAAGTGGTCACGCAGCCCAAGCAGGATTTGTTTGATCTGTGCAGAGAATGAGCATTC
>NZ_JBWKXF010000119.1:329-792 GCF_059422645.1 Pseudomonas sp. GW821-FHT01C01 | reverse complement strand
ACCGGCAACATCACCGAAGGCGGCCAGATCACCTACACCGCCACCCTGACCAACCCGGCGCAGACACCGGTGACCGTCACCCTGAGCAACGGCTCGATCATCACCATCGAGGCCGGCCAGACCAGCGGCAGCGTTAACGTGCCGACTGCGGCCAATGACGTTTACAACAATAGCAGCACCGTCAGCACCACCATCACCGGTGCCACCGGCGGCAACTTCGAAAACCTGGTCCCAAGCACCACGCCAGCCGTGACCACCATCACCGACTCGGTGGACAACACGGGCCTGACCCTGGCTGCCACCGGCAACATCACCGAAGGCGGCCAGATCACCTACACCGCCACCCTGACCAATCCGGCGCAGACCCCGGTGACCGTCACTCTGTCCAACGGCTCGATCATCACCATCGAGGCCGGCCAGACCAGCGGCAGCGTTAACGTGCCGACTGCGGCCAATGACGTTT
>NZ_JBWKXF010000119.1:0-230 GCF_059422645.1 Pseudomonas sp. GW821-FHT01C01 | reverse complement strand
GACAACAATAGCAGCACCGTCAGCACCACCATCACCGGTGCCACCGGCGGCAACTTCGAAAACCTGGTGCCGAGTAAAGAGCCAGCGGTGACGTCCATCACTGACTCGATCGACACCACCACGGTGACCCTGACCGCCACGCCGAGCGTGGACGAAAACGGCACCATCACCTACACCGCGACGCTGACCGATGCCCAGGGCAAACCGGTCACCGCGCAAAACGGTCCGGT
>NZ_JBWKXF010000118.1:0-1216 GCF_059422645.1 Pseudomonas sp. GW821-FHT01C01 | reverse complement strand
TTGGTGCCGAGGATCTGCACGGTGACCGACGTGAGGGTGCCGTCGGCACTGTTCACCGCGAAGGTGTCGGTGTAGGTGGTGCCGGCGGCGAACTCGTTGTGGGCGGAGTTGGCGACGTAGGTCCAGGCACCGCCGGTACCGATGGAGAACTGACCGTAGCTGCCGGCGGTGTTGGTTTGGGCGACGAAGGTTGCGGCGCTGTCGACGTCGCTGATGGTCAGGGTGCCGGTGGTGGAAATGTCGACGGCGGCATTGGTCTCGGTGAGGTTGGCGATGTTGGCGGACAGCACCGCGGCATCATTGGTGCCGAGGATCTGCACGGTGACCGACGTGAGGGTGCCGTCGGCACTGTTCACCGCGAAGGTGTCGGTGTAGGTGGTGCCGGCGGCGAACTCGTTGTGGGCGGAGTTGGCGACGTAGGTCCAGGCACCGCCGGTGCCGATGGAGAACTGGCCGTAGCTGCCGGCGGTGTTGGTTTGGGCGACAAAGGTTGCAGCGCTGTCGACGTCGCTGATGGTCAGGGTGCCGGCGGTGGTCAGCGCAGCATTGGTCTCGGTGAGGTTGGCGATGTCGGCGGACAGCACGGCGGCATCGTTGGTGCCGAGGATCTGCACGGTGACCGACGTGAGGGTGCCGTCGGCACTGTTCACCGCGAAGGTGTCGGTGTAGGTGGTACCGGCGGTGAACTCGTTGTGGGCGGAATTGGCGACGTAGGTCCAGGCACCGCCGGTGCCGATGGAGAACTGGCCGTAGCTGCCGGCGGTGTTGGACTGCGCCTGGAAGCTTTCCGGGCTGTCGATATCGCTAATGGTCAGGTTGCCGCCGGTGGTCAGCGGAGCATTGGTTTCGCTCAGCGTAACGCTGGCCGAGGACAGCACGGCGGCGTCGTTGCTGCCGGTGACGGTGACGGTCACCAGTTGGGTGTCGACACCGCCCAGGCCATCGCTGACTTGCACGCTGAACACGTCATTGTGACTCTCGCCCGCCTTCAGCGCCTGCACCGCACTGGCGACACCATCGGTGCCATTGGCCAGGGTGTAGGTCCACTGGCCGCTGCTGTCGACGGCGATCGAGCCAAAGGTGCCGGTATTTGACCCGGCAATACTCCAAGTGACGGTGGCATCGTGATCGATGTCGGTCGAGCTGAACTGGCCGCTGACGCTGAGCGTGGTGTCTTCCTGCACCGCGCCGACCTCGTTGCCGGTCGCGAAGCTGA
>NZ_JBWKXF010000117.1:0-1242 GCF_059422645.1 Pseudomonas sp. GW821-FHT01C01 | reverse complement strand
TGAACTGGCCTAATAATTCCGGACACCTCTTAAGGGCGATATGATTTCGCCAACTTGGAGGTTCCATGAACGAAAGAAAGGTCTATACCCGCGAGTTCAAGCTGCATGCTGCCGGCATGGTGCTTGATGATAACTGTCCGGTTCCAGACGTGTGTGCATCGCTGGACATCGGACCTACCGCTTTACGGCGTTGGGTCGATCAGGTTCGCAAGGAACGCGAGGGACAGCCAGTCAAAGGCACCAAGGCGATTACCGAAGATCAGCGCCAGATCCAGGAACTAAAGGCCAAGATCAAGCGCATGGAAATGGAAGCCGAGATCTTAAAAAAGGCTACCGCTCTCTTGATGTCGGATCCCGATCGTTTTCGATGATTGCGGAACTAAGAGAGTCATTCCCGACCGCCATCCTGTGTCGTGTTTTCGATGTGAGGCGCAGCAGCTTTTATGAGTGGCTTCAACGGCGCACCAAGCCGCGGGTCAGACGCGAAGAGCTCAAGCTGAAAGTGGTTGAGCTGCACAGCGAAAGCCGGGAAGCCATGGGCTCCAGAATGATCAGCAAGGGCCTGAAGTCCCAAAACATCGCGGTCGGAAGAGACCTTGTCAGAGCGCTGATGAGAGAGGCCAACATTGTCAGTAAACAACGCCAGCCTCACCCATTCAGATCCAAAGGCGTTGAAGCATTTGTCGCGCCCAATCGGCTCAAGCGCAATTTCAAGCCAGCTGCGGTCGATCAGGTCTGGTGTGGCGACGTTACAAGCTTGATGGTGGGCAAGCGCTGGGTTCATCTGGCCGTCGTGATCGATTTGTTTGCTCGCCGGCTCATTGGCTGGGCGTTTTCGCTGGTCAATGACGCCAACTTGGTCAGCAAGGCGTTGCGCATGGCGACAGAGGTACGAACGTGTCCACCTGGGCTGATGTTTCACTCAGATCAGGGCTGTCAGTACACCAGTCGTAAGTTTCAAGAAGAACTGATGCGCCACGGTATTTTGCAAAGCATGAGTCATCGCGGGCAGTGCTGGGACAATGCTCCAACAGAGCGTTTTTTCGGCACACTGAAGTCAGAGTGGGTGCCTCGCAGCGGCTACAGCCTGATCGAGGAAGCAAAAACCGACATGGTGCGCTTCTTCATGTACTACAACCGCACCAGGCTCCACAGCTACAACAACTATCTGTCGCCAATAGCCATGGAGCAAAAAGCGGCATAAACACCGTAATCGGTGTCCGGGATTACTTGACCAGTTCA
>NZ_JBWKXF010000116.1:0-1476 GCF_059422645.1 Pseudomonas sp. GW821-FHT01C01 | reverse complement strand
GGCGGTGGGTCAGTCAACATTAATGCTGCCTGACACTCCGCCTTCGCGAGCAAGCCCGCTCCCACAGGGGTTTTTTCCGACGATGAACGATGACTCGGTATCAGCTCAGCAGACGAATCGGTGCGCCCGTCGCCCAGGCCTGAATGTCCTCGATCATCTGCGAAAAAAACAGCTGGTAGTTCTGTTGGCTTACATACCCGACATGGGGTGTCGCCAGCACATTGTCCAGGGTCCGGAACGGATGGTGGGCGGGCAGCGGCTCATGCTCGAAGACGTCCAGTGCGGCACCGGCCAGCCGTTGCTTCTGTAGCGCCTTGATCAGCGCCGCCTCATCGACAATCGGTCCGCGAGCAGTGTTCACCAGCAGCGCCGTGGGTTTCATCCAGCCCAGCGCTTGCGCGTCCACCAGGCCGCGACTGCGATCGCTCAACACCAGGTGCACCGACAGCACGTCGGCCTGTTCGAACAGTTCCTGCTTGCTGACATAGGTCACGCCGACTTGTGCCGCACGTTCGGCCGTGAGGTTTTCACTCCAGGCGATGACGCGCATGCCGAACACCTGGCCGAACTGCGCGACACGCTGGCCGATGCTGCCCAGACCAAGAATGGCCAGCGTCTTGCCATGCAGGTCCCCACACAGGCGCTGTTGCCATTGGCCGGCACGCAGGGCGTTAGCTTCGACCACCAGATTGCGGGTCGCGGCCATGATCAGCGCCCAGGTCAGCTCCGGCGCGGCGTGTTTGTAGCTGTCGGTGCCGCTGACCTGAATGCCCAGCGCGGCGGCGGCCTTGAGGTCCAGGGCCGCGTTGCGCATGCCGCCGGTCACCAGCAGTTTCAGTTTCGGCAGGCGGCACAGCAGGTCTTCATCGAAACGGGTGCGCTCGCGCATCACGCAGATTACTTCAAACCCGGCCAGGCGTTCGGCCAGGGATGGGTTGTCGGCGGGGTAGTCATGGAGAAAACTCACCTGGCCGATGCTGTCCAGCGTCGACCAGTCCACCACATCCCGCGCCACATCCTGCCAATCATCGATCACTGCAATCTGTACCGGCATCAGCCTTTCCTCTTCAACGCACGGGGTGGGTCTTGTTCAGCCAGGCGAGCAAGGCCTGGTGGAATTGTTCCGGTTCTTCCATCTGTGGCGCGTGGCCCATGCCAGGGAATTCGACCAGCGTGGACTGGGGAATCAGCCTGGCCACTTGTTTGCCGAGGACGTCGTAGTGCCCGATCATCGCCTTGGCCTCGGGGGAGGCGATGTCACTGCCGATGCTGGGTCGGTTCGATTAGGGCGGCATTAAACAGAGGCCATCGCCGCTAATGCCAGTCAGTTAAGCGGTAATGCAATCTGTAGCAGCTGCCGAGCCCGCGAGGCTGCGTTCGGCTGCATAGCAGTCGTGAATCCAGCTGACGCGGTCTGCCTGACGTAGCGCAATGACTGATTTTACGACTGCTTCGCAGCCGAACGCAGCCTCGCGG
>NZ_JBWKXF010000115.1:0-1558 GCF_059422645.1 Pseudomonas sp. GW821-FHT01C01 | reverse complement strand
CGCGAAAGCGGTGTGTCAGTCGACATTGATGTGGATGACACACCGCTTTCGCGAGCAAGCCCGCTCCCACATTTGATTTGTGGTCCTTGCCGAATCGGCTGAAGGGGTCAGGATCTTCAGCCGTTTTCATCAGCGCAAAAGCCGTTATCAACCGGGTTTTTCCCCCTTTGAAACAGACAATGAGCCTCTCTCGCCCCTCATTGAGTCTGTACCCATGCAAACCACCAATACGGTTTTAATGATTCGTCCGACACGTTTTTCCTTCAATCAGGACACGGCGGCGAACAACCGTTTCCAGCGTCCGGCAACAGTAGCTGAAGACGTACAACTCAAGGCCCTTGCCGAGTTCGATGGCTATGTCGCCGCGTTGCGCCGGCATGGTGTCGAAGTCCTGGTGCATAACGATCGCGAAGCGCCGCATACCCCGGATTCGATCTTCCCCAACAACTGGTGGAGCAGCCACCCGGATGGCACCTTGGTGCTGTACCCGATGCAGGGCCACAACCGGCGTCTGGAGCGGGACAAAGGTGTACTCGACGGATTGCTGGGTGAATACCGGGTCGAGCAGTTGCTGGACCTGTCCAGCCTCGAAGAGCAGGAGATTTTCCTGGAGGGCACCGGCAGCATGGTCCTGGATCGGCAACAGCGGATTTGCTACGCCGGGTATTCCACGCGCACCCACGCCCGGGCCCTGGACCAGTTGGTCACCCATTTGGGCTATGAACTGTGCGCGTTCAACGCGCTGGACCGCCAAGGCGTGGCGATTTATCACACCAATGTGATGATGAGTGTCGGCACTAGCCTGGCGGTGGTTTGCCTGGCGTCCGTGCCCCAACCGGGCGAACGTGCAGCGCTGCGTAACCGGCTCGAAACCAGCGGCAAACAGGTCATCGCCTTGAACTGGACGCAGCTGGAGTCCTTTGCCGGCAACATGCTGGAAGTGCACAACGCAGCGGGCGAGCCACTGCTGGTGATGTCGCGCACCGCCTGGCAATCGCTGGATGCCGATCAGCGTCGCTTGATCGAAACTCACACCACGCCGTTGCCGGTGAACATCGACACCATCGAGCGCATCGGTGGCGGCAGCGCGCGCTGCATGTTGGCCGAGGTGTTCCTGCCCAGGCATTCGTCCACCCGGGAACAAGTGCGATGATCGTCCGCCCTGCAACGCCTGAAGACCTGCCTTCCAGGGTGTGGGTAATCCCGGTTCATGGGCTTCACGGCTGACGCTGATTTTTTCGCCAGCGAGTACGGGTGGATAGCGCACAGCCATCATTGGCGGCTATGGAAGGTGAAAACAAAAAGCCCGCTAGATGGCGGGCTTTCTGTTTGGGGTCAATTCCTTTTGTTCGTCCAATCTGCGCTCCATTCTGTGAGCGTTTCGTGAAAAACATGTCACGGCAATGAAAAAGCCCGGCGTCGGCCGTAATGCTGTTCAGTTAAGCGAGAATGATCCACTGTAGGAGTGAGCTTGCTCGCGATGGTCGTTAACGATGCCGCGTGTTTACTGACTAAACGCGGCGCTCTTGAGTCCATCGCGAGCAAGCTCGCTCCTACA
>NZ_JBWKXF010000114.1:0-1571 GCF_059422645.1 Pseudomonas sp. GW821-FHT01C01 | reverse complement strand
CCGACGGCCTACGAATACCGCCACGGTTTCCTCCATGCCCACACCCGCGGTGACGCGACCTGGACCTATGCGCGCAATGCCCAGGGCGATGTCAGCGCCGTCACCGACCCCGACGGGCAGATCACTCGCTACTTCTACGACCCGCAGGGGCGCTTGCTGACCATCCGCTACCCGGACCAGAGCGCTCATCGCTGGGTCTGGAACGCCTTGGGGCAACTGCTCGAAGAGACCTTGCCGGACGGCGGGCAGCGGCGCTTTGCCTACGATGCGCTGGGACGGCGGATCAGCGTTCAAGACGAACACGGCGGCGTCAGCCGCTACGCCTGGGATGCCGTCGGCCGCCTGACCGCGACGATTTCCCCCAGCGGCGCTCGCCGCAGTTATGCCTACAACGCCTACGGCCAGGTCACCGCCGAAACCGACGAACTGGGCCGCGTCACCCGTTTTGAGTACGCCGACGATTTGCATCGGGTCAGCCGCCGGATCAACCCCGACGGCAGCACGCTGAATTACCGCTACGACCACGCGCAGTTGTTGCTCACCGCGATCGACAACGAGGTCGGCGACACCTACCGGCTGGACTACACGCCGGGCGGACTGATCCGCCAGGAAACCGGCTTCGATGGCCGCCGTACTGCCTATGCCTACGACGGCAATGGCCAGTTGTCGGAGAAGACCGAATTCGGCGATGACGGTTCTTCACTGGTCACCCACTACCAACGTGACAGCGCTGGGCGGCTACTGGTCAAGACCCTGCCGGATGGGGTCAAGGTCGCCTACCGCTACGACGATTTGGGTCGCCTGCTCAGCGTCGACGACGGCCAGGACCACCCACTGGAGTTCGAATACGACCGCCAGGACCGGCTGATCACCGAACACCAGGGCTGGGGCACCCTGCGTTACGCCTACGACAGCGGCGGCCGGCTCAAGCGCCTGCGCCTGCCCGATGGCTGCGTGCTGGATTACCACCACGCCGAAGGGGGTGCGCTCAGCGCCATCGACCTCAACGGTGCACGCCTGACGAGCCACCGCTTTGTCGGTGGGCGCGAACAGCAACGCCAGCAGGGTCATCTGCTCGGCGACTATGCCTACGACGACCAGGGCCGCTTGCAGGCGCATGCCGTCAGGCAAAACCAGCAGACCCTGTACCGCCGCGACTATGCCTACAGCGCCCACGGCAACCTCCTGCAGATCGACGACAGCCGCCACGGCCAGCGCCACTACCAGTACGACCCGCTCGACCGCCTGACCCGGGTGCGCCATCTGCGCGACGAGTCGCTGGAACACTTCAGCCACGACCCGGCCGGCAACCTGCTGATCCACGACTGCCCCGGCCCCACCCGGATGCAGGGTAATCGCCTGCGTCAGCGCTACCACGATCACTACGACTACGACGCCTTCGGCAACCTGATCCGCGAACGCCGCGGCACCCCGGCCCGGGTCACCGACTACCGCTACGACAGCCAGCACCGCCTGATCGGCGTCACGACCCCGGACGGCACAACCGCCAGCTACCGCTACGACGCCTTCGGCCGACGCATCGGCAAAACCGTCAACGGCCAGACCACGCA
>NZ_JBWKXF010000113.1:0-2437 GCF_059422645.1 Pseudomonas sp. GW821-FHT01C01 | reverse complement strand
GCAGTCGTGAAATCAAACGACGCGGTATTCAGGAATACCGCGTTCGCAGGGTTTACGACGGCTTCGCCGCCGAACGCCGCCTCGCGCTGCTCGGCAGCTACTACGGGCGATGCGAAGTTACGGGGGATGCGCGGTCAATCCTGATGAGGTATTTACATGTATCAGTACGATGATTATGACCGGGCACTGGTGTTCGAGCGGGTTGCGCAGTTTAGAGATCAGGTCGAGCGTTTCATGGCCGGAGAGTTGAGCGAAGAAGAGTTCCTGCCGTTGCGCCTGCAGAACGGCCTGTACATGCAAAAACACGCCTACATGCTGCGAGTCGCCATTCCCTACGGCACGCTGAGTGCCCGGCAGATGCGCACGCTGGCGAGCATCGCCCGGGATTACGATCGCGGATACGGCCACTTCACCACCCGGCAGAACATGCAGTTCAACTGGATCGAACTGGCTCAGGTGCCGGACATCCTCGAACGCCTGGCCCAGGTGGAAATGCATGCGATCCAGACCTCCGGCAACTGCGTGCGCAACATCACCACCGAAGCCTTCGCCGGGGTGGCGGCAGACGAAATGATCGACCCGCGACCGCTGGCGGAGATCCTGCGGCAGTGGTCGACCATCAACCCGGAATTCCTGTTCCTGCCACGCAAGTTCAAGATCGCCATTTGCTCAGCCGAACAGGACCGGGCGGCGATCATGATGCATGACATCGGTCTCTATCTTTACCCCGGCAACGATGGGCAAATGCTGTTGCGGGTGATCGTTGGCGGCGGTCTGGGGCGCACGCCTATCCTCGGTTTGCAGATCCGCGAAGGCCTGCCGTGGCAGCACCTGCTGTCCTACGTCGAGGCGGTGTTGCGGGTGTACAACCGCCATGGCCGGCGGGACAACAAGTACAAGGCGCGGATCAAGATCCTGGTCAAGGCCCTGGGCATCGAAGCCTTCGCCCGGGAAGTGGAGGAGGAGTGGCAGCACCTCAAGGACGGCCCAGCGCAACTGACCTTTGATGAATTCGAACGCGTCGCCAATGCCTTCGTCGCGCCGCCTTATCGCGCGCTGGCGGACACCAGCCTCGATTACGGCACGCATCTGGCCGACAACCCGGCGTTCGCGCGTTGGGTGCTGCGCAATGTTCAGCCGCATAAAGTGCCGGGCTACGCCAGCGTGGTGTTGTCGACTAAACCGGGCAGCGCTTCGCCACCGGGCGACGTCACGGATAAACAAATGGAAGCGGTGGCCGACTGGGCCGAGCGCTTCGGTTTCGGCGAGATCCGCATTGCCCATGAACAGAACATCGTCCTGCCGGACGTGCCAAAAGCCGAGCTGTTCGCGCTGTGGTGCCTGGCCTGTGAACACAATCTGGGCAGCGCCAACGCCGGTTTGCTCACCGACATCATCGCTTGCCCCGGCGGTGATTTCTGCGCGCTGGCCAATGCCAAGTCGATCCCCATCGCCCAGGGTATTCAGGCGCGTTTCGACGATCTCGATTACCTGCACGATCTGGGCGACATCAGCCTCAACATCTCCGGCTGCATGAACGCCTGCGGTCACCACCACATCGGCAACATTGGCATCCTCGGCGTCGATAAAAACGGCAGCGAGTGGTACCAGATCACCCTCGGCGGCGCCCAGGGCAAGAACAGCGCGCTGGGCAAGGTCATCGGCCCGTCGTTCAGCGCCGCCGAAGTGCCGCAGGTGATCGAGCAGATCATCGAGACTTTCGTGCGTTATCGCGAGAGTGAGGAGCTGTTTGTCGACACCGTGCAGCGCATCGGTCTGGAGCCGTTCAAGGAAGCGGTCTATCCGAAAGTGCTGGAGGTGTCGGCATGAACAATCTGTTGCGGCTGGAGGAGGGCGTGGCGCGGATTGTTGCAGATGATCCATGGACACTGGTGCGGGATCCGGAGCAACCAGTGCCTGACGGTGGCGCAATTCTCCCGCTCGCCCGATGGCTGGAAAACCCTCGGCAACAGGGTGTGTGGCTGGGGCCGGACGATGAAGTGGAAAGTCTCAAGCCGTGGTTTGCCCAACTGCCGTTGATCGCCCTGGACTTCCCGAGCTTTCGTGATGGTCGCGGTTACAGCCAGGCGTATCTGCTGCGCACCCGATTGGGTTGGACCGGCGAATTGCGCGCCATCGGCGACGTCCTGCGCGATCAACTGAGCCACATGCGCCAATGCGGTTTCGACAGCTTCGCCGTGCGCGAAGACAAATCCGCCGAGGATGCGTTGAAAGGTCTGGCGGGGATGAGTGTGCTTTACGGGCGTTCGGTGATCGAGCCGCGGCCGTTGTTCAGACGTCGTTGAAGTTTTTGCCCGTTGTACGTTGTAGCAGCTGCCGAGCAGCGCGAGGCTGCGTTCGGCGGCGAAGCCGTCGTGAAATCAAACGACGCGGTATTCAGGAATACCGCGTTCGCAGGGTTTACGACGGCTTCGCC
>NZ_JBWKXF010000112.1:719-2483 GCF_059422645.1 Pseudomonas sp. GW821-FHT01C01 | reverse complement strand
ACCTCGTTGCCGGTCGCGAAGCTGAGCACCGGCGCGTCATTGCTGCCGGTAATGGTGACGGTCACCAGTTGCGTGTCGACGCCACCCAGGCCGTCGCTGACCTGCACCGTAAACACGTCATCGTGACTCTCGCCCGCCTTCAACGCCTGCACCGCACTGGCGACACCATCGGTGCCGTTGGCCAGCGTGTAGGTCCACTGGCCGCTGTTGTCCACGGCGATCGAGCCAAAGGTGCCGGTATTTGACCCGGCAATACTCCAAGTGGCCGTGGCATCGTGATCGATGTCGGCCGAGCTGAACTGGCCGCTGACGCTGAGCGTGGTGTCTTCCTGCACCGCGCCGACCTCGTTGCCGGTCGCGAAGCTGAGCACCGGCGCGTCATTGCTGCCGGTAATGGTGACGGTCACCAGTTGCGTGTCCACGCCACCCAGGCCGTCGCTGACTTGCACCGTAAACACGTCATCGTGACTCTCGCCCGCCTTCAATGCCTGCACCGCACTGGCAACACCATCGGTGCCATTGGCCAGCGTGTAAGTCCACTGGCCGGTGTTGTCCACGGCGATTGAGCCGTAGGTGCCGGTTGACGCGCCATTGATGCTCCAACTGGTCGTGGCATCGTGATCGATGTCGGCCGAGCTGAACTGGCCACTGACGCTGAGCGTGGTGTCTTCCTGCACCGCGCCGGCATCGTTGCCCGTTTCAAAACCGAGCACGGGCGCATCATTGCTGCCGGTAATGGTGATCGTCACGGCCTTGGTCACCGTCGCCCCGACGTCGTCGGTCAGCGTCACGGTGAACACTTCGGTCTTGGTCTGGCCCGCAGCCAGGTACTGCGCCGCGCTGTTGTTCAGCGTATAGGTCCAGCCCACGCTGCCCGCCGCGTCGTTCGTGCTCTCGTCGCTGACATTGGCCACCAGCGTACCCAGCACACCGGACGGCGCGCTCACACTGACCATATGCGCGTGATCGGCCAGGTCCACGTCGCCGAAGGCAAAGCTGCCGTTGGCCACCGTGGTGCCGTCTTCGCTCACTGCACCGCTTTCAACTTCTGCCGCCGTCACCGTTGGCGCGTCGTTGGTACCGGTAATGGTGATGGTCACCAACTGGGTGTCGACGCCACCCAGGCCGTCGCTGACTTGCACCGTAAACACGTCATCGTGACTCTCGCCCGCCTTCAGTGACTGCACCGCACTGGCTACACCATTGGTGCCATTGGCCAGCGTGTACGTCCACTGGCCGCTGCTGTCGACCGCGATCGAGCCGTAGGTCCCGGTTGGCGAGCCATTGATGCTCCAGGTCGCCGTGGCATCGTGATCGATGTCGGCCGAGCTGAACTGGCCACTCACGCTGAGCGTGGTGTCTTCCTGCACCGCGCCGGCCTCGTTGCCGGTCGCGAAATCGAGCACGGGTGCGTCATTGCTGCCGGTGACGGTGATGGTCACCAACTGGGTGTCGACGCCACCGAGGCCATCGCTGACCTGCACGCTGAACACGTCGTTGTGACTCTCGCCCGCCTTCAGCGCCTGCACCGCACTGGCGACACCATTGGTGCCGTTGGCCAGCGTGTAGGTCCACTGGCCGGTGTTGTCCACGGCGATTGAGCCGTAGGTGCCGGTTGACGAGCCATGGATGCTCCAACTGGTCGTGGCATCGTGATCGATGTCGGTCGAGCTGAACTGGCCACTGACGCTGAGCGTGGTGTCTTCCTGCACCGCGCCGGCCTCGTTGCCGGTCGCGAAATCGAGCACGGGTGCGTCATTGCTG
>NZ_JBWKXF010000112.1:0-621 GCF_059422645.1 Pseudomonas sp. GW821-FHT01C01 | reverse complement strand
GACCTGCACGCTGAACACGTCGTTGTGACTCTCGCCCGCCTTCAGCGCCTGCACCGCACTGGCGACACCATTGGTGCCATTGGCCAGCGTGTAAGTCCACTGGCCGGTGTTGTCCACGGCGATTGAGCCGTAGGTGCCGGTTGACGCGCCATGGATGCTCCAATTGGTCGTGGCATCGTGATCAATGTCGGTCGAGCTGAACTGGCCACTGACGCTGAGCGTGGTGTCTTCCTGCACCGCGCCGGCATCGTTGCCCGTTTCAAAACCGAGCACGGGCGCGTCATTGGTGCCGGTAATGGTGATCGTCACGGCCTTTGTCACCGCCGCCCCGACGTCATCGGTCAGCGTCACGGTGAACACTTCGGTCTTGGTCTGGCCCGCGGCCAGGTACTGCGCCGCGCTGTTGTTCAGCGTATAGGTCCAGCCCACGCTGCCCGCCGCGTCGCCCGTACTCTCGTCGCTGACAGTGGCCACCAGCGTACCCAGCGCACCGGCCGGCGCATTCACGCTGGCCACATGGCCGTCATCGGCCAGGTCCACGTCGCCGAAGGCAAAGCTGCCGTTGGCCACCGTGGTGCCGTCTTCGCTCACTGCACCGCTTTCAACTTCTGCCGCCGTCAC
>NZ_JBWKXF010000111.1:0-3757 GCF_059422645.1 Pseudomonas sp. GW821-FHT01C01 | reverse complement strand
AAAGCGGAGTGTCAGACACCATCGTTGGCGACTGATACACCGCTTTCGCGAGCAAGCCCGCTCCCACAGGTTTTGTGTTCGATGCGAAATCGCGTTCAAAACGACCTCCACCTGTACTGAAAGCGCTACAGCGGAACGATATCGCTACACACCGCTCCGATCACGGCTGTGCAAGGCTTTGATCCACCTCGGCTTTTATCCTTGACCTGTGCCGTATCGATTTCGCTACAGCGAGTGAATTCCAGCGTTTGTCGAAACCACCTAAATCATTGATCAATAACAATAAAAACAACATTGGCCGCGTTCTTGCTATGTAGTTCCCCATAACCAGGGCATCGCCCAAGCATTCAATCGCGTCCACCAGACGAGTCTGGCCCCTTAGGAGTTTCCATGAGCGAGTTGCGTTTTACTGAAGATCACGAATGGCTGCGCACCGAAGCTGACGGCAGCGTCACGGTTGGCATCACCGCTTTCGCACAGAACGCCCTGGGCGACGTGGTGTTCGTTCAACTGCCTGAGCTGCAGTCCTACGACAAAGGCGCCGAAGCCGCCACCGTGGAATCGGTAAAGGCTGCAAGCGGCGTGTACATGCCGCTGGACGGCGAAGTGCTGGAAGTGAACCCGGCGCTGGACAGCAGCCCTGAACTGGTCAACGAAGATCCGCTGGGCGAAGGCTGGTTCTTCCGTTTCAAACCAAGCGACGCCGCCGCTGTCGGCCAACTGCTGGACCAGGACGCCTACGACCGCCTGATCAAAGCGCAAGCCGAAGCCTGAGGAGCACTGACATGACCGAAGTGAATCTGACCACTGCCAACGAATTCATCGCCCGTCACATCGGCCCGCGCGCCGGTGACGAGCAAGCCATGCTCAACAGCCTCGGCTTCGACTCCCTGGAAGCCCTGAGCGCCAGCGTGATTCCCGACAGCATCAAGGGCACCAGCGTCCTCGGCCTGGAAGACGGCTTGAGCGAAGCCGATGCCCTGGCCTTGATCAAGTCCATCGCGAGCAAAAACCAGCTGTTCAAGACCTTCATCGGCCAGGGTTACTACGGCACCCACACGCCTTCGCCGATCCTGCGCAACCTGTTGGAAAACCCGGCCTGGTACACCGCCTACACCCCATACCAGCCAGAAATTTCCCAGGGCCGTCTCGAAGCGCTGCTGAACTTCCAGACCCTGATCAGCGACCTCACCGGCCTGCCGATCGCCAACGCCTCGCTGCTCGACGAAGCCACCGCCGCTGCCGAAGCCATGACCTTCTGCAAACGCCTGAGCAAGAACAAAGGCAGCCACCAATTCTTCGCCTCCATGCATTGCCACCCGCAGACCCTCGACGTACTGCGCACCCGTGCCGAGCCTTTGGGTATCGACGTGGTGGTTGGCGACGAGCGTGAACTGAGCGACGTGACGCCGTTCTTCGGCGCCCTGCTGCAATACCCGGCGAGCAACGGTGACGTGTTCGACTACCGCGAGCTGACCGAACGTTTCCACGCCGCCAACGCCCTCGTCGCCGTGGCTGCCGACCTGCTGGCCCTGACCGTGCTGACCGCACCGGGCGAGTTCGGTGCCGACGTGGCCATCGGCAGCGCACAGCGCTTCGGTGTGCCGCTGGGCTTCGGTGGTCCGCACGCGGCGTACTTCTCCACCAAGGATGCGTTCAAGCGTGACATGCCAGGCCGCCTGGTCGGTGTTTCCGTAGACCGTTTCGGCAACCCGGCCCTGCGTTTGGCCATGCAAACCCGCGAACAACACATCCGTCGCGAGAAAGCCACCAGCAACATCTGCACCGCGCAAGTACTGCTGGCCAATATCGCCAGCATGTACGCCGTGTACCACGGTCCGAAAGGCCTGACGCAGATTGCCAATCGTGTGCATCACCTGACTGCGATCCTGGCCAAAGGCTTGAGCGCATTGGGTCTGAACGTCGAGCAAGCGAACTTCTTCGACACCCTGACCGTGAAGACCGGCGCTCAAACCGCTGCCCTGCACGACAAGGCACACGCCCAACGCATCAACCTGCGCGTGGTCGACGGCGAACGCCTGGGCCTGTCCCTGGACGAAACCACCACTCAGGCCGACGTTGAAGCCCTGTGGAGTCTGCTGTCCGACGGCAAGGCCCTGCCGGACTTCGCTGCCCTCGCCGCCTCGGTGCAGAGCACCATCCCGGCCGCGCTGGTACGCCAGTCGCCGATCCTCAGCCATCCGGTGTTCAACCGTTATCACTCGGAAACCGAGCTGATGCGTTACCTGCGCAAACTGGCGGACAAGGACCTGGCGCTGGATCGCACCATGATCCCGCTGGGTTCGTGCACCATGAAACTCAACGCCGCCAGCGAAATGATTCCGGTGACCTGGGCCGAGTTCGGCGCCCTGCACCCGTTCGCCCCGGCCGAGCAAAGCGCCGGTTATCAGCAATTGACCGATGAACTGGAAGCCATGCTGTGCGCTGCGACCGGCTACGACTCGGTTTCGCTGCAACCGAACGCCGGTTCCCAGGGTGAATACGCCGGTCTGCTGGCGATCCGTGCCTACCACCAGAGCCGTGGCGAAGACCGTCGCGACATCTGCCTGATCCCGTCGTCGGCTCACGGTACCAACCCGGCCACCGCACAAATGGCGGGTATGCGCGTAGTCGTGACCGCGTGCGATGCCCGCGGCAACGTCGACATCGAAGACCTGCGCGCCAAGGCCATCGAGCACCGCGAACACCTCGCCGCGCTGATGATCACCTACCCGTCGACCCACGGCGTGTTCGAAGAAGGCATCCGCGAAATCTGCGGCATCGTTCATGACAACGGCGGCCAGGTGTACATCGACGGCGCCAACATGAACGCCATGGTCGGCCTCTGCGCGCCGGGCAAGTTCGGCGGCGACGTGTCGCACCTGAACCTGCACAAGACCTTCTGCATCCCGCACGGCGGTGGCGGCCCGGGCGTCGGCCCGATCGGCGTGAAATCGCACCTGGCGCCATTCCTGCCGGGCCACGCCCAGATGGAGCGCAAGGAAGGCGCCGTTTGCGCGGCACCGTTCGGCAGCGCGAGCATTCTGCCGATCACCTGGATGTACATTCGCATGATGGGTGGCGCGGGTCTCAAGCGTGCTTCGCAGCTGGCGATCCTCAATGCCAACTACATCTCCCGTCGCCTCGAAGAGCACTATCCAGTGCTGTACACCGGCAGCAACGGCCTGGTGGCGCATGAGTGCATCCTCGACCTGCGTCCATTGAAAGACAGCAGCGGCATCAGCGTCGATGACGTCGCCAAGCGCCTGATCGACTTCGGCTTCCACGCGCCGACCATGTCGTTCCCGGTAGCCGGCACGCTGATGATCGAGCCGACCGAAAGCGAATCCAAGGAAGAACTGGACCGCTTCTGCGACGCCATGATCCGCATCCGCGAAGAAATCCGCGCAGTGGAAAACGGCACCCTGGACAAGGACGACAACCCGCTGAAAAACGCTCCGCACACCGCCAAGGAACTGGTCGGTGAGTGGTCGCACCCGTACAGCCGTGAGCAAGCGGTTTACCCGGTTGCGTCGCTGATCGAAGGCAAATACTGGCCGCCGGTCGGTCGCGTCGACAACGTGTTTGGCGATCGCAACCTGGTCTGCGCTTGCCCGTCGATCGAAAGCTACGCTTAAACCAATGAGGGGGCGGGTTTGCTCGCCCCCTTAATCAAGAACACCGCATTCCCCTTGTGGGAGCGGGCTTGCTCGCGAAGGCGGTGTGTCAGCCGCCAAATGTGCTGCCTGTTTCGCCG
>NZ_JBWKXF010000110.1:0-3866 GCF_059422645.1 Pseudomonas sp. GW821-FHT01C01 | reverse complement strand
GATTTTACGACTGCTTCGCAGCCGAACGCAGCCTCGCGGGCTCGGCAGCTGCTACAAAGGGTGTCGCGGCTGAAATGCTTAATTGACTGGCATTGGGCAGCCAGCCTGTTTTCTCGCGGCAGCCTGGCTGATCAGCGCGGCCAGGCGTTTGATGTTGTTTTGCTGGGCAAGCACCAGTTCATCGATGCTCGCGCCTGAGGGGGTTTGCAAGGTGCTGCGGCAAATGACCCGTGCAGGTTCGCCTTCGCTGGCACTGCGCAGGCGCCATTTCACGTCCATCAAAGCGTATTGACCGGGGACCGAATCAAAACGCTGCACATCGACCCGCACCGAATACCCGCTTTGTGCAGGATAGTTGCTCAGTTGATCGGCCAAAGCACTGTTCAATTCATCCACGAGGGTCGCGCCCCACCATTGGGTTTCCAGGATCGCCAGGCCACTGTTGCCCTGGCGAATGACGATCTGCGCGCGATCGACCTGGGGCGGCACGCTGATACTCTCGATCTGAATCACCCCGACGGTGGTCCTTGAGTGATCGCCCACCTGAGTCGGGGTCAGTGTGTGGAATTGAATCGGGTCACTGCGGCAAGCGGCGAGCAGCAACAGCGCGGAGACCAGTGTGAACTTCAGCGGAAAAGCCATGGGTGTTGCTCCTGTGTTCAGTTGCGCGGTGGCCCTTGCAGATCCATGGGCGCGGCATTGTTCGGACGGCCGCGAAGCAGCGATTCCGGATGCCGCCCCAGGTAATCCGAAAGATCACGCAAGGATCTCGACGTGCGTCCCAGTTCATCCAGGGTCTGCCCCAGTTTTTCCCGTTGCGGCGAGTCCTCGGCCAAGGTCGAACTGGCGGATTGCAAGGTCGAATTGGCTGTTTGCAAGGTCTTGCTGACTTCCGACAAGGTGGTTTGCACACCCGGCATAATCTTGCCGTTGAATTGCACCATGCCTTTGCGCAGTTCGACGAGATTACCGTCGAGATTGCCGGCAATACGCTCGATGGGCAGTTTGTTGATCTTGTCGACCATGGATTCGAGTTTTTCCTGCAATTGCTCGAGGCTGCCCGGTATGGTCGGGATGATGACCGGGCGTGCGTTGGCATCGAAAGCGACTTTTTCTGCCTTGGGGTAGAAATCCAGGGAGATGTACAACTGGCCGGTCAGGAAGTTGCCGGTGCGGGCCTGGGCTCGCAGGCCGTTATCGATAAAGGTGCCGATCAGACGTACGCCACCGGCTTCGTCATTGGGGTCATGCTTGAGCGCCATGAGCATCTTGTCGTGGGCCTTGCCCAGGCGTTGCGGGTAAATCACGATGCCGACGTTGACCGGAAAGGAACGATTCTTCTCGTCGTAATCCAGATTGACCGCCACCACCTTGCCGATTTCCACACCGAGGAATTCCACCGGCGCATCAACCTTGAGCCCGCGCAGTGCCTGGTCGAATCGCATGGCCAGGTATTGCGGCTTGCCATTTGGCGGGGCGAGGGCGGTCTGTTGGTCGTCGAACAGTTCGTAGGCATATTCTGCCGCAGCAGGTTTATCGCCAGGGCTGTAGTCGGGCGCGCGGAAGGCAATGCCGCCCACCAGCAAGGACGACAACGACTCGGTCTTGACCGCAAAACCGTTGGCACCGACGTTCACGTCAATGCCGCTGGCGTTCCAGAAACGGGTGTTTTCGGTGACGTACTTGTCATTGGGGGCATGGATGAACAGCTCAATGTTCACGCCTTTTCCATCCGGGTCCAGCGCGTAGGCCACCACCTGGCCGACCGGGATCTTGCGGTAGTAAACCGGAGAGCCGATATCCAGCGACCCCAGGTCCTGCGTGAACAAGGTGAAACGCTTGCCCGGCTCGCCGTAGGTGATGGGTGGCGGGTTCTCCAGCCCCGTGAAGTTTTTCGCCCGGCCGTTGGCCTGGCCGATATCGGCACCGATGTAATCGCCCGACAGCAGCGTATCGATACCGGACACACCGCCCGCTCCAATGCGCGGCCGCACTACCCAGAACTGCGAATCTTCGCGGGTAAAGCTTTCGGCCTGCTTGGCCAGCTTGATGGTGGCGTTCACACTCTTCTGGTCATTGCTCAGTTCCACATCCGAGACTTGGCCAATCACCACATTACGGTACTTGACCTCGGTTTTATTCGCGGTCAGGCCGCTCCCGGTCTTGAACGTGACAACGATGGTCGGGCCTTCCTGCAGGATGCTGTGAACCACCAGTGAAATACCCACCAGCACCGCGACGATCGGTACGATCCAGACCAGCGAAACGCTGAAGCGGCGGGTCTTGATCGGCGCCGGCCCGGGGGCTTGCGGCCCGTCAGTGGCTTGTGACTTCATCCGTGACCTCCTCATTGTTTGGGTTTTCCCGTTCTTTATCCCAGATCATGCGCGGGTCGAAACTCATGGCCGAGAGCATGGTGAACACCACCACCAGGCCAAAGAACAGAATGCCCGGGCGCGGTTCGATGTCGGCCAGGGCCTGGAATTTCACCAGCGAGGCGACCAATGCAACCACGATCACATCGAGCATCGACCAGTAGCCGATGACCTCGACGAAGCGGAACAGCGTCGACCGCTCTTTACGTGCCCACTCACTGTCGCGTTGCACGGTCACCAGCAGCAGCGTGATGGCAACGAACTTGATGCCCGGCACCGCGATACTGGCAATGAAAATGATCAGGGCGATGTCCCAGGCTCCGGCCTGCCAGAACTCCAGCACACCGCTCATGATCGTGCTGTCGGCGCCATGGCCGACCATTTTGGTGTTCATTACCGGCAGCAAATTGGCGGGGATGTAAAACACCAGGGCCGCGATCATGTAGGCCCAGGTCCGGGTCAACGAGTTGGTTTTGCGTCGATGCAAAGGCGCGCCGCAGCGCTCGCATTCGTGAGGATCGCCAGTCATGTCGCAGGCCAGCCCGCAGCTGTGGCACAGGCACAGATTGAGTTCGTCGGCGTACGGAGGCGTGCTCATAAGATGTCCCATAAATCGCGGATATCGCGCCCGGCGATGCGGATCATCATCAGGCTCAGCACCGCCAGGGCAAACAGCCCTATGCCGGGCAGCACATCGAGCAGTCCGGCGAGCTTGATCACCGCAACCATGGCACCCAGCAGGCAGACTTCGAGCATGCTCCAGGGCCTCAGTGTTTCCAGCCAGCGCATGCAGAATTTGAACCCGGGCGCACGTTGATGGATGAGGGCGAAGCCCAATACCCAGATCAGCAGCAACAGCTGGAAAATCGGCGCGATGATCATGGCGATCGCCGCCACCATGGCGATGAACGTGATAGGTCCCAGGCTCAGGGCCAGCACCGAGTCCCAGAGGGTTGCGCTGTTCTTCGAGCCTTTGAGGCTGATGCTCATCACCGGATAGAAATTGGCGAATATCCAGAGCATCAACGCGGTGAAGGTCAATGCAAGGCGCTGTTCCACTGTCAGGCCGTTATAGCGCTGCAGCACGCCGCCGCAGCGCGTACACAGGGTTTTCTGATGTTTGGCGAGCGTCACCTTTTCGTACACGCTGTCGCAGTGCTCGCAGATGATCAGCTGATCAGTAGTTGCCATGGGCCAGGCTCAACAGAAGGCAGGAAGTTCAGAGCACCCCCTCAATATAGAAGTGCCTTGCGATTGAGCAAATCGAAAGTCGAAACAAGGGGATGGGTAGATGAGCGAATACGCAGAACCATGTGGGAGCGAGCTCCCCAATCACTTGGGTAGTTCGCAGGTTTTGCGCTCAACCGCTGAACCTGTGGGAGCGGGCTTGCTCGCGAAAGCGGTGGGTCAGTCGACATCAATGTTGAATGTCCGACCGCTTTCGCGAACAAGTCCGCTCCCACAAGGGGCCAGGGTTGTGAGGAAGAATTG
>NZ_JBWKXF010000109.1:0-4025 GCF_059422645.1 Pseudomonas sp. GW821-FHT01C01 | reverse complement strand
GTGTCAGGCAACATCAGTCTGGCTGACACGCCGCTTTCGCGAGCAAGCCCGCTCCCACAGGGGATCACCGATGCGGCCGGGATTGTGCAAAGCAGGCCGAGCTCGGTCACCGGCCTGAAACGTGACGCTCCGGGGAAATTGCTATACATTTTCCGGCCGCCCTCTGCATGGTGTAACCGCTTCATGTCTCTCGCGCTCGAACGTCTAGTCGCTGGCACGCCTATCCCTTTCGCCGGTAATCGTGTCACTGTCGTCAGCCCCGAACTGGCGGAACGCTTTCAGCCCGGTGACCACCTGTTGGTGGAGCAGGTCAGCGGCGAGTTGCTGCTGATCCCCGTGGCGGACCAGCAAGCGGCCAGCGTCGCGATCGAGCGCGCCCAAGCGGCGTTTACCGCGCTGTCGGCGGTGTCCGATCAAGCGATCAGCGCCTTCTTCGACCTGTTTGCCCAACGCCTGGAAACCCCGGAATGCTGGGCCTTGATCGAGGCCGCCAACCTGGCCGACATCGAGCGGGCCAAGGCTCGCGGTCGCTCGACCACCCGGTTGCTGGCCGATGAGCGCATGCGTCGCGACATGATCGCCGGCCTGCGCGCGTGGCGTGATGCCGCGGCCAGCCGTGGCAAGGTGATCAGCTGCGTCGAGCACGATGGCTGGAAGGTCGAGCAAGTGGTCTCGCCATTGGGCATCGTCGCCTTCGTCTTCGAAGGCCGGCCGAATGTGTTTGCCGACGCGGCCGGTGTATTGCGCACCGGCAACACTGCGGTGTTGCGCATCGGCAGTGATGCGTTGGGCACCGCCCAGGCGATTGTTGCCCATGCGTTGAATCCCGCACTCAACGATGCCGGATTGCCGGCTGGTGCGGTGTCGCTGGTCGAAAGCGTCAACCACGCTGCCGGTTGGGCGATGTTCGCTGACCGGCGCCTGTCATTGGCGGTGGCCCGTGGTTCGGGGCGCGCCGTCAGTCAACTGGGCAGCATCGCGCAGCAGGCCGGCACGGCGGTCAGCCTGCACGGCACCGGTGGCGCATGGCTGATTGCCAACGCCGATACCGATGCCCGGCGCTTCGCCGCTGTGGTGCGCAACTCCCTGGACCGTAAAGTCTGCAACACCCTGAACGTCTGCCTGATTCACCGCGACCGCGCCGCTGAACTGGTGCCGCTGTTCCTCGACGCGCTCAAGCAGGCCGGCACCGCACGGGGGCAGGGTTGCAAGTTGCACATCGTCGAAGGCAGCGAGTCGCACCTGCCGCAAGACTGGCTTGCCGCAACGGTCGAGGTGTACCGCGCCGAGGGTTATCAAACCGAGGCGCAGGCCGAGCCGTTGCCGGAAGATCAATTGGGCCGCGAATGGGAGTGGGAAGAAACCCCGGAAGTCAGCCTGAAAATCGTCGATGACTTGGACAGTGCCATCGCCTTGTTCAATCGCTACAGCCCGCAATTCACCGTGTCATTGATCAGTGAAAGTGCCGAGGCTCAGGAGCGCTTCTACAACGCGGTCAACGCGCCTTTTGTCGGCAATGGCATTACCCGTTGGGTCGACGGCCAGTACGCGCTGAACAAGCCGGAGTTGGGGCTTTCGAACTGGGAGAACGGGCGCCTGTTTGCTCGTAGTGCGATCCTCTCGGGTGATGGCGTGTTCACCATCCGTAGCCGCATGACCCAGATCGATCTGGGCGTCAAACGCTGAAACAGCGGAACCAGTGACCGCTGCAAGGGCGGTCACTTTTTTTGAACGATCGGCGGTTCTGATCAAGCGGCTTTGATCGCTTTGGCCGATACGGCACAAGTGCCCGGATGCTCGACCAGCGACACGAAGCTTCGGCTGTCGGCATCCAGCGCATCGATCGAACCGGTCTCGATGTCGTACACCCAGCCATGCAGGTTCAACAGGCCTTTTTCCTGGGCAAGTCGCACACTCGGGTGCGTCTGGATGTTGGCCAGTTGGGCGATGACATTCTCCCGAACCATCGAACTGACCTTGGCCGCTTCGCTGGCGTGTGGCCGGCCTTCGTTGATCACTTTCGCCGACTCGGCGTGTTGCAGCCAGCCGCTGACGGCGGGCAGGTGATCCATGCACGTGCACTTCGCCACCGCTGTCATGGCGCCGCAATCCGAATGACCGCAGATCACGATGTCGGTCACGCCGAGCACCGCAACGGCGTATTCGACCGTGGCCGATACGCCACCCGGATGCGGACTGTAGGACGGCACGATGTTGCCGGCATTACGGATCACGAACAGTTCACCGGGCTCTTGTTGGGTCAGCAGTTCCGGCACGACACGGCTGTCGGAACAGGTGATGAACAGCGTGCCTGGATGTTGGGTGGTGGCCAGGTGTTTGAACAGGTCGGTGCGTTGCGGAAAGGCTTCTTTCTGGAACTTCAAAAAACCGTCGATGAGCGCTTTCATGATCGCTTCCTCATGGGTGAGCAGGGTTTGGCCCGCACGGGCAGTGCGGGCCGGTATCAACTTAGAAAGGACGCAGCGGCAGGAACTTGCCGTCGAGGGTGATGACGGCGCGGGAGCCACCTTCCGGATCTTCGACTTTCTTCATGTCGAGCTTGAAGTTGATCGCGCTGATGATGCCGTCGCCGAACTGCTCATGAACCAGGGCTTTGAGGGTGGTGCCGTAGATCTGGATCATTTCGTAGAAGCGGTAGATGGTCGGGTCGGTCGGCACACCTGAGAGGCTGCCGCGCAGCGGGATGATCTGCAGCCGGGCCACGGCGTCGGCGTCCAGTTCGAGTTTGTCGCCTACCACTTTGGCGGCGGTTTCCGGCAGCGGATGTTGACCGAGCAGGGCAGCGGTGACATAGGCCAGGCTCAATCCGGTGCCATCGGCCAGGTCCTGCCACGAGAGGTTTTTGCGCGCCTTGGCATCAAGGACAGAAGTGGTCAGGGCCAGGCTTGGGTCATTGTAGGCATGGGACTGTTGCATGGTGATTCTCCTATCGGAAGGGGGGTTGCTTGGGTGTGGGGCCATCTTCTGCCGATCAATCCATAGCGTCCAAGACCGATATACAATGCAAACCATAAGCACTGCCTATAGATGGAGAATCCCATGCTGCTTCGACATTTGCGTTATCTGCTGGCGGTTGCCGACCACGGTGGTTTCACGCGGGCCGCCGAAGTGCTGCACGTGTCACAGCCGACCTTGTCGCAGCAGATCCGGCAACTGGAAGAATCCCTGGGCGTGAGTCTGTTCGACCGGACCTCGCGCACGGTCAAGCCGACCGATGCGGGAGAGGCTTACATTGAATGTGCGCGGCGGGTATTGGTGGAGCTGGAAGCGGGCAAACGTGCATTGCATGACGTGAAGGATTTGTCTCGCGGGACCTTGCGCCTGGCCATGACGCCGACCTTCATGGCCTATCTGGTAGGGCCGCTGGTGCGCGGCTACGTGGCGCGCTACCCGAACATCCATCTGGAAATTTTCGAGCTGTCGATGGACGAAATCGAGGCCGGGCTGGCGGATGATTCGCTGGACGTCGCGATTGCGTTTGATCAGGTGAGAAGCGCCGAGATCGAATCGATCCCGGCCTTTACCGAAACCCTGGGGTTGATGGTTGGGCGCGAACACCCATTGTACGAAAGCCTGGATGCGCTGTCCGGGGAAGAGGTGGCCAAACTTGAATTTGCCCTGCTGACCCCGGACTACATCACCCGTACGTGCATCGACGAGTTTTTCGCTGAGGCGCGGATCACGCCAAAAGTGGTGATTGAAGTGAACTCGGTCAACACGCTGCTGGAAGTCATCCGACATTCCGCCATCGCCACCATCCTGCCGGAACCCATCGCCACTCAGGATCGGGCATTGCGCAAACTTACCATGCTGTGCGCAGCGCCTGAACGCGGGGCCGCGTTGCTTCGGCGCAAGAACAACTATCACAGTGCGGCGTCACTGGCGTTTGTGGATCTGGTGTTGGGGACCGATTTTTCATAACCACTACAAAACCCTGTGGGAGCGGGCTTGCTCGCGAATGCGGTGTGTCAGTTGACATAGTGTTATCTGACACACCGCATTCG
>NZ_JBWKXF010000108.1:0-4418 GCF_059422645.1 Pseudomonas sp. GW821-FHT01C01 | reverse complement strand
CGCGAAGGCGGAGTGTCAGCAGACATTTTTATCGACTGACACTCCGCCTTCGCGAGCAAGCCCGCTCCCACAATGGATCTCAGTGTTTGGGTAATTCGATCACAACCTTCAGACCGCCCCACTCGCTCTCCAGCAGCGATAACTTGCCGCCCCAGGTATCAACGATGTCCCGAACGATACCCAGTCCCAGGCCATGCCCGTCTGTTTGCTCGTCCAGACGCGTACCTCGGCTGAATACCTGATCACGGCGGTCTTCGGGAATGCCCGGGCCGTCGTCCTCAACGCTGAGCTCGAATCCCTCGGCGGTCTCGACAACACTCAGCCGGATTTCGGCATCCGCCCATTTGCAGGCGTTGTCCAGCAAATTGCCCAGCAACTCCAGCAGGTCTTCGCGATCCCAGGGCAACTGCAAACCGGCCGGAGCGCGGTAGCTCAGCGCCAGGTGTTCGCCGTGGATCATGTTCAAGGTCGCCAGCAATCCCGGCAGTTCGGCGTCGCAATCGAACAGTGCGCCCGGCAGTGCATCGCCGGACAACCGTGCGCGATTGAGTTCGCGATTGAGCCGCTGCCGGACGTGCTCCAGTTGCTCCTTGAGGGCATTGCGCAGTTGCGGGTGCGCCTCAAGCTGCTCACTTGAGGCCAGGCTCAACAACACCGCCAGCGGTGTCTTCAGGGCATGGCCGAGATTGCCCAGGGCGTTGCGCGAACGCTTGAGACTGTCTTCGGTATGGGCCAGCAAGTGGTTGATCTGCGCCACCAGTGGCTCCAGTTCCACCGGCACCTGATCGTCGAGTTGCGAGCGCTGGCCCTGTTGCAACTGCGCGATCTGTTCGCGCGCTTGTTCCAGCGGGCGCAAGGCGCGGCGCACGGTGATCCGTTGCAACAACAGAATCAGCAGCAGCCCTGTCAATCCGAGGCCCAACCCGATCTGTTGCATACGCCGGAAGCTTTCGCGAATCGGCGTGTAATCCTCGGCGACACTGATGGAAATCGGCAGCCCCAAACGTCGATAGTCCGTACGCAACACCAGTAACTGTTGACCTTCCGGCCCCAGTTGCAGATTGCCGTGCAGGCCGGGGTGATCGAGCACCGGCATTTCCTGATCCCATAAAGAACGGGAACGCCAGTGGCCGTCAGCAAAATCGATGCGGAAATAGTGCCCGGAAAACGGCCGCTGATAGGCCGGTGACAGGCGTCGTTCATCCAGTTGCAAGCCTTGCGGCCCGCGCACCAGTGCCGCCAGCAGGCTCTCGCTGTCATTACGCAGCCCGGCTTCGAGGTAGCGCTGCAAACCCATTTCGAACAGCCACAGGCTGGTTTGCGCCAGCACCAGGCCAACGACCAGCATCACGCTGATCAGGCCCAGGCTCAGTCGGCGCTGGATCGATCTCACCGGGCTTGCCCGCCGAACAGGTAGCCCTGGCCGCGACGGGTTTCGATCACGCTTTTGCCGAGTTTGCGCCGCAAGTGGTTGACGTGAACTTCCAGCACATTGGAGTCGCGCTCGGTTTCACCGTCGTAGAGGTGTTCGGCGAGGTGGCTTTTGGAGAGGATCTGCTCGGGGTGCAGCATGAAATAACGCAACAGGCGAAACTCCGCAGCGGTCAGCTGAATGTCCGCACCGTCGCGGACAACGCACTGGCGACCTTCGTCCAGATGCAGCCCGGCAGCCTGGAGCGTCGGCTGGTTGACCTGACCATGGGAGCGGCGCAGCAACGCCTGGATGCGCAAATATAATTCTTCGGGATGGAATGGCTTGGTCAGGTAATCGTCGGCACCGGCCTTGAGGCCTTCGATGCGTTCGGCCCAGGAACCACGGGCCGTGAGGATCAGCACCGGCGTGGCCAGCCCCGCCGCGCGCCATTGCGCCAGCACCTCAAGCCCCGGCACGCCCGGCAAACCGAGGTCGAGGATGATCAGGTCATAAGGTTCAGTACTGCCCTGATGCACCGCGTCGCGACCGTCGGCCAGCCAGTCCACCGCATAACCCTGGCGGTTGAGACCGGCCAGCAGTTCATCGGCCAGGGGCACATGGTCTTCCACCAGAAGCAAACGCATGGATCAGTCTTCCTTGTCTTTCAGTAAGCGGCCGGTGGTGGCATCGATGCCCAGATCGCGGACCACACCCTCAGGGGTCAGCAGCTCGACTTCATAAATGTAGACGTCGTGTTTTTCTTCGAGCTCGGCCTCCAGCAGTTTCGCGCCGGGGTAGCGATCCATCGCCTGCTGCAGCAGTTGCTCCAGCGGCAGGATCACGCCCTGTTGACGCAGGCGCAAGGCTTCATCCTGATCCAGGTCACGAGCCATCACTGCCGAACAAAACGCCAGAAGCAACAGCGCCATTCGCCCGCCGGTGCATCGATTGAGTAAAAACACCTTCATTACCAATCCTGATGATCCTTGAGAACCTGCCCGCTGACAGCGTCTAATTCCACATCCCGGTCGATGCCCTGAGGATCGCGCAGCTCTACTTTGTACAGGTAGCAGCCCGGACTCACTGACGGTGGAACCCGGATGCCTGGCCACCGCGTTGGCATTGAGTGTCTCGAAAGACACGATGGTACCAGCGTCGCGCAATCTCAGCGCTTGGTCCGGACCAGGTTACCGGGCGTGGGCGCAACCTTAACCGGATCAACTTAATTGAAACTGAATGGCCATCACGGCTAGCCCCGCAATCCTGTAGGAGCTGGCTTGCCAGCGAAGGCGGTGAGTCAGGCAACATCGATGCTGACTGATACACCGCTTTCGCTGGCAAGTCAGCTCCTACAGGGGTTGCGTATAATCCTTGCGCTTGCCACACATCGAGACCGTAATGACCGCCATTCACATCAAGTTCCCCTCCCTGACCCTCAAGGCCGGTCCGCGTGCTTTTGCGCGCATCCGTGAGAGCGGCTTGAACGCCGCCGATGTCGGCACCCTGCCCGGTGCAGCCGGCGGCCCAAAGGCATTGGGGATTCAGGGGCTGGACCTGGCGCTGTTCGGCGAGTGGCTGCCGGCGGCACCACGGGAACGCTCGCTGATTGGCGCATCGGTGGGTTCCTGGCGCTTCGCCAGCGCCTGCCTGCCAGACGCCGCCGAGGGCATACGGCGTCTCGGGCAGCTGTACGCCGAGCAGAACTTTGCCAAGGGCGTGACCATGGCGCAGATCAGCCAGAGCTCACAGCGCATGCTCAACGACCTGCTCGACGGTCGCGATGCCTCGATCCTCGACAACAGCGATTACCGCCTGAACATCATGGTGGTCAAAAGCCACGGCCTGCTGGCCGACGATCATCGCGGTCGCCTGGGGCTGGGCCTGTCATCGGTCATCGCCGACAACCTGCGCGGCCGGGCGCGGCTGGCACGGCACTTCGAACGCCTGATCATCCACGACCCGCGCCTGGCGCCGCCGGTCGACGCCTTGAATGACTTCCCGTCGCGCTTCGTCGCCCTCAACACCGGCAATTTGCGTCAGGCCTTGCTCGCTTCGGGCTCGATCCCGATGGTCATGGAAGGTGTACGCGACCTGCCGGGTGCCGGCACCGGGACCTATCGCGACGGCGGTCTGCTGGACTATCACCTGGACCTGCCTTACAGCGGCAATGACATCGTGCTCTACCCGCACTTCACCGATCGGGTGATTCCCGGCTGGTTCGACAAGACCCTGCCGTGGCGCCGCGCCTGCCCGACACGTTTGCAAAATGTGCTGTTGCTGGCGCCGTCGAAGGAATACCTGGCGCGCCTGCCCTACGGCAAACTGCCGGACCGTAACGACTTCAAGCGCTTCATGGGCGACGCCCCGAGCCGGCAGAAATACTGGCGCACGACGATGGATGAAAGTCGCCGCCTGGGCGACGAATTCCTCGAACTGGCCGCCAACGGTCGCCTCGGCGAGCGCTTGCTGACCCTTTAGTCAGGACAAACTGTTAAACTCGCCGCCTGCCCGAATCGCTGCGGCGAACGCCACCTGAACAGAGCTGAAAAACTGTGGAAATCTTCAAAGAATTTACCTTCGAATCCGCCCACCGCCTGCCCCACGTCCCGGACGGCCACAAGTGCGGCCGTCTGCACGGTCACTCGTTCAAAGTGGCAATCCACCTGAGCGGCGACCTCGACCCGCACACCGGCTGGATCCGCGACTTCTCGGAAATCAAGGCGATCTTCAAGCCGCTGTACGAGCGTCTGGACCATAACTATTTGAACGACATTCCCGGCCTGGAAAACCCGACCAGTGAGGTGTTGGCCAAATTCATCTGGAATGAGATGAAGCCGTTGTTGCCGGAGCTTAGTGCGATTCGGATTCATGAAACCTGCACCAGCGGTTGCATCTATCGCGGGGAGTAATCCTCAGACAACACTCCCCCCCCTGTGGGAGCGGGCTTGAACTGGTCAAGTAATCCCGGACACCGATTACGGTGTTTATGCCGCTTTTTGCTCCA
>NZ_JBWKXF010000107.1:1588-3256 GCF_059422645.1 Pseudomonas sp. GW821-FHT01C01 | reverse complement strand
ATGTTGATTTCTAGTCTTTGACTAGTTCGTTCTTTAAAAATTTGGGTATGTGATAGAAAGATAGACTGAATAACACTTTCACTGGTGTTTATTCAGGCTAAGGTAAAATTTGTGAGTTGCTCTTTATGAGCAAGCATCGAATTTTCGGCGAATGTCGTCTTCACAGTATAACCAGATTGCTTGGGGTTATATGGTCAAGTGAAGAAGCGCATACGGTGGATGCCTTGGCAGTCAGAGGCGATGAAAGACGTGGTAGCCTGCGAAAAGCTTCGGGGAGTCGGCAAACAGACTTTGATCCGGAGATGTCTGAATGGGGGAACCCAGCCATCATAAGATGGTTATCTTGTACTGAATACATAGGTGCAAGAGGCGAACCAGGGGAACTGAAACATCTAAGTACCCTGAGGAAAAGAAATCAACCGAGATTCCCTTAGTAGTGGCGAGCGAACGGGGACTAGCCCTTAAGTTGATTTGAGATTAGCGGAACGCTCTGGAAAGTGCGGCCATAGTGGGTGATAGCCCTGTACGCGAAAATCTCTTATCAATGAAATCGAGTAGGACGGAGCACGAGAAACTTTGTCTGAATATGGGGGGACCATCCTCCAAGGCTAAATACTACTGACTGACCGATAGTGAACTAGTACCGTGAGGGAAAGGCGAAAAGAACCCCGGAGAGGGGAGTGAAATAGATCCTGAAACCGTATGCGTACAAGCAGTGGGAGCCCACTTTGTTGGGTGACTGCGTACCTTTTGTATAATGGGTCAGCGACTTATTTTCAGTGGCGAGCTTAACCGAATAGGGGAGGCGTAGCGAAAGCGAGTCTTAATAGGGCGTCTAGTCGCTGGGAATAGACCCGAAACCGGGCGATCTATCCATGGGCAGGTTGAAGGTTAGGTAACACTGACTGGAGGACCGAACCGACTACCGTTGAAAAGTTAGCGGATGACCTGTGGATCGGAGTGAAAGGCTAATCAAGCTCGGAGATAGCTGGTTCTCCTCGAAAGCTATTTAGGTAGCGCCTCATGTATCACTGTAGGGGGTAGAGCACTGTTTCGGCTAGGGGGTCATCCCGACTTACCAAACCGATGCAAACTCCGAATACCTACAAGTGCCGAGCATGGGAGACACACGGCGGGTGCTAACGTCCGTCGTGAAAAGGGAAACAACCCAGACCGTCAGCTAAGGTCCCAAAGTTATGGTTAAGTGGGAAACGATGTGGGAAGGCTTAGACAGCTAGGAGGTTGGCTTAGAAGCAGCCACCCTTTAAAGAAAGCGTAATAGCTCACTAGTCGAGTCGGCCTGCGCGGAAGATGTAACGGGGCTCAAACCATACACCGAAGCTACGGGTATCATCTTCGGATGATGCGGTAGAGGAGCGTTCTGTAAGCCTGTGAAGGTGAGTTGAGAAGCTTGCTGGAGGTATCAGAAGTGCGAATGCTGACATGAGTAACGACAATGGGTGTGAAAAACACCCACGCCGAAAGACCAAGGTTTCCTGCGCAACGTTAATCGACGCAGGGTTAGTCGGTCCCTAAGGCGAGGCTGAAAAGCGTAGTCGATGGAAAACAGGTTAATATTCCTGTACTTCTGGTTATTGCGATGGAGGGACGGAGAAGGCTAGGCCAGCTTGGCGTTGGTTGTCCAAGTTTAAGGTGGTAGGCTGAGGT
>NZ_JBWKXF010000107.1:0-1494 GCF_059422645.1 Pseudomonas sp. GW821-FHT01C01 | reverse complement strand
CTTAAGGCCGAGAGCTGATGACGAGTTACCCTTTGGGTGACGAAGTGGTTGATGCCATGCTTCCAAGAAAAGCTTCTAAGCTTCAGGTAACCAGGAACCGTACCCCAAACCGACACAGGTGGTTGGGTAGAGAATACCAAGGCGCTTGAGAGAACTCGGGTGAAGGAACTAGGCAAAATGGCACCGTAACTTCGGGAGAAGGTGCGCCGGTGAGGGTGAAGCATTTACTGCGTAAGCCCACGCCGGTCGAAGATACCAGGCCGCTGCGACTGTTTATTAAAAACACAGCACTCTGCAAACACGAAAGTGGACGTATAGGGTGTGACGCCTGCCCGGTGCCGGAAGGTTAATTGATGGGGTTAGCTAACGCGAAGCTCTTGATCGAAGCCCCGGTAAACGGCGGCCGTAACTATAACGGTCCTAAGGTAGCGAAATTCCTTGTCGGGTAAGTTCCGACCTGCACGAATGGCGTAACGATGGCGGCGCTGTCTCCACCCGAGACTCAGTGAAATTGAAATCGCTGTGAAGATGCAGTGTATCCGCGGCTAGACGGAAAGACCCCGTGAACCTTTACTATAGCTTTGCACTGGACTTTGAATTTGCTTGTGTAGGATAGGTGGGAGGCTTTGAAGCGTGGACGCCAGTTCGCGTGGAGCCATCCTTGAAATACCACCCTGGCAACTTTGAGGTTCTAACTCAGGTCCGTTATCCGGATCGAGGACAGTGTATGGTGGGTAGTTTGACTGGGGCGGTCTCCTCCTAAAGAGTAACGGAGGAGTACGAAGGTGCGCTCAGACCGGTCGGAAATCGGTCGTAGAGTATAAAGGCAAAAGCGCGCTTGACTGCGAGACAGACACGTCGAGCAGGTACGAAAGTAGGTCTTAGTGATCCGGTGGTTCTGTATGGAAGGGCCATCGCTCAACGGATAAAAGGTACTCCGGGGATAACAGGCTGATACCGCCCAAGAGTTCATATCGACGGCGGTGTTTGGCACCTCGATGTCGGCTCATCACATCCTGGGGCTGAAGCCGGTCCCAAGGGTATGGCTGTTCGCCATTTAAAGTGGTACGCGAGCTGGGTTTAGAACGTCGTGAGACAGTTCGGTCCCTATCTGCCGTGGACGTTTGAGATTTGAGAGGGGCTGCTCCTAGTACGAGAGGACCGGAGTGGACGAACCTCTGGTGTTCCGGTTGTCACGCCAGTGGCATTGCCGGGTAGCTATGTTCGGGAAAGATAACCGCTGAAAGCATCTAAGCGGGAAACTTGCCTCAAGATGAGATCTCACTGGGACCTTGAGTCCCCTGAAGGGCCGTCGAAGACTACGACGTTGATAGGTTGGGTGTGTAAGCGCTGTGAGGCGTTGAGCTAACCAATACTAATTGCCCGTGAGGCTTGACCATATAACACCCAAGCAATTTGCTGACCTGAAAAGGCACCAGATTGCGGTGTGTGAAGACGCAATGAACCGAAAGTTCGAGATACTCACAAAACACC
>NZ_JBWKXF010000106.1:0-4623 GCF_059422645.1 Pseudomonas sp. GW821-FHT01C01 | reverse complement strand
GGCCCGTCATTGCTGCCAGTCAGGGTAATCGTCACAGCCTTGGTCACCGTCGCCCCGAAGTCGTCGGTCAGCGTCACCGTGAACACTTCGGTCTTGGTCTGGCCTTCAGCCAGGTACTGCGCCGCACTGTTGTTCAGCGTATAGGTCCAACCCACGCTGCCCGCCGCGTCGCCGGTGCTCTCGTCGCCGACACTGGCCACCAGCGTACCCAGCGCACCGGACGGCGCGCTCACGCTGGCCACATGCGCGTGATCGGCCAGGTCCACGTCACCGAAGGCAAAGCTGCCGCTGGCCAACGTGGTGCCGTCTTCGCTCACCGTCCCGCTTTCGACTTCTGCCGCCGTCACCGTTGGCCCGTCATTGGTGCCGGTGATGGTGACGGTCACATTCTGCGTTACCGACGAACCATGACCATCGCTGATGGTGACCAGGTAAGTTTCGGTTACTGTCTGTCCCTGAGCCAGGTACTGCGCCGCCGCATTGCTCAGGTTGTACGTCCATTGCACCGAACCGTTGGCCGCGTTCGCTGCTTCGCTTACCGGCGAGAGCACGAACGTGCCAAGATGAGTAGCGTTGCCCCCCGCCGGCGCGAACGTCGCCATGTGCGTGTCACTCAGGTCGACGTCGTTAAAGACAATCGTGCCGCTGGCCGTCAGCGAGTCGGTCGTGCTCGCAGTGGTGGCGGCGTCTTCAGTCACCGTGCCGGCCTGCGCGCCGAGGCTGATCGTCACACCATCATTCACGCCCGAAAACTGTACTGTCGCGGTGGCCCAACTGAGCGTTCCGTTGCCGAGACGAATCGCATAGGTAAAGCTGTCCGTCAGGAGCTCGCCAGCAGCAAGCGACTGGAGTTGTGCCTTAAAAGCAGAGGAGAAAGTAGTGGCGTCGTAGCCGACCTTACCGTCCGAGGTGATCCAGATCTTTGCACCATTCAAGCTGGTGTCAGAACTCATCGCCTCAGCCCTCGCCGTATCCTGGGTCAGGAGGTCGGCCGGAGCATAAGCCTTGGTGGCAGTAGAAAGACTGTCCGCGTTGTCGAGTGACCAGAGTGTCTTCGCGTTGCCGCCGAGGTCATTGGACATGACGTCCCAATACACGACCCCCAACAGGTTTTCAGTGGCGGTGAAGACGTCATCCTTCGCCTGCGGCGTGTTGGAAAACGAGGTAACGGTTCCGCCGCTGGTAGTTGTGGTGCTAGCCATGTCTTTCTCCCATGAATGTCACTCTGAGCAAAAGAACCGCTGTGGGCCGCTAACAGCCACAAGTCGATTCTTCCTCAACCCACGAATACTTCACTCCACCGGTACCAGCCGGCTGGCCAGCAGCTTCACGCCCACCCCGGCCCTGTCGCCCAGCGGCTCGATGCGCACGATTTGTCCTTGCGCCTTGAACTTCATGGGGCCGCCGGGAGTGTCGAGCTCGATCTCGAAGTCAATCAAGCTACCCACCTGCTGCTCGCTATCGGTTTCGAAATACAAACCGGAGGCGCTGATGTCACGGGTGACACCGTTGCCCCCGCCGATCAGTTGCAGCGACAGGGTGACTTGTTCACGGGGCTCAATTCGGTGTGCGTCTTTCATGACTGCAGTCTAAAAACGGCCTCTGTTTTTTACATGAGTGCGCTATCCCTTTTTTTCTGGGAGTCAATCACCCATGAAAACAGTGTTTTACGGGACAAATGTCATGGGAGGGGGGGCCTGAAGCGCTATAGAAAAAAGCTAGGGGCTGCAACGATTGCTATCATGATCAGCTAACACAACCCAGCTAAAGAGGCAGCGAGCCGCATGCCAATTCAAGTCCTGTTAGTAGCTCTACCGCTTGTGGCCTGGGGCCTTGAGCGTCTGGTGGAAAGCGCTCGACCGAAGTTGATGTTGGCGGGTTCGACGGCGTCGGTGGCGCAATACCTGCTTTCGCTGCACCTATACACACCAGATGTGGTGGTACTGGACCTGGACAGCGAGGACTGTATCGAGTCGCTGGCCGACCTGCACAGCAGGACCAAAGCCAAGATTCTGGTAGTGACGGGGTCGAGTGACGTGGCACTGCATGACAGTGCGGTGATGGCGGGCGCTCGTGGCGTGGTGGATAAGCGGGAGTCGGCATCCGCATCAACATTGCTCAAAGCCATAGAAAAAGTGCATGAAGGCGAACTCTGGATTGACCGCAATGCGACCAGTCGTATCTTCCTTGAACTGGCACGCAAGAAAGCCGAGCGCGATATAGACCCGGAGCAACACAAAATCGCCAAGCTGACACGCCGCGAGCAGCAAACCATTGCATCGCTGGCCAGCGACCCCTCTGCCCCTGGCAAGCTGGTGGCCGAGAAGCTGCACATCAGCGAGCACACGCTACGCAACCATTTAACATCGATCTACAGCAAGCTGGGCCTGACGAACCGCGTAGATCTCTACGCCTACGCACACAAGCATGGGCTTTCCTCAGGCGACTGAGGGCTGCGGCAACACGCCCGATCTACCCCACCCATCTCCTGCATTGGGCCACGGAGGGATGCACCACTTCATTCCAATCGGTGGTGACCAGACTCTCGCAATAGGTTATTGCAAACCATGCACCGGGAATCGGATTGCAAGCGATAGGCACGACATGCCAACGGGGGTTAGCTGAATGTTTACAGGCAGCAACCGGCCCCGAGCAGTCACTTGGATACGCCTGCTGTAGTGCCATTGAACAACCAGCAAAGGCAAATCTCGCAGGCGATCCGTCACCTAAATTTTCAGCAGTGCCTCTTGGCAGATCCGCATCATGCCAGTCCTTCCAGCAGCAGCGCCTTTTGGACCGCAGGGCGCTGACGCACCCGGCCGTACCAGGCTTTTAGATTATTCAAAGCGTCGAAATGAATGTTGGCTTTGTAGTATGACGTCAGCCAATCCGCCTGCCCCCAGCCTGTTAGTGCGAACAAATAGCTGTCGGCGACAGTAAACTTGTCGCCAAGCAGAAACTGGCGGTCAGCGAGTTGTTTATCTATCCACGCAAAGCGTGCCTCCAGCTTGGGCCTGACAGTGTCCACATACTTGCCCGCTAGCCCGGCGTACAGAAGTGGGATGAAGCCCTTGTGGATCTCCGACGTCAAAAAGCTGAGCCATTCCTGTAGTCGATATCTCTCCAGCGTGCCATTGGGCGGAGCCAGGCCCGATTCAGGCTTCTGGTCAGCCAGATACTGCACGATCGCAAGTCCTTCTCGAAATCTGGTTCCGTCCTTCAACTCAAGGACTGGCACATACCCGAGGGGGTTTACATCATAGTAGTCGCCGTCACCGTCCACCGTGTGATCCCGGTGTTCGACCCTGAGCAACGCGACATCAAGACCAAGTTCATTGATCACAATATGAGGGGATAGGGAGCAACTGCCAGGGATGTAGTAAAGCTTCACGAGCGATCTCCTAATAGGTCGGGACATCACTTCCACCCGGAAAGTGATGGAAGACCATCTTAGAGACAAGGTATATAAATGGAAGAAGGCACTTTTTTATCATCTAGGTACATAAAATATACCTGCAACACGCTGAGGAATATTCCATGAAAAAGAATGTGACGGGCTGTTCGGTGGAAGAAGCCATGCGTCTGCTAGGTGGTCGATGGCGTCTGCTGCTGGTCTCATATCTTCTCGACGGCCCCAAGCGTTTTAACGAACTACGGCGTGATGTCCCGGGAATCTCGCAACGTATGCTGACCCTTGACCTGCGGGCACTTGAGGAAGTCGGCTTGGTGAAGCGCACGGTATACCCGACAGTTCCCGTAAAAGTGGAGTATGAGCTGACCGAGGAAGGGAATCGATTGAGGCCCGTCGTCAACGTAATGCGGGACTTTGGTTTGTGGTTGAAGCAGAGTGGGAAGACCGTGATGCCGTTGGATCAAGAGGCATAGGTTCGATCAGTGCTTACCGTATAACCAAGCGAGGTCTGAGATGGGCCGTGTAGTCTTTCGCAACAGGCAGCTATCGGCCGATTCTGTTGAAAAAGTCGGCCTTAGTTTCCATGACCAAAAGAGCGGCTGGGAATTTTGACCCCGTTGCTGGCCCATAATCTGGTCCACGGAGGAGACGACGCCCATGAAACATTTGCTCTGTTGCTACGAGCCCCTGACAGTAACGAAGTCATTGGCGGACTGTACGGCAAGGTCTCTTATCGATGGCTGCTCATCGATCTTGTCAGCGTTCCCGAGTCGATGCGTGACCAGGGTATCGGAGAACGGCTAATGCGCATGGCCGAAGAAATCGCGCAGAAAAAGCACTGCATTGGTATCTGGCTGGAGACCTTCAGCTTTCAGGCACCCGGGTTTTATCGAAAACTTGGTTACTCCGAATTCGGACGCCTGGCAGATTATCCACCGGGACATACCCGGATCTATTACCAGAAGTCGTTGTGCTGATGCGTTTTGGATCTTGGGCCGATAGCTGTGCTTCGTTTCGTAGCAGGCCGAAATCGGCCAGTTGTAAACGCTACCAATCCAGTGTCTCAGGACGGATATATGGAAACTTCAACTCTGGACTGACTAAAAATCGCTAAAAAAGAGCCCTCAAGGGGCTAATGCCGATCAGTTAGGCGAACCCAGACGCTACGCCTTCCTTGTAGCAGCTGCCGAAGGCTGCGTCCGGCTGCGCAG
>NZ_JBWKXF010000105.1:0-4770 GCF_059422645.1 Pseudomonas sp. GW821-FHT01C01 | reverse complement strand
CCCCCCCCCCCCCCTCCCCCCCCCCCCCCCCCCCCCCCCCCCCCCCCCCCCCCCCCCCCCCCCCCCCCCCCCCCCCCTCCCACAAGGTTTGCGGTGTTCAAACGCTTGACGCGGCCCTTTCTGCATTTCAGGGACAGGCGTTTTCAATGGTTTTTTTCACTCGCTCGATCGCCTTGCTGCTGGCGCTGGTGCTGACCTCCGGATGCGAAAGGCACGACGCACCGCCGCTGGATCAACAGCTTTACGTCTGGCAGCGGCAGTGGACGCCGGCCCACGACGCTGCCCTCAGGGACAGCCGCGGCGATTTTTCGACGTTGCGGGTGCTGGCCTTGCAGGCCTTCCCCAATGCCGGCTGGAGCCGTGCCCGAATTGATCCGGTACTGCTCAAGCGCGATGGCCGGCCGGTGATTGCGGTGATTCGCCTGGATGGGCAGCTCAAGGCACTGGATCAGGAAGAGGTCACAGCGCAGATCCGCCAGGTGATCAGCAATTGGCAGGGACAAGGATTGAACCTCGCCGGCGTAGAAATCGACCACGACGCCGGTAACGCCCGGCTACTGGCGTACCGCGAATTTCTGGCGCATTTGCGTGAAGCGCTGCCGACTTCGCTGCCGCTGAGCATCACTGCGTTGCCGTCCTGGCTCGACAGTCGCGAACTGCCGGCGTTGTTATCCACAGTCGACAGCAGCGTGTTGCAGGTGCACGCGGTGAGCGATCCGCGTCGTGGCTTGTTTGATGCCGATCAGGCCCGGCAATGGGCGAAGGCCTGGAGCCGCATCACGACGAAACCGTTCTATCTGGCGCTGCCGGCCTATGGCGTGGCGTTGCTGCCGTCGACGGGTGGCGCGCCTGTTGTGGAAAGCGAAGTGACTGTGGAGCGTGAAGGCCTGCGCCGGGAATTACTCGCCGATCCACTGTCGTTGCGCACCCTCGGTAGCGAGTTGCGTGCCGATCCACCCGAGCATCTGGCGGGCCTGATCTGGTTTCGCCTGCCATTGGTCAACGACCGTCGGGCCTGGAGTTTGACCACCTTGCGTGCCGTGGCTCGCGGTGATGTCCTCGACAGTCGATTGACGCTGAAACTCTCGGCCGATAATGGCCTCTATGACATCGGCATCAGCAACCAGGGCAATCTCGACAGCGCCTGGCCCGAACGCCTGACACTGGCGGTCAGTGGTTGTGAGGGGGCCGATGCCTTGGCCGGTTACGCGTTGCAACAGCGACCGGATCTGCTTACCTTCACCCGCCTGCGCGATGGCCGAATTCCGGCTGGCGGACAGCGTGCCATTGGTTGGGCTCGCTGCGCACACATTGATCAAGGAGGTTCGAATGTTCACCCGTAACTGGCCGCGTCATTTGCTTTGCCTGAGCCTCAGCCTGCCGCTGGGTTCGGCGCTGGCCTGCGGCCCGGACTTCCCCATGCGTCTGCTGGATAACCGTGGCCAGTCGCTGGCGGAACTGCCGGAAGGCAACTTCAGCTTCGAAATCAGCCGCCTCGGCCACGCCATCCGGGGATTGAAGAACGTCAGTGCCGTCGCTGACAGCATGAATGAGCCAGATCACGCCGCGCAGCGGGATCAAGCCGAGCAGGCCGGATTGAGCGCCGAACAGCAAGTGCTGGTAAAACACTTGCGCAGCCTGACCGATGCCCGTCAGGTTGAAACCCAAGGTGCGCAACTGCCGCCCGAGCTCAAGTTGTACCTGGCGGGTGCCGTGGCATTTGGCGCGGATGATCCTGCCTTGGCCGCCGGGTATTTCAAGAAAGTGCTGGCCTTGCCCGCCGAGCAACGGGCCTCGCGCAGCACCTGGGCTGCTTACTCGTTGGGGCGCGCGCTGTTCGCCATGAGCGCTGAAGCCGATGCGGCTCCGGATCTGCTCGAACAATCCCGCAAGGCTTTTGAGCAAACCCGGCAACTGAGCATCGATGGCTTCAGCGATCCGCTGGAACTGGGTGTCGCCAGCCTCGGCGAAGAAGCCCGGGTGGCGCGTACCGCCGGTGACTGGAACCGCGCCATCGAACTGTACGCCACGCAAAATCTGCATGGCTCGGCAGTGGGCTACACCTCGTTGAAGGTGTTGATGGCGGAACTGCTGGCGCTGCCGGATGATCAACTGGCCGAGTTGCTCAAGGGCCAACCCGTGCAGCAGTTGGTGACCGCATCGCTGATCAGCCGGTTGGGCTTGTCGTTTGGCGGTCAACCCGTAAACGAACAAAAAATGATCAAGCTGCTGCAAAACAGCACTCGCGGCAGTCTCGAAAATGCCGATCGCCTGGCGGCGATGAATTATCAACAGGGCGATTACGCCAGCGCCAAGGCCTTCCTCGAGCATGCCGGCGATGGCGGGTTGGCCTGGTGGCTGCGGGCAAAACTGGCGGTGCGCGAGGGCGATAAAAACGCGGCCGCCGCAGCCTATGCCAAAGCAGCCCAGGCCTTCCCGCAGAATGAATCCTGGGGCGAGCGACGGACACCGGACTTCGATTACGAAACACTTCAGCCCAAATGCCGGGTCGAGGGTGAAAGTGCGATCCTGGCCCTGCAACGCGGGGACTACCTGCAGGCCTTCGATCAGCTGTATCGCAGCAAAGGCATTTACTGGTTCGACGCCGCCACCGTCGCCGAGCGCGTGTTGACCCTCGAAGAACTCAAGCACTACGTCGACACACAAGTGCCAGCACCGCCGCCGCTCAGCCAGCAGGACCGCGATAACTACGTGCCCTTGCCAGTGGCGGCGAGCCTGCGCAATCTGCTGGGGCGGCGTTTGCTGCGCGAGGGGCATTACGAGGATGCGCTGATGTACTTCGATAATGACGGCTTGCGACACAAGGCCAGGTTGTATGGCGAGCAACGTCTGGCGGCTGATTCTGCCTGGTGGCCGACCCGTCGCGCCGCTGCGCTGTTCAATGCGGCCTGGACGGCACGCGAGTGGGGCATGGACATTCTGGGCTATGAATCGGCGCCGGATTACGCCACGTTCGGCGGTAACTTTGTTCTCGAAAACGCCGAACTCAAAGTCGGTCCATTGGTGGCCGAGGATGAAGTGAAGCGCCAGCAGGCCAGCGCTGCCCAACCTGATCGGCGTTATCACTATCGCTTCGTGGCCACGGCGTTGGCGAGCAAGGCCGCGGATAACTTGCCTCACACCAGCCAGGCGTTTGCAGCGGTGCTGTGCGAAGCGTCGGGGTGGAACAGCAGCCTTGAGGAGCAACGTGCGATTTATCAGCGCTATGTCAAAGAAGGGCCTTACGTGGAATGGGCCGCCGATTTCGGCCACCAATGCCCGTATCCCGACTTCGAGAACGCCGACAAACGCTACGTGACTCAAGTCACCGACGCTGCGCGTTCGTCTTTGCGGCCGTACAAGCTACCGTTACAGGTCGGTGGCGTACTGGCGGTCGCGGCAGCCGCGTTGTTTTTGTTCAATCGCCGCCGCAAGGCGCAGTAAGGTTCAAGCCTGTTGCACGAAGGTCAGTCGCACGGCGAAACCGATCAACAGGCTACCGAACAACCATTGCTGCAAGCGCTGGGCAGAGGGGCTGCGTTGCAGCCACCGGCCCAATGCCGCACCGACCAGGGCGTAGGCGCTGTCGAACAGCAAACCGACGCCGACCAGCACCACGCCCAACGTCGCGAATTGTCCGAGCACTGGCCCGGCCTGTGGATTGATGAATTGCGGCAGCAGCACCGAGCAGAACAACAGTGCCTTGGGGTTGAGCAGGTTGGTCAGCAGTCCGCGCCGGATGGCTGCACTCCAGCGCGGTTTTTCGCCGGTTGTGTCGGCGTTGGTCAAGCTCGGCAGCATGGTGGTTCGCAGGCACTGAATGCCGATCCACAGCAGATACGCGGCGCCTGCCAGGCGCACCACGTCGAAGGTCCAGGGCGCAGCCTTGAACAGTGCCGCCAGGCCCAGCGCCGCCAATGCCACATGACAACCGCGGGCGATGCCCAGGCCTATTGCCGTGGCCAGCGCGGCGCCTTTGCCCTGGCGGGCACCGGTCTGCAACAGCAGGATCATGTCGGGCCCCGGCAAGAGATAGACCACTGCCAATGCCATGAAAAACAGCCAGAGCCCTTGCATGTTGCACCCCATTCGTTGTCGATTCGGTCGTGCCAGTCTAGGGCTGGAGGGCGGGGCAGGTGCTTGCGTTGTTAGCTTCTATCGGAGTCTGTATTGGCATAATCTGCCACTTTATTTCGCTTCAACCATCGGGATCTGCCAAACCATGAAACTTGACGCCTACGACCGCAAGATTCTCGCGGCACTGCAACGGGATGGTCGCCTGAGCAATGTGCAACTGGCAGACGAGATCGGCCTGTCGGCATCGCCTTGTTTGCGCCGGGTTCGGATGCTTGAAGAGGCGGGGGTTATTCGCGGCTACCAGGCCAATCTGGATCGCGACGAAGTGGGTTTGGGGCTGACGGTGTTTGTCGGGGTCAAGGTCGAGCGTCATAACGACGAACAAGCCGAATCCTTTCGCCTGGCGGTGACGGCATTGCCCGAGGTGATTTCGGCGTTTCTGGTGTCAGGGGAGTCGGACTTTCTGCTGCAGGTGGTGGTGCCGGACCTGCGTGCCTATGACCGGTTTCTCACCGGACGTTTGCTGAAACTGCCGGGTGTGAGCGACATCCGCAGCAACTTTGCGATTCATACGGTGAAGGCCCCGGGGGCATTGCCGCTGGAGCATTTGCCGCTTTAGACCGAGTCGTCTGCCTTCGCGAGCAAGCCCGCTCCCACAAGGATTGCGCTGTACCTGTGGGAGCGGGCTTGCTC
>NZ_JBWKXF010000104.1:0-5343 GCF_059422645.1 Pseudomonas sp. GW821-FHT01C01 | reverse complement strand
CTCAGCCTGCCGAGGGGGCGGGTGGATCAAGATCAAAAGCTGCAGGCGAGCTAACGCTCGGCCTGATGAGTGGTGAGAAGCGTGGGTGTACGCCGGACCTGCTCCTGCTCCTCGTAGGAGCTGGCTTGCCAGCGAAGGCGGCCTGCCAGCCGACCCGGCTCTACCGAATGTACTCGGTCCAATTGTAGGAGTGAGCCTGCTCGCGAAGGCGGCCTGAAAGCCGACCAATCTCTCGCAGATACATGCAAATCAACCTGTGGGAGCGGGCTTGCTCGCGAAGGCGGCGTGTCAGGCAACATTGATGTTGGATGTGCCGGCCCCTTCGCAGGCAAGCCAGCTCCCACAGTTTTGTGGTGACCCCGGCATTTGTAAACACCCCCCAATCCCCTGTGGGAGCGGCCTGCTCGCGATAGCGGTGGGCCAGTCAACACCCATGCTGGATGTAATGCCGCCATCGCGAGCAAGCTCGCTCCCACAAGGTTCTATGTCGTTTGTTCGATCTCGGTCTTCCCGTAAACAGAGCACGTACATTCAATTTTTCCTTCCCCCGTCCCATCATTATCGAATCCAGTCCCGGCGCATGGGCGTCGGTGGTTTTTCATTTGTGCGGGTGGGCCATGGACGCTTCGCGACGCGATGATCGGGCGCAAGACTGGGGGCTGCTGTTCCTGCGGGTCAGCGGCGGATTGTTTCTGTTGTGGGTGCACGGTTTGCCCAAGCTGCTTCACTACAGTGCCGAGTTGCAAAACATCGAAGACCCTTTCCACCTGGGGGCGAACCTGACGCTGATATTGGCGATTTTCGCCGAGGTGGTGTGCCCGCTGCTGATCGTCGTCGGGTTTCTGGTGCGTCTGGCGTGTTTGCCTATTCTGTTTTTGCTATGGGTGTCGATGTTGATCGTGCATCCGGAGTGGACCCTCTTCGAAGGCCAGTTCGGCTGGCTGTTGCTGATTGTGTTCACCAGCATTTTCATCGCCGGCCCGGGACGGCTGGCGCTCAATGTCCGTTTCGCCGGAGTCTTGCGTTATGTCTGATCTCAATCGCCGTGAACCGGCAAGTCCCGGGCCTGATGAGGTGGTGACGCTGATTGTCAAACACCGGGTCAAGGCCGGTTTTGAAGTGCCTTATGAAGCCTGGCTGCGCAACATCGTCAAGGTGGCCGCGCAGAGTGTCGGGCATTTGGGCGTGGATGTGGTGCGCGGCAAGAACGCCGGCCTCGACACTTACACCTGCGTGCTGCGCTTTTGCTCGACCGAGGCGATGCAGCGCTGGCTCGATTCGCCGCAGCGCCAGGAACTGGTCGACGAAGCCGCGCCGATGCTGGCCGATGGCGACCAGACCGAAGTCAATCCGGTCAACGAGTTCTGGTTCTCGCCCCAGGCCGAAACCGGTACGCCACCGCCGCGCTGGAAGCAGTCCGTGGTGACGTTGCTGGTGATCCTGCCGCACACCTTGCTGGTGCCGCTGCTCTGGGGGCCGCTGCTAGGGCTCAACGCCTTGCTCTCCAACTACGTGGTGGCCACGTTCCTGATCACCCTGACCATCGTGCTCTCGGTGGTTTACATCTTTATGCCCATGGCGACGCGTCTGTTCGCGCCCTGGCTGTCTCCCGCCACTTTGCACGAGGAACCGTGATGAACGCCGATCTGATTCTGTTCAATGGTCAATTCCATACCGTTGACCGCGAAAGACCGCTCGCCAGCGCCGTGGCGATCAGCGGCGGTCGCTTTGTTGTGGTGGGCAGCGATGCCGAGGCTATGGCCCTGCGTGGTTCAGGCACACAAGTCATCGACCTCAAGGGACGCTGCGTGATTCCCGGGCTCAACGACTCGCACTTGCACCTGATCCGCGGCGGCTTGAACTACAACCTGGAACTGCGCTGGGAAGGTGTGCCGTCCCTGGCCGATGCCCTGCGCATGCTCAAGGATCAGGCCGACCGTACGCCGACGCCGCAGTGGGTGCGGGTGGTCGGTGGCTGGAACGAATTCCAGTTCGCCGAGAAGCGCATGCCGACCCTGGCCGAGCTCAACCAGGTGGCACCGGACACGCCGGTGTTTGTCCTGCACCTGTACGACCGTGCCTTGCTCAACCGCGCCGCGTTGCGCGTGGCCGGCTATACCCGCGACACGCCGAACCCTCCGGGCGGCGAGATCGTGCGCGACGCCAATGGCGAGCCGACCGGCATGCTGGTGGCGCGGCCGAACGCGATGATTCTGTACTCGACCCTGGCCAAGGGGCCGAAGTTGCCGCTGGAATATCAGGTCAACTCGACCCGTCAGTTCATGCGCGAACTCAATCGCCTGGGTCTGACCAGCGCCATCGATGCCGGCGGTGGTTTCCAGAATTATCCGGATGATTATCAGGTGATCGAACAGTTGGCGAAGGACGAGCAACTGACGGTGCGCATCGCCTACAACCTGTTCACCCAGAAGCCCAAGGAAGAGTTGACCGACTTCAAGAACTGGACCGGCAGCGTGAAGCTGCACCAGGGGGACGATTACTTGCGGCACAACGGCGCCGGGGAAATGCTGGTGTTCTCGGCGGCGGACTTCGAAGACTTCCTCGAACCGCGCCCGGACCTGCCGCAAACCATGGAAGCCGAACTGGAGCCGGTAGTGCGGCATCTGGTCGAGCAACGCTGGCCGTTCCGTTTGCACGCCACCTACAACGAATCCATCAGCCGCATGCTCGACGTGTTCGAGAAGGTCAACCGCGACATTCCGTTCAACGGCTTGCCGTGGTTTTTCGACCATGCCGAAACCATTACCCCGCAGAACATCGAGCGGGTGAGGGCGCTGGGTGGCGGCATTGCGATTCAGGATCGCATGGCGTTCCAGGGTGAATATTTCGTCGAGCGTTACGGCGCGAAAGCGGCCGAAGCCACGCCACCGATCAAACGCATGCTGGCCGAGGGCGTACCGGTCGGTGCCGGTACCGACGCTACGCGGGTGTCGAGCTACAACCCATGGACCTCGCTGTACTGGATGGTCAGCGGTCGCACGGTCGGCGGCATGGAGTTGCACGCCGAAGGCTTGTCGCGCCTGACAGCGCTGGAACTGTTCACCCATGGCAGCGCCTGGTTCTCTTCGGAGCAAGGCAAAAAAGGCCAGATCAAGGTCGGGCAATTGGCCGACGTCGCGGCCCTCAGCGCGGACTTTTTCAGTGTCGATGAAGAGGCGATCAAGTGGATCGAATCGGTGTTGACCGTGGTCGGCGGCAAAGTGGTGTACGGCGCCGGTGACTTTGAAAAACTCGGGCCGGCCAGTTTGCCAGTGCTGCCGGACTGGTCGCCGGTGGTGAAGGTGCCGGGCCACTGGCGCCCGACGTCGCCGATGCAGGCCCAGGTTCACCATTGCAGCGGACCGTGCGCGGTGCATTCCCACAGCCATGAACGGGCGCGCCTGTCGAACGCGCCGGTCAGCGATTTCGCCGGTTTCTGGGGCGCTTTTGGCTGTTCGTGTTTTGCCTTCTGACCCATTTAAAAAAAGCGTCGGCCCAACAGGTCGGCGCTAACTGCGACAACCATCCATCAAGGAGTTTCCAATGAGCAACGTTCCGTACAAACGCCTGAACAAAGACGATGCCGTGGTATTGCTGGTCGACCACCAGACCGGTCTGATCTCGCTGGTACAGGATTTCTCGCCCAACGAGTTCAAGAACAATGTGCTGGCACTGGGCGACATCGCCAAGTTCTTCAAACTGCCGACCATCCTCACCACCAGTTTCGACAGCGGTCCGAACGGCCCGATCGTACCGGAGCTCAAGGCGCAGTTCCCGGACGCGCCGTTCATTGCCCGCCCGGGCCAGATCAATGCCTGGGACAACGCAGACTTCGTCAAGGCGATCAAAGCCACCGGTCGCAAGCAACTGATCATCGCCGGTGTGGTGACCGACGTGTGCGTGGCGTTCCCGACTTTGTCGGCCATTGCCGAGGGCTTTGAGGTGTTTGTGGTGACCGACGCTTCCGGCACCTTCAACACCACTGTGCAACAAGCAGCGTGGGCGCGCATGTCGGCCGCCGGTGCACAACTGATGAACTGGTTCTCCGTGGCCTGCGAGCTGCAAGGCGACTGGCGCAACGACATGGAAGGCCTGGCCAACCTGCTGTCGGAACGCCTGCCGAACTATCGCAACCTGATCAACAGCTACACGAAATTCACGGCCAGGTAAGATCTGCCCTTTGTAGGAGCGAGCTTGCTCGCGATGGAGTGCAGAACACCGCGTTTTTTCAGCATGAACGCGTCATCGTTGGCGACCATCGCGAGCAAGCTCGCTCCTACAGAAAAGCGTATGAGGGTATTCGGAAGGGAAAAGCGGTTGTAAGGTGTTTGACTGTCAACCGGGAAGTGACAATGAACCCCTTCGAAGATATGCGTATTTTTTGCCAGGTCATGGACTCCGGCAGCTTCACCGCTGCCGCCGATCAATTGGGCCTGTCCAAGCAGTTTGTCAGCCGCCGCTTGATGCAACTTGAAGAACGCCTCGGCGTGCGTTTGCTCAATCGCTCGACCCGACGGCTGGATGTCACGCCCCTGGGGCAGAGTTATTACGAGTCAGCCCTGCGCCTGCTCAGCGAAGTCGAACAAGTGGAACAAGGCATCGCCGGCCAGACCACCGAGCCACGCGGGACCATTCGTGTGAGTGCGCCGCTGTCGTTCGCACTGGCGCATCTGGGGTGCTTGTTACCGATGTTTTTGCAGCGCTATCGCGACGTGACGGTGGAGATGGATTTGAGCGATCGTCCCGTGGATTTGCTCGGTGAAGGTTACGATCTGGCTTTGCGCATTGGCACACTGGAAGACTCGACGCTGATCGCCCGCCGCATTGCCTCCATTGAACGGGTGTACTGCGCAAGCCCCGCGTACCTGGCCGAACACGGCACACCGCTCAAGCCTGAAGATTTGCACGGTCACGACTGCCTTCCGTACGGCCATGGTCGACAGGTGCAATGGCGTTTTGCGGGGCAGGGCAAACCATTGAGTGTCAATGTCAGCGGGCGGATGCGGGTCAATAACGGTGAATTGCTCAAGGACGCGGCGATCGCTGGCCTGGGGGTCACGTATTTGCCGACGTTCATTGTCGGGTCGGCGTTGAAGGATGGAAGGCTGGTGGAAGTGCTGGAGGATTTTTGCCCCGGACCGCTGACGTTATCGGCGGTGTATCCACAGCATCGTCAGAGTTCGCGGCCGGTGCAGGCGCTGGTCGGGTTTTTGCGTGAGCGGCTGGATCAGTCTGAGGCTGGGTTGTAAGGAAATGGTCCACAGAATCAAATGTGGGAGCGGGCTTGCTCGCGAAGGCGTTGGGTCAGTCGACATCAGTGTTCGATGACACACCGCCTTCGCG
>NZ_JBWKXF010000103.1:0-6346 GCF_059422645.1 Pseudomonas sp. GW821-FHT01C01 | reverse complement strand
CCGGCTGCGCAGCAGTCGTAAATCCGGCTTGCACGATCTCTCTGACGTACCGCGAACTCTGATTTTACGACTGCTGCGCAGCCGGACGCCGGCTACGCCAGCTGCTACAAGGAAGGCGTAGCGTCTGGGTTCGCCTAACTGATCGCACAACCCGAGGTGTCAGTCGAACACACCGAAGGTCATGTAGCTGAACCACGAACGGTCGCTGTTGTTGCCTTCCGCTTCATGATTTTCTTCTTCGATCGCGTCGCCATTGCCGTCTTTAGGCTTGAGCTCGCTCGGGATCGCGTCCTTGGCGTCCTGGAACTGCCGCTGTACGTCCTGGTTGGCGCGGGTTTCGCCCGGTGGCAGCGGCGGACGGGACTCGATCAGGCCCAGGGTCGCCTTGCTCAGCCACGAACGGTTGTCGGCTTCGGCCACGGTCGGTACGAATTGACCGTCCACCAGCGTCGGGTGGTTCGGGTAGTTGAGCTTCAGGGTTTCCAGGCTGGTGGCCGCCAGTTCGTCCAGGTGCAGGCGCTGGTAGGACTCGGTCATCACCGCCAGGCCGTCGCCGACCGAAGGGGTTTCCTGGAAGTTTTCCACCACGTAACGGCCGCGGTTCGCGGCGGCGACATAGGCCTGACGGGTCAGGTAATAGTCGGCCACGTGAATTTCGTAGGCCGCCAGCAGGTTGCGCAGATAAATCATGCGCTGCTTGGCATCTGGCGAGTAGCGGCTGTTCGGGAAGCGGCTGGTCAGCTGGGCGAACTCGTTATAGGAGTCGCGGGCGGCGCCGGGGTCACGCTTGGTCATGTCCAGCGGCAGGAAACGCGACAGCAGGCCGACGTCCTGGTCGAAAGAAGTCAGGCCCTTGAGGTAGTAGGCGTAATCGACGTTCGGATGCTGTGGGTGCAGACGAATGAAGCGCTCCGCAGCGGATTTGGCCGCTTCTGGCTCGGTGTTCTTGTAGTTGGCGTAGATGAGCTCGAGTTGCGCCTGGTCGGCATAGCGACCGAACGGATAACGCGATTCCAGAGCCTTCAGCTTGGCGATGGCACTGGTGTAGCTACTGTTGTCCAGGTCTTTTTGAGCCTGTTGGTACAGCTCGACTTCACTGAGGTTTTCGTCTACGACTTCCTTCGATGAGCAAGCAGCGGTCAATGCGAGGATGGCGATCAGCAGCAGGTGTTTCACTTGCATGGCGGCTTGCGTCCCTATGACGGCCGCTGTCTTGGGCGTGGCCGTCCTGTTATGATGAGCGCCCCGTTGAATAGCCTCGGGGCAAAAGACGCCGTATTTAACCACAAGCGCGCAGCCGAAACCAAAGGCTGTGCCGACGCCTAGTCTGAGCATGTCCGATAAAATTGAACTTCGCGCAGAGGTGCCGTCCGAATTGGGCGGCCAACGCCTCGATCAAGTCGCCGCACAATTATTCGCTGAGCACTCGCGCTCGCGCCTTTCCGCCTGGATCAAAGACGGCCGCCTGACTGTGGATGGGGCGGTTATCCGCCCGCGAGACATCGTCCACGGCGGCGCCATCCTTGAGCTGACTGCCGAGCAGGAAGCTCAGGGCGAATGGGTCGCTCAAGACATTGCCCTGGACATCGTCTACGAAGACGACGACATCCTGGTGATCAACAAGCCTGCGGGCCTGGTGGTGCACCCGGCTGCCGGTCACGCCGACGGCACCTTGCTCAACGCCTTGCTGCACCACGTGCCGGACATCATCAATGTGCCCCGCGCCGGTATTGTGCATCGCCTGGACAAGGACACCACCGGTCTGATGGTGGTGGCCAAGACCATTCAAGCGCAGACGCAGTTGGTTACACAGCTGCAGAGCCGTAGTGTCAGCCGGATCTACGAGTGCATCGTGATTGGTGTGGTGACCGCTGGCGGCAAGATCAATGCGCCGATCGGTCGTCACGGCCAGCAACGCCAGCGCATGGCCGTGATGGAAGGTGGCAAGCAAGCCGTCAGCCATTACCGCGTGCTCGAGCGATTCCGCTCCCACACCCATGTGCGGGTGAAGCTGGAAACCGGTCGTACGCACCAGATTCGCGTGCACATGGCGCACATCAACTACCCGTTGGTCGGAGATCCTGCCTACGGCGGTCGTTTCCGCATCCCGCCGGCCGCCAACCCAACGATGGTCGAATCCCTGAAAAACTTCCCGCGTCAGGCGCTGCATGCGCGTTTCCTGGAACTGGATCATCCGACCACCGGTAAGCGCATGAGCTGGGAGTCGCCGTTGCCGGAAGATTTCGTCTGGTTGCTGACCCTGCTCAAGCAAGACCGCGAGGCGTTCATCGGATGAGTGACTGGCTGATTCCTGACTGGCCCGCGCCGGCCGGGGTCAAAGCCTGTGTGACCACCCGTGCGGGCGGCGTCAGTCTGGCGCCGTTCGACAGCCTCAACCTTGGCGATCACGTCGACGACAGCCCCGAAGCTGTTGCCGAAAATCGCCGGCGTCTTACCAAGCACTTTTCCATTCAACCGGCCTGGTTGCAGCAGGTCCACGGCATCGTCGTGGCTCATGCCGATCCGGGCCGAGTGGATATGGCTGATGCCAGTTGGACATCAACGCCGGGCATCGCCTGCGCAGCGATGACCGCCGATTGCCTGCCTGCACTGTTTTGCGACCGTGCCGGGACGCGTGTCGCGGCAGCTCATGCCGGTTGGCGCGGGTTGGCAGCTGGTGTGCTGGAAGCCACGCTCGACAGTCTGGCCGTTCCGTCCGCTGAAGTATTGGTGTGGCTCGGCCCGGCCATCGGCCCGCAAGCCTTTGAAGTCGGTCCGGAAGTGCGTGAGACCTTCGTTCAGCAGTTGCCGCAAGCGGCGGAAGCTTTTGTCCCGAGCCAAAACGCCGGCAAGTTCATGGCCGACATCTATAAGCTGGCGCGTTTGCGTCTGGCTGCTCGTGGCATCACTGCCGTCTATGGTGGCGGATTCTGCACCGTTTCCGACCCACGCTTCTTTTCTTACCGCCGCAGTCCTCGCACTGGTCGGTTTGCCTCCCTTATCTGGCTCGAACGCTAGACTTGCCTGACCTGCATCAACGTCACGACGCTTGAAACTCCCAGAATCGACCACATCTATTGTGGTATCTGGCAGGTTTCTTCATTCAGGATGTTTTATAGGTCCGGCCTGCTCAAAAGGAAGGTGACCCATGCGTATAGACCGTTTAACCAGCAAACTGCAGTTAGCGTTGTCCGATGCCCAATCCCTGGCTGTCGGCCACGATCATCCTGCCATTGAACCGGCGCACTTGATGCAAGCCTTGCTCGAACAGCAGGGCGGCTCGATCAAGCCCCTGCTGATGCAGGTGGGCTTCGACGTCAACAGCCTGCGTAAAGAGCTGACCAAAGAGCTCGACCAGCTACCGAAAATCCAGAACCCGACCGGCGATGTGAACATGTCGCAGGATCTGGCGCGCTTGCTCAATCAGGCCGATCGTCTGGCCCAGCAGAAAGGCGACCAGTTCATCTCCAGCGAGCTGGTGTTGCTTGCCGCCATGGACGAGAACAGCAAGCTCGGCAAGCTGTTGCTCGGCCAGGGCGTGAGCAAGAAAGCCCTGGAAAATGCGATCAACAACCTGCGCGGTGGCGAGGCCGTCAACGACCCGAACCACGAGGAAGCACGCCAGGCCCTGGACAAATACACGGTCGACCTGACCAAGCGCGCCGAAGACGGCAAGCTCGATCCAGTGATCGGCCGAGACGATGAAATTCGCCGGACCATCCAGGTGCTGCAACGTCGCACCAAGAACAACCCGGTGCTGATCGGTGAGCCCGGCGTGGGTAAAACCGCTATCGCCGAAGGCCTGGCCCAGCGCATCATCAATGGCGAGGTGCCGGATGGCCTCAAGGGCAAGCGCCTGTTGTCCTTGGACATGGGGGCGCTGATTGCCGGTGCCAAGTATCGCGGTGAATTCGAAGAACGGCTCAAGGCGTTGCTCAACGAGCTGTCGAAGCAGGAAGGGCAGATCATCCTGTTCATCGACGAACTGCACACCATGGTCGGCGCCGGCAAGGGCGAAGGCTCGATGGATGCGGGCAACATGCTCAAGCCGGCACTGGCCCGCGGTGAACTGCACTGCGTGGGTGCCACCACGCTCAACGAGTACCGCCAATACATAGAGAAGGACGCCGCTCTCGAGCGACGTTTCCAGAAAGTGCTGGTGGACGAGCCGAGCGAAGAAGACACCATCGCCATCCTGCGTGGTCTCAAAGAGCGTTATGAGGTTCACCACAAGGTGGCGATCACCGACGGCGCGATCATTGCCGCGGCCAAGCTCAGCCATCGCTACATCACTGACCGGCAGTTGCCCGACAAGGCCATTGACCTGATCGATGAAGCCGCCAGCCGTATCCGCATGGAGATCGACTCCAAGCCGGAAGTGCTGGACCGCCTGGAGCGTCGCCTGATTCAGCTGAAGGTGGAATCCCAGGCGCTGAAGAAAGAAAGCGACGACGCGGCGAAGAAACGTCTGGAAAAATTGCAGGAAGAAATCGCTCGTCATGAGCGTGAGTACTCGGATCTCGAAGAAATCTGGAACTCGGAAAAAGCCGAGGTACAGGGTTCGGCGCAGATCCAGCAGAAAATCGAGCAGTCCCGTCAGGAACTGGAAGCGGCCCGTCGCAAGGGCGACCTGAACCGCATGGCCGAGTTGCAGTACGGGGTGATCCCGGATCTGGAACGCAGCCTGCAAATGGTCGACCAGCATGGCAAAAGCGAAAACCAGTTGCTGCGCAGCAAGGTGACTGAAGAAGAGATCGCCGAAGTCGTGTCGAAGTGGACCGGTATTCCGGTGTCGAAAATGCTCGAAGGCGAGCGCGACAAACTGATGAAGATGGAAAGTCTGTTGCACCAGCGTGTGATCGGCCAGGACGAAGCGGTGGTTGCGGTTTCCAATGCGGTGCGGCGTTCCCGCGCCGGGTTGTCCGACCCGAATCGCCCGAGTGGCTCGTTCATGTTCCTCGGCCCGACCGGTGTCGGTAAAACCGAGCTGTGCAAGGCGCTGGCCGAATTCCTCTTCGATACCGAAGAGGCGATGGTGCGGATCGACATGTCCGAGTTCATGGAGAAACATTCCGTGGCTCGCTTGATCGGTGCGCCACCGGGCTACGTGGGGTATGAAGAGGGCGGTTACCTGACTGAGGCCGTACGTCGCAAGCCGTATTCGGTGATCCTCCTGGACGAAGTCGAGAAGGCGCACCCGGATGTGTTCAACATCTTGCTGCAAGTGCTCGAGGACGGCCGTCTGACCGATAGCCATGGCCGCACGGTGGATTTCAAGAACACCGTGATTGTCATGACCTCAAACCTGGGGTCGGTGCAGATCCAGGAACTGGTCGGTGATCGTGAGGCGCAGCGCGCGGCGGTGATGGATGCGATTTCCAGCCACTTCCGGCCGGAGTTCATCAACCGGGTCGACGAAGTGGTGATTTTCGAGCCGTTGGCGCGGGATCAGATCGCCGGCATTACCGAGATCCAGTTGGGTCGTCTGCGCAGCCGCCTGACCGAACGCGAGCTGAAGCTTGAGCTCAGCCCTGAGGCCATGGACAAGCTGATCGCGGTCGGTTACGACCCGGTGTATGGCGCACGGCCGCTCAAACGAGCGATCCAGCGCTGGATCGAGAACCCGCTGGCGCAGCTGATTCTCTCCGGTCGATTCATGCCGGGCGATACCGCACACGGTGTGGTGGAAAACGACGAAATCGTCTTCGTCTGATCCTCTGTAGGAGCGAGCTTGCTCGCGATGGTCGTTAACGATAACGCGCGTTTACTGGCTAAACGTGGCGCTCGTGAGTCCATCGCGAGCAAGCTCGCTCCTACAAGAACAACATTGTTCGCATCGCGAGGCCTTTTTTTCGTTAGGCTGTTGAACTCAAAGGAAAAGGCTTGTAAAGTGCGCCCCGCAGTAAGTCACCCGCCAGGGTTTCCGCTCCCCAAGCAGGAATCCAAAATAAGTTGCAAATCATTAACTTGAAAGCAATTTAGGGGGTTGACAGAGGTTCTGAAGATTGTAGAATAGCGCGCCTCAGACACACGAACGCAGCGATGCGAACGGGTTGAAGAGAACGCTGTAAAGCTTCAAAGTTGTAAATTGAAATGTGTAGTTCCGTGATAGCTCAGTCGGTAGAGCAAATGACTGTTAATCATTGGGTCCCAGGTTCGAGTCCTGGTCACGGAGCCAATTTCAAACCGGGGTATAGCGCAGTCCGGTAGCGCGCCTGCTTTGGGAGCAGGATGTCAGGAGTTCGAATCCCCTTACCCCGACCATTTTTGGGTCGTTAGCTCAGTTGGTAGAGCAGTTGGCTTTTAACCAATTGGTCGTAGGTTCGAATCCCACACGACCCACCAT
>NZ_JBWKXF010000102.1:0-6687 GCF_059422645.1 Pseudomonas sp. GW821-FHT01C01 | reverse complement strand
GGACTCAAGAGCGCCGCGTTTAGTCAGTAAACACGCGGCATCGTTAACGACCATCGCGAGCAAGCTCGCTCCTACAGCGAACAGCATTATGCGCAAAGCGCAGGTCCTGGTGACGGCGGGAGCAGGCGAGTATCAGGTGCCGGACTTGATCTTGGTCCAGGCTCGGGTGCGCGCACGTTCGGCATCGCGTGGCAACGGTTGCAGTGTGTAGAGCGTGCCCATCGCCGTGTCGGTCGGGTACAGGTTCGGGTTGTTGCGGATCGCCGGGTCGACCATTTCCGTAGCGTCCTTGTTCGGGTTCGGGTAGCCGACGAAGTCACTGACTGGCGCAATCACTTGAGGTTGCAGCAGGTAGTTGATGAAGGTGTAGGCGTCTTCCGGATTCTTCGCGCCCTTGGGTATTGCGAGCATGTCGAACCAGATCGGCGCGCCTTCCTTCGGCAAGCGCATGTCGACGATCACACCGTTCTTGGCTTCCTTGGCGCGGTTGGCGGCTTGCGAGAAGCTGCCGGAGTAACCGACCGCGACGCAGATGTCACCGTTGGCAATGTCGGCCATGTACTTCGATGAGTGGAAGTAGGTGATGTACGGGCGGATCTTCATCAGCAGCGCTTCAGCCTTGTCGTAGTCCGCAGGCTTTTTGCTGTTGGGGTCCAGGCCGAGGTGTTGCAGAGCCAGCGGCAAAATCTCCGAGGGCGAGTCGAGCAGGGCGACGCCGCACTGCTTGAGCTTGCTGATGTTCTCTTCCTTGAAGATCAGGTCCCAGCTGTCTACCGGCGCGTCGGCACCCAGCACTGCTTTGACTTTATCCGGGTTAAAGCCGATCAGGATGGTGCCGTACATGTAAGGCACGGCGAACTTGTTGCCCGGGTCGTTGGCCTCGATCAGTTTCATCAGCTTGGGATCGAGGTGGTTCCAGTTCGGCAACTTGCTGCGATCCAGGGGCTGGAACACGCCAGCTTCGATCTGTTTGGCGAGAAACACGTTGGACGGCACCACCACGTCGTAGCCGGAGTTGCCGGTCAGCAACTTGGCTTCCAGCGCTTCGTTGGTGTCGAAGATGTCGTAGACCAGTTTGGTCTGGGTGTTCTGGGCCTTGAAGTCTTCCAGGGCCTTGGGCGTGATGTAGTCGAACCAGTTGTAGACGCGCAACGTACGTTCTTCAGCGTGTGCTGCGCCGCTGAGTACCGTGGCACACAGGGCTGGCACGATAAAGCGCTTAAGACTTTTCATTCTTCTACTTCCTCATTGAGCGCTTTCAAAACCTTCGAGAACGTTCACGGCGTTGATGCCGATTTCTTCCACTGCGTAACCGCCTTCCATCACGAACAGCGTCGGTACGCCGAGGCCGGCGATGCGCTTGCCCATGGCCAGGTAGTCCGGGCTGTCGAGCTTGAATTGCGAGATCGGGTCGTCCTTGAAGGTGTCGACACCCAGGGACACGACGATGATGTCGGCGCCGTAGTTTTCGATCTCTTTGCAGGCGTGTTCCAGTGCGGCACTCCAGGTGTCCCAGCCCGAACCTGCGGCCAGCGGATAGTTGAAGTTGAAACCTTCACCGGCGCCTTCGCCGCGTTCATCTTCATAGCCGAGGAAGAACGGGAATTCGGCTTCCGGGTGGCCGTGGATCGAGGTGAACAGCACGTCGCTGCGTTCGTAGAAAATCGATTGGGTGCCGTTGCCGTGGTGGTAATCGACGTCGAGGATAGCGACCTTTTTGTGGCCCTGATCGAGGAACGCCTGGGCAGCAATAGCGGCGTTGTTGAGGTAGCAATAACCCCCCATCAAGTCACCGGCGGCGTGGTGTCCCGGTGGACGGCACAGGGCGAAGGCACTGCGGGCACCGCGCTGGATTTCCGCTTGCGCGGTGAGTGCAACCTGCGCTGCGCTGTACGCCGCTTGCCAGGTGCCGGCGGTGATCGGGGCGCCACCATCGAAACTGTAATAGCCGAGCTGGCCGTGCAGGCTGGTCGGTTTGACCTGACGCAAGGTACGGGCCGGCCAGGTGTAGGGCAGCAGGTCACCGTCGGTGTTGAATTCGGTCCAGCGTGCCCAGGCACCCTTGAAAAAATCGAGGTAGTCGCGGCTGTGGATGCGCGCGATTGGCTCCAGGCCGAAATCCTTCGGTGCTTCTACAGGGCCCAGGTTCTGGTCTTTCACCCGTTGCAGCACGTGGTCGGCACGGGAAGGCATCTCGAAGCAGGGCTTGAGTTGCCCGTCGATAAGTTCGCAACGGCCGTGGTGCAGGTGGTGATCGTCCGAGTAGATCGTCAGCATTTTCTTGTTCTCCGCAGGCTGGTTCGGTTGAACACAGTCTTGCGGTGCAGACGGTTTAGGAGAACGGCAGGAAAGGCCAAAAGGGGATCGATATGGCCAAAAAATTTGACCGAAATTCGCCCCTCGCTCCGGTCCAGCGTGCGAAATGCATACCTGTAGGAGCTGGCTTGCCAGCGAAGACGATAAGTCGGCCAATGAAGATGTGTCGGGAGTACCGGCCTCTTCGCTGGCAAGCCAGCTCCTACAGGGGGTTAGCCGTGTGGCCTGAACTGACTCGGTGCCACACCGCTCCAGCGCACAAAGGCATGGCGAAAGCTCGCGGTCTCGCTGAAGCCCAGGGCTTCGGCGATTTGATAGATCGGCAGTTGATCCTCGCAAAGCATTTGCTTGGCCTGCTCGAAGCGTAGTTCGTCGAGCAGCTCCTGATAGCTGCAACCCATGTCCTTGAGATGCCGGCGCAAAGTCCGCGCCGAACAGTTCATTTGCTCGGCCAGGCCCTCCAGCCCCGGCGCCGCATTCAATTGCGCGCTGAGCAATTGGCGGATCCGTCCCAGCCACGCCTGGCGCCCGGTGAACTCAAGATTCTGTTTGCGGCAGCGTTCGGCCATGGCTTGATGGGTGATGACATCGGCCAGCGGCAATGGCTGGTCGAGCCAGCGCTTGTCGAAGGCGAAGGCATTATTCCGTGCGCCGAAGTGCAACGGGCAATCGAAGTGCTCGGCGTAGCTCGTTTCGTAGTCCGGCGCGGCATGTTCGAAACGTGCGCCGAGCAAGGGCAGGGGGTGGCCGAGCAGGTCGTCGCAGGTGACTTTCAGCGACACCAGGCAGAACTCGGCGTTGAACACTGCCATGGCCGGGCTCTCGCGGTAATCGGCGGCGGCGAACCAGATGCGCTCGCCATCGTCTTCAAGACTCAACTCGAAAAGTGTTCCCAGCAGCGCCGGATAGCGCATCGCCAGACGCAAAGCGTCACCGAAGGTGGCACAGGTGAGCAGGGCGTAACCGAGCATGCCATAGCAGGAAACGTGCATCCGCCGGCCCAGTTCCAGGCCGATGTCACGCTTGAGAGCAACGGCGTTGGCACAGACCTGCATCTCCTGATTGGTGGTGATGCGCGTGTCGGCACGGTTCAGATCCGCCGCACTGATGCCGCTACCGGCCAGCAGCGCTTCGCTGGACAAACCTTCGACCTTGAAGGCATCGAGTACCAGGGAGACTGCGTTGAGCGTGGTGAGGTGGGAGTGGAGCATAAGGACTTCCAGCCTTGGGATGGCTGGAGCGCAGCAAGTTGTATGCCGATGACCCTGTGGGAGCGGGCTTGCTCGCGAAAACGGTCTGTCTGTTACATCTATGTTGGATGTGCCGTCGTCTTCGCGAGCAAGCCCGCTCCCACAAGGTTGGTGCGGTGTCAGGTCAGTTCGCCGCAGAGGTCGAGCTCTACCAGTTGACGGACTTCTTGCGGATCAAGCCCCGCACCCAGCAACCCATGCAACTTTCCAAACGCCGCCTCACGGGTCATGCCGCCACCGGACAACACGCCAACACCACGCAAGCGACTGCCAGCCTCGTACACATCCAGCTCGACACCGCCTTCATGGCACTGCGTCACCGCGACCACGACGACGCCGTTGTCACGGGCACGGCCAAGGCTGGCGAGAAACCCGGGGTTGTCACTCGGCCCGGTGCCGCTGCCGTAACACTCCAGTACCAGGCCCTGAATGCCGCTGTCGAGCAATCCATCCAGCACCTCGGCGCTGATGCCGGGAAACAGCGGCAGCACCGCGACGTTGGCCAATTGCCTGGGCTGGTTGTAGTTCAGCTGCGATGGAACCGAAGTCGCCTTCACTCCGCCACCCTGACGCTCCAGGCGCTTGAACGGATGACGGCCAAAACTGCGTACTTTTGCACAACGAGTCGGGTCCAGCAGTTCGCCGTGGAAGTACAGATGCACGCCCGGCGCCAGACCTTGGCCCAGGGCGACCAGTGCGCCACTGAGGTTTTCCCAGGCATCGCTGTCGGTCACGCCGGCCGGCAGCATCGAGCCGGTGAAGCACACGCGGGCATGCAGGCCGAGCAACTGGAAACTCATGGCGGCGGCGCTGTAGGCCAGGGTGTCGGTGCCGTGCAGGATCAGCACGCTGTCGCAGCCTTGTACATCCACCGCGTCGACTACCGCTTCACGCAGTTGCTGCCAATACGCAGGGGTCATGTTGGCGCTGTCGATCAGCGGCGACATCTCGCGAAAGCGCCACTGCGGCACCACCAGTTCGGGCTGGCTATGCAGGAATTCGCGCATCCGCGCTTCAAATCCGGACGCTGGAGCCAGGCCATGGGCGCTGGCCTGCATGCCGATGGTGCCGCCGGTGTACAGCACCATGACGTGCTGGGCGGCAGGGTAGGTCGAGGAATTCATGGAGGTTCTCCGAAACAATGACTGCCATTGTGGGAGCGGGCTTGCTCGCGAAAGCGCCGGGTCAGTCAGCAGTGATGTTGTCTGGCACGCCCTCTTCGCGAGCAAGCCCGCTCCCACAGGTTTTGCACTCTAACTGACGGGCGCAAGGGGTGCGCCCGCTTTTTACCAATCAGCGTTGCGCTGCGGGCACGCCTTGCGGCTCAGCCTGTGCTTGAGGCGCGGCTGGCGGATTGGCCGGCCACGCCTGGCGATCCAGATCCAGATCCGGGAACTTGCTCGAATCGAATACCGGCGTCTTGATGCCAGCGGCGCGCTGGTCATCGTAGTCACGCAGGATGCGCATGCCGACCTTGAACAGCAGGAACAACGCGATCAGGTTGACGAACGCGAGCATGGTCATGGTGATGTCGGCGAAGGCAAATACGGTGCCGAGGTTTTCGATGGCGCCCCAGAAAATCAGCACCAGTACCAGCGCGCGATAGCCCATCAGCGCCTTGCGGTTTTCGCCGATCAAAAAGCGCAGGTTGCTCTCGCCCAGGTAGTAGTTGTAGAGGATCGAGGTGAACACGAACAACGCCAGGGCCACGGAGATGAACATCCGGCCCCAGTCACCGACCACGGCGGCCAGGGAGTTCTGGGTCAGGGCAATGCCGTCGCCTTCGAAGCCCGGGGTGTAGAAGCCCGAGAGCAGGATCAGCAGCGCGGTGCAGGTGCAGATCACGAAGGTATCGAGGAACACGCTGAACGCTTGAACCACGCCTTGCGCTACCGGGTGCTCGACTGCCGCCACCGCCGCCACGTTCGGCGCACTGCCAAGGCCCGCTTCGTTGGCGAACACGCCACGCTTCACGCCCATGACGATGGCGCTGCCAATCAGGCCGCCGAAGGCCTGGTCGAGACCGAAGGCGCTCTTGACGATGGTCATCAGCATGCCCGGCACTTGGTCGAACTGCAGCACGATCACGTAGATGGTCACGCCGATGTACACCAGGGTTTTCACCGGCACCAACAGGTCGGCGACCTTGGCGATGCGCTTGATCCCGCCGATGAACACCAGGCCCAACAGCACGGCCAGACCGATACCGGTGTAAGTGGTGTCGAGGCCGAACGCATTGTTCAACGAGTGCGTCACGGCGTGGGCTTGCAGGCCGTTGAAGGCGAACCCGAAGGTCACCAGCAACAGGAACGCCATCAACATGCCGAGCCAGCGTTTTTGCAGGCCGTGCTGGATGTAATAGGACGGGCCGCCACGGTAGGTGCCGTCGGAATCGCAGCGCTTGTAGAGCTGGCCAAGGGAGCATTCGAAGAAGCTGCTGGACATGCCGACCAGTGCGGTCACCCACATCCAGAACACGGCACCGGGGCCGCCGAGGGTCACGGCAATGCCGACACCGGCAATGTTGCCCGCACCGACGCGGCCGGCGAGGCTGAGCATCAGGGCCTGGAACGAACTGAGTTGCCCGGCGCTGCTTTTGAGGCTGTCACGGAACACCGCGAACATGTGGAAGAAGTGACGCAATTGAACGAAACGCGAGCGGATCGTGAAGTAGCTACCGAGCCCGACAATGAGCACGATCAGTACTTTCCCTGAGAGGAAGTCGTTAATGACTTCGAGCATGGATTATTCCTCGCTGTTTTTTGTGTAGGCAAATGCTGACCGGGCAGACACATCGAGTTACACCGGTGGGCACACGGCACAACGGGCGGTTCGAAGTTCGTCCCGGTTTCATATCGCGGGTTTGTTATTAGTTCGGGTTTCGCATGGGTTGTGGCCTCGCTACCGACGACCGCTCACGCGAAGAGGGGCGGCACTATACCGATGACAGTGCCGTCCGTCTGCACTGTTGCGGTGCATTCAGTGAAGCGAAGCCTTTGAAACACCTGACATTTTTGCTGTCAGGCTATGTGGGGGCTGCTCTTGGTGGGGGGGGGGGGGGGGGGGGGGGGGGGGGGGGGGGGGGGGGGGGGGGGGGGGGGGGGGGGGGGGGGGGGGGGGG
>NZ_JBWKXF010000101.1:0-6699 GCF_059422645.1 Pseudomonas sp. GW821-FHT01C01 | reverse complement strand
CGCGAAGGCGGAGTGTCAGTCGACATTAATATGACTGACCCACCGCTTTCGCGAGCAAGCCCGCTCCCACAGGGGGATTGTGTAGATCCGTCAGGCCAGGGCGGGCAATGGGCCCAGCTTGCCTTTGTGGTAGATCATCGGCGTCACCGGTTGCTCGGGCAGGATCAGGTTCTTCACCGCGCCGACGATGATCGCGTGATCACCGCCGTCGTATTCGCGCCACAGCTCGCACTCGATGATCGCCGTCGCCTTGGCCAGGATCGGGTTGCCCAGATCGCTCAAGTGCCACTCGATGCCTTTGGCCTTGTCCTTGCCTTTACCGGCGAAGGCATAGGCTTCGGCGGTCTGGTCGGCGGACAGCAGGTGAATCGCGAACTGCTTGCTGTCGCGCAGTACCGGGTAGGTGTCGGAACCGTAATTGGGGCAGAACAGCACCAGTGCCGGGTCGATCGACAACGCACTGAAGGCGCTGGCGGTGATGCCGACGATGCCGCCGTCCGGGTCCAGGGTGGTGACCACCGTGACCCCGGACGGGAACGAACTCATCACGTCTTTGTAAATGCCGGGCTCGATCATTTTCCAGGACTCCTAGCGCATCACGAATGGATCAGGCATCGGTGCCTGGGACAGGTTGATCCACACCGTTTTCAGCTCGGTGTAGGCCAGCACCGAATCGATGCCGCTTTCGCGTCCATAGCCGCTGTTCTTGAAGCCGCCGATCGGCGCCATGGCCGAGACCGCGCGGTAGGTGTTGACCCAGATGATCCCCGAACGCACGTCCCGGGCCAGGCGATGGGCACGGCCCAGGTCGCGGGTCCAGATGCCGGCGGCGAGGCCGAACTGCGAGTCGTTGGCAATCGCCAGCGCTTCGGCTTCGTCCTTGAAACGGATGACCGAGGCCACCGGACCAAAGACTTCTTCCTGCATGATCTTCATCGAGTTGCGGTCGCACTCGAACAGCGTCGGTTCGTAGAACCAGCCGTCGCCCAGATTCTCTGGACGCTTGCCACCCAGGCGCAGACGCGCACCTTCGGCGATGGCATCGGCCACCAGGCCTTCGACCACGGCCAATTGCTGTGCGGTGGCCATCGGCCCCATTTCACTGTTGTCGTCCTGCGGGTTGCCGATGCGGATGCGCCGGGCGCGTTCCACCAGGCGAGCGACGAACTCGTCGTAGATTTCGTCCTGCACCAGCAAGCGCGAGCCGGAGACGCAGCTCTGCCCGGAGGCGGCGTAGATCCCGGCGATGGCACCGTTGATTGCGCTGTCGAGGTCGGCGTCGGCGAAGATGATGTTCGGCGATTTACCGCCCAGTTCCAGCGACAGTTTGGCGAAGTTCTCCGCGCTGCTGCGCACCACATGCCGCGCCGTGGCCGCGCCGCCGGTGAAGGCGATCTTGCGCACCAGCGGATGGCGGGTGAGGGCGGCTCCGGTGCTCGGGCCGTAACCGGTGACGACGTTGACCACCCCCGGCGGAATCCCGGCTTCCAGGGCCAGGCGCGCCAGTTCGAGGATGGTCGCCGAGGCGTGCTCCGACGGCTTGATCACGATGGTGTTGCCTGCGGCGAGGGCCGGGGCAAGTTTGATCGCGGTCAGGTACAGCGGGCTGTTCCACGGAATGATCGCGGCAACCACACCCATGGCTTCGTGCACGGTGTAGGCAAACAGGTCCGGCTTGTCCAGCGGCAGGGTGCCGCCTTCGAGCTTGTCGGCCAGGCCTGCGGTGTAGTGGAAGAACTCCGGCAGATAGCCAACCTGGCCGCGGGTTTCGCGGATCAGCTTGCCGTTGTCGCGACTTTCCAGCTGCGCCAGTTGTTCCTTGTTTTCGGCGATCAGGTCGCCCAGGCGACGCAGCAGTTTGCCGCGAGCGGTGGCGGTCAAGCCGCGCCAGGCCGGGCTGTCGAAAGCCGTCTGCGCAGCCTGTACGGCGCGCTCGACATCGGCTTCGTCGGCATCGGGCAATTCGGCCCAAGGCTCGGCCAGCGCCGGGTTGAGACTTTGAAAGGTCTTGCCGGACAGGGCATCGACCCATTCACCGCCGATGCACATCTGGAAGCGTGCGAGTGTCATGCAACGATCCCCTTGATCTGGTTTTGTTTGGAGTGCGCGGCCTGCAGAAACTCCAGCAGCAGCTGGTTGACCAGGCGCGGCGATTCTACGGGCATCATATGCCGTTGCTCGGCGAGGACGGCAACGGTCGCACCGGGAATGCGCTCGGCCAATTGTTTGGCCATTTCCGGGGTCGAGCCGGGGTCCAGTTCGCCGGTGGCGATCAGCGTCGGCACCTGGATGCTGGCCAGGTCGTCGGCGCGGTACATGTCCTGGGTGGCGAACAGTTCGTAAGTGGTCAGGTAACCCTGAGGGTCATTGCCGGCCAGAGTCTGGCGAATCGCGGCAATCTGCGCCGGGTTGGCCGCCTGGTATTCACGGCTGAACCAGCGCGACAGCGCCGCTTCGGCGTTGGCGTCCGGCCCGTGTTCGGCGGCCTGACTGGTGCGGGCGATGACACCCGCGCGCTGTTCGGCGCTGCGGTTGAACACACTGTTGAGCACCACCAGGCCTTCCAGGCGTTGCGGGTAGTGCAAGGCAAACGCCCGCGCTACCAGCCCGCCCATGGAAAAGCCAATGACCGTTGCCTTGGGCAATTGCAGGTGGTCGAGCAGCTCCAGCAACTGGTCGGCATAGCCGAGCAGCGGCGTGCCGCTCTCCGGTCGCGGACTCGCGCCATGGCCGAGCATGTCGTAGGCGATGACGCGGTACTTCGTGGCCAGGCCAACGATCTGGCCACCCCACATTTCTTTGTTCAGGCCCACGCCGTGGATCAAGACCACGGGCTGGCCTTGGCCGGTCGCCAGGTAACTGGTGCCAGCCGGGGTGAGTTCAGCGGTGAGCCGAATCATGGAGCGCTCCTGCAATGCCTTCTTGTTGTCGTTCTACTGGCCGGTTACTGGGCTTTTTCGGCTGCCAGTTCTTCCAGGTCGATGTAGCGGTTGCCGATGCGCGGGTGCAGGCGGCCGCCGTCGGCGCAACCCAGGACCACGACGATTTCGTCGGCACGCGGTGCGTCTTCGATCTGCATTTCCAGGGTGATGTAGTGCGAACGCAGGCCTTCGTCGTCCTTGTGCATCATCGGGATCTGGATCGAGGTGCCCGGGCCGCCGCGCTTGTTGGTGAAGCTCAGGTAGCTCTTGGCCTTGACTGCTTCGCGGTAATGGTTGCCGAAGCGCAGGGTGTGGATCACCGCAGAAGCGTGTTCGATTTCGCCATCGGCGCCGACCACGGCGGCCTTGCCGTAGGCCTCGATTTTCTCAGCGCCGCCAATGATGCCCACCAGGCGCTCAACCATCAGTGCACCGAGGTCGGAGCAGTTGGCGCGGATCTGTGGTTTCAGGTCTTCGACGAAACCGTTGCCCAGCCAGGGGTTTTTCATCACCACGGCCAGACCGACCATGGTCACGGGCTTATCGGTGGCTTTGCCGCCTTCAATAAAGGTTTCTTCGACATAGCTGACGATCTTGCGGATTTCGAAACTCATGAGCTGCTCCGTAGAGGTTTGGGTGTCTGTGCGTCTGATGGTATACCATAATACCGGAAGCACAAGTCCCTCGAACGGAGTTTCTGGTCGGACGGCGATAAAAGGGGGGGCAGGCGAGGCTAATGCCGATCAGTTAAGCGGCAGTGCGATCTGTAGCAGCTGCCGAGCCCGCGAGGCTGCGTCCGGCTGCGAAGCAGTCGTAAAATCAGTGATTGCGGTACGTCAGGCAAGCCGCGTCAGCTGGACTCACGACTGCTTCGCAGCCGGACGCAGCCTCGCGGGCTCGGCAGCTGCTACAAAGGGTGTCGCGGCTGAAATTGCTTAACTGACTGGCATTAGCCAGGCGAGGCGCTACTTGTGGTGGGGGAGGACTTTTAACAGACGTAAAAAAACCCGGCTGATGAGGCCGGGTTCTCGTCGGGTCTTGCGGTACCGCCCTGCATTCAGGCGGTACGGTTCTGGATCAGGCGGTCGGAACCACCTTCGGCGACACGGTTCTGCAGCAGTTTGTCGGAGCCACCTTCGGCAACACGTTTTTCCAGCAGGCGATCCGAACCGCCTTCAGCCACACGATTCTCGATCAGGCGATCGGAACCACCCTCGGCCACACGGCTTTCAATCAGGCGATCCGAGCCGCCTTCAGCGACCACAGGTTGAGCAGAGGTTGCGGCGAAAGCGTTAACTGCGAAAACCGAGAAAGCGATGCTGAGGAGGGTCTGGCGTTTCATGATGGTGTGCTCCGGGGTGTAATGGGTTGGTATGGAGCAGATGTTACGCCGGGGATTTTTTAAGAGAACTTCATTGAGTCAATGGTGACTATCGACGCAGTCAATGGATGATTCGCTGACCCTTGTGGGAGCGGGCTTGCTCGCGAAGGCGGCGTATCAGTCGCTATCAATATTGAATGTACCGGCCTCTTCGTGAGCAAGCCCGCTCCCACAAGGGTCGAGGTGTTATCGGGAAATTAGGCCGTGATCGATGGCGTATTTGACCAGCGCCGCCGGCTTATCGATGTTGAGCTTGCGCCGAATGCTCAAGCGGTGTGTCTCCACCGTGCGCACGCTGATATCCAGTTCCCGGGCCATTTCCTTGTTGTTCAGCCCTAGCGCCATCTTCGACAACACCTGGCTTTCCCTCGGCGTCAACTCGTTGTCGGAGTTCTTGTCGGCAATCAGCCGCTGGGCGATTTCGGCGCTGTAGAAGGTTCCGCCGCTGCTGATGGCTTCGATGGCCGCGATGATTTCCCGTGACGGGGCGTTCTTCAGCACGTAGCCGCTGGCGCCGGAGCGGACCGATTCACTCACGTACTCGTAATTGTCGTACATGCTCAGCACCAGCACCTTGAGTGACGGGTACTGGCTGCGCAGCACGCGGGTCAGCTCCAGGCCGTTCATATCCGGCAGACTGATGTCGACCAGCAGCAGGTCCGGTTGGCAGCGGCCGACCATCTCGATGGCCTCGGCGCCATTTTCCGCTTCGCCGACCATTTCGAGGGGCGACATCACGGCCAGTAGTGCCTTGATGCCGTCGCGGACCAGGGAGTGATCGTCGACCAGGGCGACGCGGATCGGGGAAGGCAGGTTCATCGCAGGTATTCACTCTTGTAATTTTTGGGCCGGCTCAGCGTTTTGCGTCAGGTTTCATTGGCAGCAGCACGTCCAGCTCACTTCTGCCCGGCATCGAAATCAAATCGAAGCGCCCACCAAAATGTTCGACGCGTTCGCGGATGTTACGCAAGCCAATGCCGGCCTGACGACGTTCGACCTGGGCGACGTTGAAACCGATGCCGTCATCGACCACGGTCAGCCGTACGGATTCGTCGCAGCCGCGCAGGGTGATGGACACGTTTTTCGCCTGGGCGTGGCGTTCGATATTGGTCAAGCCTTCCTGGACGATGCGGAATAACGAAACAGCCGCGCCGTCGACCAGTTGGCAATCGAATTCATTTTCGTCGTAGGTCACGGTCAGCCCGCTGCGCTGTTCGAACTCCGCGGCCAATTGGCCGATGGCCGCCGGCAGGCCGAGGGTGTCGAGCAAAGATGAGCGCAGGTCGTGGGAGAGACTGCGGACTTCACCGATGGCATCGCCCAGGCGCTCGGTGGCGTCCTTTAATGTGTTCAAACCCTTGTCGTGGGCTTGTCCGCGTTCCAGCAGATGGCTGGCCAGTTCGAACTGAAACTTGATCGAGACCAACACCTGGCTGATGCCGTCGTGCAACTCGCGGGATACCCGCGATCGTTCTTCCTCCTGCAGGCTGACGATGCGTTGGGTCAGGCGCTGCAGTTTTTTGTCTGCCAGGCGATGCTCGCTGACGTTGAGGGTCATGCCGGTGGCGAACACAAACAGCACCGCGACGAGAGCGACCACGGCAATCGCCATCATGGTCTTGCGGATGCCCTGGGCCACTTCTGCACGGGCTTGCTGGGTGGCGCGTTCGACGTCTTCGAGGTAGATGCCGGTACCGAGCATCCAGCCCCAGCGATCGAGCATCACCACGTAGGCGAGCTTGTCGGTCACCTGGCCGGAGGAGGGTTTGTTCCAGGCGTAGCGTTGAAAGCCTTCGCCGGATTGCGCACTTTGCAGCAGCGCCTGAATCACCGGCAGGCCGTGGGGATCTTTCATGTCCCACAGGTATTGGCCCACCAGCTCCGACTGGCGCGCGTGCATCAGGCTGCGGCCTTCGCGGTCGTAGACGAAGAAGTAGCCATTGATGCCGAAGCTGAGCTTGCGCAGTTCTTCCAGCACTTGCTGCTGGGCACGGGCGTCGCCATGGCCGTCGTCGTACAGCGGCGCGATCAGGCTTTGCGCCATTTCCACGTAGTTTTTCAGTTCCGCGCGCTTGCTCGCCAAAATGCTGTCTTCGATCAGTTGTGCCTGCTGATCACCCAGTTGGCGGTTGAGGGAAATCACCAGCGCGCAGATGACGGCAATGGCCAGCACCAGCGGCAGAATCCCGAGGGCGACGATTTTGTGTTTGAGCTGCATGTTGACTCCTGCCCGCGCGAAGGCTCGGGATCATATGCCAAAGAGGCGCTCGGCCTGTAGCGTTGCTGGACGGAATGACCGATGGTCGGGATGAAATGCAAAACCAGTGTGGGAGCGGGCTTGCTCGCGAAAGCGGTGGGTCAGTTGACATCAATATTGACTGATCCACCGCTTTCGCG
>NZ_JBWKXF010000100.1:0-6896 GCF_059422645.1 Pseudomonas sp. GW821-FHT01C01 | reverse complement strand
GGCAATGGCCTCCGAAAGACACCCTGTGAAAGTTTAGAGAGCGATCACAGGGTGTCAGGGGGTAGCCATTTCATTAGGGGATTGCATTCCAACTGTGGGAGCGGGCTTGCTCGCGAAGGGGCCATCAGCAACACAAAAGCTAACGGCTCAAACCCAGGCGTTCATGCCATTGCGCGATGGACTCTTCGGGGTACACATCGAACTGTTTATCCCTTGGCTGCGCCTGGACCTCAACCCACGGCGCCTTCGAACCCAGCATCAGGTGTGTGTGCTCCGGCGGCACCGGCAGCGGCGTGTCGATGGCCGAGGCAAACGGGTGAATCAATTCCGGCCACTGCGGGCTGAACAACCATAAACCCGAGCTGCAGACCGAGCAGAAATGCCGTTCGGCCGTGCTGCTGTGGGCGCGTTTGTCACCTTCGTCCTTGAGCCGCGCGTGGTAGATCGCAATGTGCTTGCGCCCGCGCACCTTCAGGCTGGCGGCATCGCCACCGAGGTTGATCGCATAGCCGCCACCCCCTTGGGGCTTGCGACAGATCGAGCAGTAGCAACGCTGGTAAGGGTAGGGGTGGGCGCTGGTCAAACTGAACGACACCGCACCGCAATGGCAGGAACCTTCGAGTTGCATTGGAACCTCCGGCTGTCTTGAGCGTATCCAAGACAGCCTAGACCGTCGCCGGTCGCCACCGGTTTCAGTTTGAGTGTTCGACAGGCGCCGGGTTTTGGATGGGGGTGAATGGGCGGGCCCCTTCGCTGGCAAGCCAGCTCCTACAGGGGATTGCATTTCAAATGTGGGAGCGGGCTTGCTCGCGAAGAACGATAACGCGGTCCCACTGGACGCCCACCAACGGCCAAGTCAGCATGTCCACCTCGAAACCGGGACATGACCTGATGCGACGATTACCTTCCCTGGCAGCCCTGCGAACCTTCGAATGCGCCGCCCGCCACGCCCATTTCGGTCGGGCAGCGGCCGAGCTGTGTGTCACCGACAGCGCAGTCAGCCACCAGATCCGCCAGCTCGAAGAGCAATTGGGTGTGTCGCTGTTCGTGCGCGAGGGCCGGCAGATTCGCCCGACGCTGGCCGCCGGGCGCCTGATGCAGAGTTTGCAGCAGGCGTTCGAACTGATTGGCGATGCCTGCGATGAACTGCGTGATCCGTCGTCCCTGGCGGTGTTGCGTCTGGCGGTGACCGCCGAGCTGGCGCAAAAGTGGCTGATGAGTCGCCTCACGGATTTCTACGCGCGCTACCCGCACATCACCTTGCACCTGTACGAACAGCCGATCGACGCCACGGCGCCCGGTGAAGACATCGACCTGGCGATCACCTACGGCACTGGCCCGGTGGATAGCACCGCGTATTTCGTCCGGCCGCTGCCGGCGTTGCAGTTCTTCCCGGTGTGCAGCCCCAGCCTGTTCAACCAGGGCACCCTGAAAACCCCGAAGGACCTGGCCCGCCATTGCCTGCTGCACGACGACCAGGACGGCAAGACCTGGACCGCGTGGCTCACCAGCCATGCCGGCGATCAGCGCCCCGACCGGCAGCTGTATTTTGCTCATGCCGGGCTGGCACTCGAAGCGGCGGCCCAAGGGCAGGGCGTGGCCATGGGGGACAACCTGACGGCCCAGGAAGATTTGCTCAGCGGTCGGCTGGTACGGCCATTTACGTCGAGCATGACCGCTTTGGGCCAATATGCACTGGTGTGCGAACGGGTGCGGCTGGAACGTCCGGCAGTGGCGCAGATGCTGGAATGGTTCAACGATCAGTTGCTCGATTGATGAGTTGAATTCAAGTATTCCGCAATAATCATCGTTGGCGAGCCAGTCGCCAACGCCCTTAGCCTGTGGTCATTCCAATCCCTGCTGAAGAGGTTTGACCATGGCCCGTTTGCTCGACACCACTCCCAAACAGGACGGTTTCCGTCTGCCCGGCGAATTCGAAGCCAAGTCCGGTTGCTGGCTCGGCTGGCCGGAGCGCACCGACGTCTGGCGCAACGGTGCCAAGCCGGCGCAGAAAGTCTGGGTGCAGATCGTCACCGCCATTTCCATGAGCGAGCCGGTCACCGTGTGCGCCTCGGCGGCACAGTTCGCCACTGCGCGCCGGCAGTTGCCGCCGCAAGTGCGTGTGGTGGAAATGACCTGCAACGACACCTGGTTCCGCGACAGCGGCCCGTGTTTTGTGGTCAACGATCGGAGCGGCGAAGTGCGCGGCGTCGACTTCGAATTCAACGCTTATGGCGGGCTCGACGGTGGCCTCTACTACCCGTGGGACAAGGACGACCAGATCGCCAGTAAAATCCTCGAAATCGAACGCTTCGACCGCTATCGCGCGCCGTTGATTGCCGAACTGGGCGGCATCCAGAGCGATGGCCAGGGCAGCATCCTGACCACTGAACAGTGCTTGCTCAACCGCAATCGCAACCAGCATCTGGGCAAGGACGAAGTCACCCGCCGCCTGACCGACTACCTCGGCGCCGAGCAAGTGATCTGGCTGCCACGGGGCTGCAAGTTCGACGAAACCGATGGTCATGTCGACGACCTCGCGTGCTTCGTGCGTCCTGGCGAAGTGGTGTTGCAATGGACCGACAATCGCGATGATCCGCAGTGGGAAATCTATCAGGAGGCCTACGACATCCTGCGCAGCACCCGCGACAGTCGTGGCCGCGAGTTGATCGTGCACAAGCTGCCGCAACCGGATGTGCTGGAGTGGACGGCCGAAGAAGCCGAAGGGCTGGACCAGCAGGACAGCACTCACACGCGTCAGGCCGGGACGAAAATCTGCGCGTCGTACATCAACTACTACGCCGGTAACAGATCCATCGTGGTGCCGCTGTTTGGTGATCGTAACGACAAAGTGGCGCAGGCGACCCTGGCCGAGCTGTTCCCTGAACACAACATCGTCGGCATCGAAAACTCCCGGGAAATCCTCCTCGGCGGCGGTAATGTCGCGTGCATCACCATGCCGCAGTACGCTGGCAAAGGAGTGTGAAAATGGGCCTGCACAAACTGACTCAAGCAATACTGCTGGTGCTTGCACCCCTGTGTGTGCAGGCCGCCGATACCGCCAGACCGGTGGTCAATCTGTACATCTGGGGCGAGTACCTGGCCCCGGACACTTTGAAGAACTTCGAGGCGAAAACCGGCATCCATGTGGTGGCCGACCACTTTGATTCACTGGAAACCGTCGAGACCAAATTGCTGACTGGCCGCAGTGGTTACGATCTGGTGTTGACGGCGGGGCAGCATCTGTCGCGAGCCATCGAGAGTGGCGCGGTGCAGACGGTCGACAAGCAGCAACTGCCGCACTTTGCCGGCGTCGGCGAGGAGTTCCGCCAGCACATGGCGGTGTTCGATCCGGGCAACCGCTATGCCGGGATCTACGCTTGGGGCACCACCGGTGTGGGCTATCAGGAGCAGGCAGTCAAACAGCGCTCGCCCGATGCGCCAACAGACAGTTGGGCGATGCTTTTCGATCCGGCCGTGGTCTCGAAATTCGCCGACTGCGGGGTCAGCCTGCTCAACGATCCCAACGAAGTGTTTGCGGCGGTCATGAAGTACATGGGCCTGGACATCAACCGGCAGAGCCTTGATGACTTGAAGCTGGCCGAACAGCAACTGGCGAAGATTCGTCCGTACATTCGCTACTTCGACAACGACCTGAACATCAGCGACCTGGCCAACGGCAATACCTGCGTGGCGATGTCGTGGAACGGCAACGTGGCCATCGCGGCGGGCCAGGCAGAAGCGGCGAACAAACCGTACTCACTGAAATATCGCATTCCGAAGGAGGGCACGTTGATCTGGTTCGATGCCATGGTCATTCCCAGGGATGCGCCGCATCCGAAGGCCGGCCTGGCATTGATGGACTACCTGATGACCCCGGAAGTGATCGCGCCGATCACCGACAGCATCCATTATGCCAATGCGATCACGGCGGCGGACGGCTTGATCGACCCGGCGATTCGCAATGATCCGGGGACGTACCCAACGGCCGAGGTCAGGGCTTCGCTTTACAGCAAGAATGACAATGGCAAGGCGTTCAATCGGGCGCTGATCCGGGCGTTCAGTCGGTTGAAGTCGGGGTTGTAGTAGGTGTTGGTTTTGTGTTGTCCGGGCTGACGCCTTCGCTGGCAAGCCAGCTCCTACGGAACAATGCCAACCTGTAGGAGCTGGCTTGCCAGCGAAGAACGATAACGCGGTCTAACGGCTGGGCACCCGCCACAAATACCAGGAGGCCACCGTCCGATAAGGGCTCCACGCCGATCCGATCTCGATAATCTGCTTGCGCGTCGGCTGCACCTCCAGCCCCTTGAGCCGCCGATAACCCTCACGCACGCCAAAGTCGTCGGCCGGCAGTATATCCGGACGCTCCAGGCTATAGATCAGCAACATCTCTACGGTCCAGCGCCCCACACCGCGCAACGTGATCAAACGCTCGATCAGTGCTTCATCGTCCATGGCCAGCGCCGTGGCGTAATCGGGTACCACGCCGTCCAGCGACGCCTGGGCGATGCCTTGAATGGTGGTGATTTTGCTCGCAGAGAACCCGCAACTGCGCAGTCGGTCGAAATCTGTCGCGACGATCTGTTCAGGCCTGGGAAACGCACCCGAACCAAACAGCGCCAGCAGCCGGCCGACAATCGCATCGCCGGCCTTGGTGTGCAGTTGCTGATAGGCAATCGCCCGCACCAGCGACTCATACGGATCACGCGCCGCATGCGGCTGGTGCAGGCACGGGCCGATGGCGTCGATGTGGCGGCGCCAGTCATCATCGATGGCGGCCAGGAACGCGCTGGCCGCCAGATAGCCGTCGGACATGGGCTCAGGCTTTCCCGGACGGTTTTAACAGGGCGTTGATTTCGCCATAGGTGAAAGCCTTCAGGTCGTGGTTATCGAACTTGCCGGTTTGCAGAAAACTTTTGGCGATGCCGGCCATGGCACCGTAGAGGAATTCGGCGATGCCCGAGCCTGCGGTCAGGCGGCGTACACCGAGGGCTTCAAGCGCTTGGGGCGACGGCAGGCCCGGGAACCCGAGCACATTCAGTGGCAGCGAGGTGCCCTGGCACAGCGCCTTGATCTCGTACTCCGCGGTAGCGCCCGCGGCAAACAGGCCATTGGCACCGGCCGCCTGATACCGCGCAGCGCGCTTGAGGGTTTCCGCGACGCGATCTTCGGCAGGCACCAGGCCCCGCAGGTACACATCGGTGCGCGCATTGATAAACAGGTTCACGTTTCGGCGATCGGCCACCTGGCGCGCGGTTTCAATCTTGCGTGCCAGTAACTCGGGCGGCGAGGCGCCGTCCTCGATATTGATCCCGACAGCACCGGCGGCGATCACGGCGTCAACCACCTGTGCCACCCGTTCCAGGTCATCGGAATAACCGGCCTCAATGTCCACGGTCAGCGGCACCGAAATGACGCGGGCAATCGACTCGACCGTCGAGACCAGACGCTCAAGGGGCAGGGTGTTGCCATCGGGGTAACCATGCACCCAGGCCACCGCCGCGCTGCTGGTGGCCACGGCCTTGTTGCCCAGTTGTTCCACCAACCGCGCCCCGGCGGCATCGGCGACGTTGGTGAGGATCAGCAAGCCATCGTGATGCAGTTGGTGCAGTTGATTGTCGAGCCTGTCCATCGAATTTCCTTCCTTATGAAAAACCTGTGGGTGGGATCAGAACGCCAATTGCTCTGTGAGCTGCACCGCTGCGTTTTCCAGCCTGAGCAGAAACGCCTTGCGCGGCTGGCCTCCAGCGTAGCCGGTCAGCGAGCCGTCGGCGCCGATCACGCGATGGCACGGCACGACAATCGATAAGCGGTTATGCCCGTTGGCCAGGCCCACCGCCCGGCTGGCACCGGGCTTGCCCAGAATCGCCGCGATGGCGCCGTAGGTGGTGGTCCGGCCGTAGGGGATTTTCGCCAGTTCAGCCCAGACCTGACGGGAGAACTCGCTACCGGGCATGTGCAGGGCCACGCTGAACTCAGTGAGCGTGCCGGCAAAATACGCGGACAATTGCTCTTCGATCTGCTGCAAGTGCGCGTTGTGCCCCGGCGCCACGGCATAACCAAAACGGTTTTGCAGCGCTTCGACCGCCGGGCTCAGCGATGCCTGATCGAGAAATTCCAGCAGCACCAGCCCACGCCGTTCGGCCATGGCGATCATCGGCCCCAGCGGCGTGGTCAGGCGCGTGAACAACAACGGCTCGCTGTTGGCTGCGCGGCCCGGGGTGATGTGGAAGGATTTTTGAAAGGCATCGCGAAAACCGCTCAGGGACTCGTAGCCGGAATCGAAGGCGACGTCGTCGATGGAGTCGCCCTGTTTGATCCCGCCCAACGCCATGCCCAGGCGCCGGGTGCGTAGCCACGCATGGAAGGTCATGCCGAAATGCTGCTTGAACCAGCGGCGCAGTTTCAGTGGTTCGATGCCTTCGGCCAGTAGTTGGGCGTCGGTCCAGCGTTGCTCCGGGTCGGCGTCTACCGAGCTGAACAGTTTCTGCACCCAGTCGGGCGCGCTGGCGGCGGTGTCCAGCGGTTTGCAGCGCAGGCAGGCGCGATAACCCGCCGCCAGGCATTCTTCGGCGTTGGCAAAGAACTCGACGTTCGCAGGTTTCGGGCTGCGGGCGGTGCAACCGGGGCGGCAGAAAATTCCTGTGGTCTTGACCGCCGTGAAAAACACCCCCTCGTAGGAGGTGTCTCGCTCGAGCATGGCGCGAACCATCTCGGCACGGGGCGGAAGCAGCGTTTTTTGTAGGTTCATGGGCGCAGCATAGATCGCGGCATGGGCGACCTCCACCGGAAAATCGACAGCGAATTCCGGACTGGAAATTGATTTCACCCTGTGGGAGCGGGCTTGCTCGCGAAGGCGGAGTGTCATTCGACATTGAGGTGACTGACACTCCGCC
>NZ_JBWKXF010000099.1:0-7161 GCF_059422645.1 Pseudomonas sp. GW821-FHT01C01 | reverse complement strand
GCGTCCCCTAGGGGACTCGAACCCCTGTTACCGCCGTGAAAGGGCGGTGTCCTAGGCCACTAGACGAAGGGGACACACGTACTACATTCACTCCCTGCCGCGTTTCGCTGTGTGCTTTACGCTGCAAGTGGCGCGCATTCTATGGATGGATTGAGAGGTCGTCAACCCCCTGATATAAATTTATTTAAATCAATGACTTCGCCCTGCTTTTGGGCGCCATTGCGGTTTTTCCGCTGCCCGGCGTTTGACGCCTATATTCTGGCATCCGCCAAGACGTTATAGTCCACCGGATGATGGCAATCTGTATATCGAGTGCCATCATTTATAGAAGCGGGGCTCCGGCCGATATAAGTACAAGCATGTCCGATCCAACCCGTCGTGCGGACCTGGGCGCTCAAATGCCAACCACCAGACTCGCATGCGTAACCTATAAAGAGGTCTTACCGGTGACGCCACTCATGATCACCCTGCTAGTCGTAGCCGGGATCGCACTGTTGATCGCCATTGGCTACATGAACCATGTGGCGGAAAACAACAAGCTGGAAAAGGCCCGTACCAAGATTGAGCTCAACGATCGCCTGCGACGTTGCGGCGAAATCACCGAGACGTTCCCGGGCCAGCTGATGACTCCAGCGCTCAAGCTGCTGTTGGCCCGCCTGGAACTGAATGTCTGCCAGCGCCTGCTTAACCTGGAAAAATCCAGCGCCAACCTCAAGGCACGGATCGCCGAACTGGAGGCTCTTGTCGGCCAGGGTCAATCCATCCCGGTCAACAATCCGCCAGCACCGATCCAGACCGAAGCCAAGGCCAAGGATGTACGCTTCCTGCTCGAAGCCCTGCACGGCCAGATTACCCGCGCGGCACAGGACGGCTTCCTGCCCCCCAATGAAGCCAAACGCTGGATCCGTGAAGTGCGCCATATCCTGGTGTTGCTGCACATCGAGTTCTTCAACAACCTCGGCCAGCATTCCCTGCAACAGAACCAGCCCGGGCAGGCTCGCCTGGCATTCGAGCGCGGCGTGCAATACCTGCGCAAACAACAGGAGCCACAGGTCTACGCCGAGCAACTGGAATACCTGGAAAAACTCCTGGCTCGCGCCAATGACCAGGTCATGGATCGCATCGCGCCGGTCGAAGGCGAAGTCAACCAGTTGACCGAAGGCCTCAAAGACGTCGAGGCCGACGCGGACTGGAAAAAGAAAGCGATCTACGACTGACCGGCGAAAACCACTGTAGGAGCGAGCTTGCTCGCGATGGACTCCAGATCGCCGCGTTCAACCAGTAAACGCGCGTTATCTCTTGCGACCATCGCGAGCAAGCTCGCTCCTACAGGAAGCTTTAATCGAAATCATTTCAAAGCCTGAAATGCCCCACCATCCCCTTCAGTTCAACCCCCAGTTGCGCCAACTGAATACTGGACGCTGCATTGCCCTGCATCGCCAGCGATGACTGATCGGCACTGGCGCGAATGCTGGTGACACTGCGGTTGATCTCCTCGGCCACCGAGCTCTGCTCCTCGGCAGCCGCAGCGATCTGCTGGTTCATCTGCTGGATCAACGATACCGCCGCCGCAATACTTCCCAGCGCACTCTCGGTCTGCAAGGCATCGCTGACCGCCAGCTTCACCAACTCGCCACTGCTCTGAATCTGTTGCACCGACGACTGCGCTGCCGAGCGCAAGGCGCTGACCAGGCGTTCGATTTCCTCGGTCGATTGCTGGGTTCGCTTGGCCAACGCCCGCACTTCATCGGCCACCACCGCAAAGCCCCTGCCCTGTTCGCCAGCCCGCGCCGCCTCGATCGCCGCGTTCAATGCCAGCAGGTTGGTCTGCTCCGCCACGCTTTTGATCACACTCAAAACCGTGCCGATGTTCTGGATTTCCGCACTCAGGCTTTCAATGCTCGAACTGGCCGAGTTGGCCGAATCCGCCAACTGCTCAATCCGCGCCATGCTCTGGCGCACCACCTGCTGGCCACTCTCAACCTTGCCGTCAGCCGTTTGCGCGGCCTGGGCCGCTTCTTCCGCATTGCGTGCGACATCATGCACTGTGGCCGTCATCTGATTCATTGCGGTGGCGACCTGTTCGGTTTCCTCTTTCTGCGTGCTGACTTCGAGATTGGTCTGTTCAGTCACCGTCGACAGCGATTGGGCGGAAGTCGCCAACTGCTCGATCCCCGACTGCAAGCCGCTGACTATATGGCTGAGCCCCGCGCCCATTTGCTGCATTGCCTGCATCAACTGGCCGATTTCGTCACGGCGGGTCACGTCAATGGTCGCACTCAAATCCCCTGAGGCAATCTGTTGCGCCACATGAATCACACTGCGCAGCGGTGCCACGATCAACCGGGTGATGAACCACGCAGCAACCAGCCCAACCAGCAAGGCCAGGGCGGAAGAGCCAATGATCAGCAACGAGTTCTTTTTCAGTTCAGCCTGCATCGACTGGTCTTCAGCGCCATAAGCCTGATCCACCCGTTCAACCACTTGGGCAGCGCGTTGATGCAATTGTTGATAGACGGTTTTTTCCTGTTCCAGCAGGCCGGTGTACTCGGCGAGCTTGTCACTGAAACTGGCGATATGGCCCGTCACCTCATTGAGGACGGTCTGGTAGCCCTCATCCTTGACCGTGGTCTTGAGCTGCTCTGCCTGGGCCAATGCCTGGCTGGCCTGCTCGATCTTGCCCTGCCCCGCGCTGTCGTCACCTTTGCGGCTTTGATCCAGACGCACACGAGCTTCATTCATGGCTTGCAGCATCAAGCGTGAAACCTGGCTGACCTGGCTGGCCTGCTCGATGAATTGCGCACCGTCCTTGCCTTCGGAATCTTTCAGCGCATAGGCGCCGTCATCGGCGAGCCCGGATTGCAAGACATCAAGATTGTTGGCCACGCTGGACACCGACCAACTGGCCATTTCCAGCGCCAGGTCCTTGGCCTGGCTGAGCGAGACAAACTCGTCGAAGGCCTTGCGATAGGCACCCAGGGACTGCTCGACATCATTCATCACCGGCACGTTGGCCGCAGACGCGGCCTTGAGTTGGCCGGCCAGGGCGATCAAGCCATCGACACCCTCGTGCAGGGCATCGACGGTTTTCGAATTGCCGTGCAAGGCGTATTCCTGCTCCAGTAGCCGCACCTTGAGCAAACCGCTGTTGAGCGATGACATTTGCTTGAGGCCGTCGAAGCGCTGGCTGATGGTTTGCAGGGACCACACGCCAATGCCCGCCACCAGCGCAGTCAGCAACAGCACCAGGACAAACCCGATACCCAGTTTTTTCGCCATACCGAGGTTGGCAAAACGTCCTTGCACGGCCGAAATCATTGCACTTAGTCCCCTGCCAAAGTCTGTAGGCGCAGATTCGCAACGGGCCAGTGGCAACACAAGGCTCTGGCGCCGGAATAATGGCAAAAAGCTACGCCAACGTCGTTTTCAGAACGCTTGAGGTCGATCCCGGGCAGTGGCCTGAAAGAACGCACGGGCACGCGGGTCGCAGGCATAGGCCACGTTGATACGCTGCCAGTCACTGGCCTCACCCGAAGGGTTGAAGGCGGTCTTCGATGACAGCAGTACACCCAGTCGCCGTGCCTGGGCCCGCACCTGATCGTAGTCTGACACTAGTGACCGCGCCCAAATGAACAGTCCCCCCGCCGGCTTGCCGAAAACCTCCCATTCGGCATCTTCGAGCAGTTGCAACACCGCCAGCCGGTCGCTGTTCAGGCGTTGGCGCTGACGCTGCACCAGTTTGCGGTAGGCACCGTTAGCCAACAGGCACGCCAGCACCGACTCGCAAAATCGCGAGGCGCCCATGCCGCTGATCATCTTGACCTCGGCCAGACGCGTAATAATTTCGGCAGCGGCCACCACGAAGCCGACCCGCAAGGAACTGCTGAGGGTCTTGGAATAACTGCCCACATAGATCACGTTGTCGTCCAGCGCAGCCAGTCGCGTACCGGAACCGCTGTGCAAATCCGCATATACGTCGTCTTCGATCACCTGCACGCCATGCGCTTTGGCCAGTTGCAGCACGCGACGCGCCATCACCGGCGCAAGGCTGCTGCCGGTCGGGTTGTGAAAGAAGCTATTGATGAACAACCCTTGAGGCCGGTGTTTGACCAGCACCGATTCGAGCACGTCCACGTCCGGCCCGCGCGGTGTTCTCGGCACCTCGACCATGTGGATACCGTGCAGCCTGAGCAGATCGAACAGCACCGGATAACCGGGACTCTCCACGACCACACAGTCACCCGCCTTGAACAGTGTCCGCACGATCAGGTCGAGCCCTTGACTGGCACCCGCCGTGGTCATGATCCGGTTGTCCTGTGCCGGGATATCCAGTTGCCTGAGGCGCTTGAGGATCTGTTGTCGCAAGGCTGGCAAACCCAGCGGCGTGCTGTAGTTGAACAGACTGGCCGTGTCGGTGCGACTGACTTGCCGAATTGCATAACTCAGATCGTCTGTCTCGCGCCAGCTTTCGGGCAGCCCGCCACAGCCCAGCTTCAACTCACTCGAACGGCCCCCGTGCTCGGGCTCAGCCCCCTCGAACCACGCTGGCTCGTGCCTTGAACCCGCGGCCAATGCCGGGTTGGCAACCGCATAGCCCGCCCCATGACGTGACACCAGCATCCCTTGTGTGACCAGGCGTTCGCAGGCCTGGGCGACGCTTAACTGACTGAGCAAATTGTTCCGTGCGATCAGTCGCACCGATGGCAGGCGAGTACCGGGCGATACCCCGCTGGAATGAAGCCAGCACGTCAGCGCATCAACAATTTGCTGTACGACGGGCACCAGCGCCTGTCGGTCGATTCTCAATTCCATGAGCAAGCAAACTCCTGTGGTTTTGCGAGAAGCAGTTAATCACAGGAGCCTTCGCAGGCATGTGCGACAACGCCGCCAAAACCCTAGGTTCTAATCATTTGAAACACATTGCCCGGTCCCTTTGTGGAAGAAAAAAACTGTGGGAGCGGGCTTGCTCGCGAATGCGGTGGATCAATCATTAATATGTCGACTGACACGCCCTCTTCGCGAGCAAGCCCGCTCCCACAGGTTCCGCATGTATTCAGTATCGGTGCGTCGTTTTAAAACGCGGTAACGCCACCGTCCACAGCCAGTGAGTGCCCTGTGGTGAACGCAGCGCCATCGCTGCACAGGTACAACACCGCGCTGGCGATCTCCTCGACTTTGCCGATGCGACCTACCGGGTGCATGGCGTTGGCGAACTCGCCTTTTTTCGGGTCGGCTTCATAAGCGCGACGGAACATATCTGTGTCGATCACCGCCGGGCACACTGCGTTGACCCGGATCTTTTTCTTGGCGTATTCAATGGCCGCCGACTTCGTCAGGCCGATCACCGCATGTTTAGAAGCTGCATAGATGCTCATTTTCGGCGCAGCCCCAAGGCCAGCCACCGATGCCGTATTGACGATCGCGCCGCCCCCCTGCGCCAGCAGCAACGGCAACTGGTATTTCATGCACAACCAGACGCCTTTGACGTTGACGCCCATGATCGCGTCGAACTCGTCGAGCGTGCCTTCGGCCAGTTTGCCTTTCTCGATTTCGATGCCGGCATTGTTGAAGGCATAGTCGAGGCGACCGTACGCATTGATCACCTCATCCATCAGATTTTTTACATCGCTTTCCAGGGTAACGTTGCAGCGCACGAAGGTCGCTTCGCCACCGGCCGTACGAATCAGCGCCACCGTGCCCTCGCCGCCCGCCGCGTCCATATCGGCCACCACTACTTTCAGGCCCTCGGCGGCAAATGCCTGGGCGGTCGCGCGGCCAATACCGGCCGCCCCGCCTGTCACCACAACCACCTGGCCGGAAAACGTCATGCTCATTGTTATGTCCTCGAGAGAAGAAAGCGGGGAATCGCGTTGGACCAGTCTAGCCATGGAGATGTTGAACACGGCAGCACTATCAAGACTCCGGTTGGGCGCCCATGAGTTGCAGTGATGGAACTGCCGTACCAACTATCACTGCACTGGATCAACGTGCATTCGCCGCATCAGCCGAACTTGCGGCATCGTCGCTGACCGGCTATCAACAAAGCTTCATTACATCCTGAGTGCCTGCCATGACCTCCCAGACCAATCGCCAATTCCTGCTCGCCAAACGTCCGGTCGGCGCGGCGACCCGCGAGACATTCACTTATCAGCAAGTGCCGGTCGGCGAGCCGGCGGCGGGTCAGATCCTGGTCAAAAACGAATACCTGTCCCTGGATCCGGCCATGCGTGGCTGGATGAACGAAGGCAAGTCCTACATCCCGCCGGTCGGGCTCGGCGAAGTCATGCGCGCATTGGGTGTGGGCAAAGTCGTCGCCTCGAGCAACCCCGGGTTCGCCGTGGGTGACTACGTCAATGGCGCCATCGGCGTTCAGGATTACTTCCTCGGCGAGCCGCGAGGCTTCTATAAGGTTGATCCGAAACTGGCCCCCCTCCCGCGTTACTTGTCTGCACTGGGCATGACCGGGATGACCGCTTACTTCGCCCTGCTCGACGTCGGTGCTCCAAAGGCCGGTGACACCGTGGTGCTGTCGGGCGCGGCTGGCGCCGTGGGCAGCATTGCCGGGCAGATCGCCAAGATCAAAGGGTGCCGGGTGGTTGGCATCGCCGGCGGCGCCGACAAGTGCAAGTTCCTGATCGATGAACTGGGTTTCGATGGCGCTATCGACTACAAGAGCGAAGACGTCCTCGCCGGCCTCAAGCGCGAGTGCCCGAAAGGCGTCGACGTGTATTTCGATAACGTGGGTGGCGACATTCTCGACGCGGTACTGAGCCGTCTGAACATGAAGGCACGGGTAGTGATTTGCGGCGCCATCAGCCAGTACAACAACAAGGAAGCGGTCAAGGGCCCGGCCAATTACCTGTCGCTGCTGGTCAACCGCGCGCGCATGGAAGGTTTTGTGGTGATGGACTACGCCGCCCAGTACGCCAGCGCCGCACAGGAAATGGCCGGCTGGATGGCCAAGGGGCAGCTCAAGAGCAAGGAAGACATCGTCGAAGGACTGGAGACTTTCCCGGAGACGCTGATGAAATTGTTCAACGGCGAGAATTTCGGGAAGTTGGTGTTGAAGATCTAAGGCAACCACAAACCAATGTGGGAGCGGGCTTGCTCGCGAATACGGTGTGTCAGCCGACATCAATGTTGACTGACACACCGTATTCG
>NZ_JBWKXF010000098.1:0-7345 GCF_059422645.1 Pseudomonas sp. GW821-FHT01C01 | reverse complement strand
CCGATGAACTGGCTGACGAGGCCAAAGATCGCTTTGACGAAGCCCAGCACGACACTCAGCAATTGCGCGCCATGCCGGGCCAAGCGCATCGACAGATAGGCCACGCCCGCCCCGGCCGCAGCGAAGGTCAGGACCACGCCGATCAGCAGGTCGATCAGCAACTCCACGGCAAATCTCGACAGCGATTCGGCGGTGGCGCCGGCCATGACACTCGGCGGCAGCATCTCCAGCCACAGGCTGGCGGTGCGCAACAGCAGGCACAGCGCCGCCTCGTCACTGGCCAGCAGTTGCAGGCGGGCCATGGCTTCGGGGGTTTTTTCCGCCAGCTCGGCCAACTGACGGGCGCCATCACCCAGCTGCTCAGCGAACCGGCGCGGGTCCTGCAATATCGCCGACAGCTCGCCGATGCGGTCCCACACCCCGACCAGCGCCGCCCAGCTGCCGGCCAGCAAGCCGTTGCCGACCGCCGCCGAGGTCGACTGCGGCCAGCGCGGTTTGAAGCCTTGCCACTCGCCACGCAACCAGTCCTGTAACTGTGCGGTCAGGCCGTCATAGGATTTGAACAGTGCACCCAGCTGCTCCGGGGTGGCTGCACTCTGCACATGCACGCGATAGGACTTGCCCGGCGTGCCTCTGAACTCGCCCTTGCCAAATTCATCCAGGGGGACCGACTTCCTTTCTCCACCCTCCTGCGCCACCACCTCGACCTGAATATTGCCCAGCGGAATGTCGTACACCGACTCGAACTTGCTCTCGATCAGCAGAATCCCGTTGGCCGGGCACTGCGCCACCGTCGAGAAAAAATCATCGTCACCGGTGCTGACGACCTTGCTGGTATCGCCGAGCTTGATCACCCGCTCCATGCCCATCAGCGAGGGCAGGTCCAGGGCATGGCTGAGCTGGTCTGCGTGGCGATTGAGGAAGCCGGTGAGCTGTTCGCGATACAGGCTCAGGGTGTGGGGGAAGTGGTCGAGCTCCTGCTCGACGCGGGCGATCTGATCCATCAGCGCACCGAAAAGCGGGAGGCTGCATGAAAAACCGGGTCAAGCATGAACACTCCCTCGCGCAGGAAAATTGGCGCAAGGGACTTTGCGGAGGATCCGCGAGGAAAGAAGTCAGGAAAGGATGATGTTGGTGTAGGGCAATTCGCTAAAGCGAAAACGTGGCGCAGGGATCGCCCTCACGCCAGTCAGAAATGTCTGTTGATTACGTAGAACTGCGGGATGCCAACTCTTTGAGCTTGATCGGCGCCAACGGATGCCCGGCCTGTGCCGCAATCCCCCAAAACCGCGCGGCTTCAAGCGGATCCGGCGCCTTGCCTGGCGTCCCGGCCAAACTGATCACGCCCACCTGATACGCCGCCTTGCCATCACCTGCCAACGCTGCGAGGCGCAACAAACGCACGCCCTCCTCACGAGCACCAAGGCCAACGCCGCGAAACGTCAGGATGTGCCCATAGAAGCTCTGGGCGCCGACATCGCCCAGATTGGCCATGCGTGCGAACTGGCCTTCGAGCCAGCGCCAGCCGCGTGGCTGACGAACAAACCACGACCAGTGAAACAGCCTGCGCGCGAGCCAGTAGCCGACCCGCGCCTTGAGTTGCAGAAACATTCAGGCCTCGGCCGATTCCGGGTATTCGTACTCGAACACCCGCACCACTTCCGAAGCATGCCAGGACGCGGCGGCAACGCCGTCCGACGGCCCGGAAAAGCGCCCGAGGCGCTCGACACATTCAAAAAATCCGGTGCGCGGCAAGCGACTGGCGCCCTGACTGATCACCAGTGAACTGCGCAATGGCTGCTCCGCCTTGGCGTCCAGTGCCGCCAGATGCTCAAGGGCCGCCGTCAGGGTTTGCATGGCCGGAGTCGGCAGCTGCAAACGCTCCAGCAATGCCCGATAAGTCAGGAGATGGCGCTGACGACGCGCCTGATCCAGTTCGCCCAGCAATCCGTCCCAATGTTGACGACTGATGCGTACGCTCACGATTCATCCCTCCACCCTGACACCGTCAATTCCCAGGCCAGGCTGCGACGAATCGCGGCGTCGGGCAGACGCTCGCCACTTTCGATCATGGCCAGGTAAGACGGGCTGATGCCTACCGTGCGGGCCAGCGCCTCGATGGCGATGCCCTTTCCTTCGCGCAAACTGCGTAATTGATCCAGACCCGGAAGAATCGCGTCTGGTGTTGCCGCCTGAAGCTTCGTGGCTTCAGGCGATGCTTGCTCCTTGATGCCTGCTGCTTTCAGTAACGCCTGATATTGAGCCCATGGCAGAACCGCATATTCGGGCTCGCCTTCGCGTGTAATTATCTGAATATCCATGACTACCCCGTAGGACAACAACACTTAGCGAGTCGGCACTTTTCCCTAGAAGTGTAATCCTAACAGCGGCCAAGGTCGCGGGGGGTATCAATCTGTGAACATGTCGAAATTGACTCAGTGTTTTTTCGGGCCTTGAAGCTGAAGTTGCTCAGGGGTATCAGGCAGGCGCTCGACCACCGCGAGCTTCTCCGGCACTTGCCGTTTGCGCCAGGCGCGGAAGGCATTGAGTTCGTCGTCGAGAACTTTCATCAGCCATGCCAGTACCGCGATGTCATCCAGCATGCCAAACACTGGAATGAAATCCGGGATCGCATCCACCGGACTGAGGAAGTACATCAGGCCTGCGACAACCGAAACCAGCGCCTTGGGACTGATGGCTCGATACTCACCGCGCCAATAGGCCAGGCAGAGTGCCTGCAACAGTCGCAAATCATCCTTGAGCTTGCCCAGTCGATTGCCTTGGCTCGCGCCCTTGCTGGCGACCGCGAACAGCAGGGTTGGCAATCGGCCGCGCGCCAGCAGGCGTCCGGCCAGTGGCAGGAAACGAGCGAAACTCCAGGGTGCTTTCATCATTCCTCCCATTGAAATGTTATCCACACAAATTGTGGATAACCTTGTGAACAGAGCTGCTTTTCATCGCTGTAAGCCCCGTTTTACAAGGCCTCCAATCAGATCGGGCGTTTTTTACTCATCAAAAAAAACCCATAATTTCATTGACTTGGCGTTCTGGTACGGCTACCGCCAACGCCTACTATGCCTAAGACTCCGGTCTAGAGCGTCTGTTCGTTTTGTTTACCCGTGCCGAACGCCAGATGCAACAACGCCCCGCATAAGCGAGGCGTTGTCGATGAAACACGCGCTGGTTACTTGGCAGCGGCGTCTTCTTTTGCCGGATCCTTGATGGCCAGCAGTTCCAGGTCGAATACCAGCACAGAGTTGGCCGGAATCGCCGGGCTTGGGCTTTGCGCGCCGTAGGCCAGGTCAGCAGGGATGTACAGTTTGTACTTCTCGCCAACGTGCATCAGTTGCAGGCCTTCGACCCAACCCGGGATCACACCGCTGACCGGCAGATCGATCGGGCTGCCGCGCTCGACGGAGCTGTCGAATACGGTGCCGTTGGTCAGTTTGCCGGTGTAGTGGACGGTCACTACGTCAGACGGCTTAGGCTGAGGGCCATCGGCTTTCTTCACGACTTCGTACTGCAAGCCCGAAGCGGTGGTGGTCACGCCGGCTTTCTTGCCGTTTTCTTCGAGGAATTTCTTGCCGGCAGCGGCCGACTCTTCGCTCATCTTGGCCATGCGTTCTTCGGCACGCTTTTGCAGCGCGGCGAACGCCTCAACCAATTCTTCGTCTTTGAGTTTCTGCTCTTTCTTGCCGACGGCGTCTTCGATGCCCTGGGCTACAGCTTTGGAATCCAGGTCATCCATGCCTTCCTGAGCCAGGCTCTTGCCCATGTTCAGGCCGATACCGTAGGAAGCTTTTTGCGCCGGAGTTTTCAGCTCTACGCTGGTCTGCGAATCACAACCCGCGAGTACCAGGCTAACCAGGGCCACCGCCGCCGCCAACCGATGCTGTTTCATGCTATTTCCTTGTTCATGCGCCTAAAGGGCAATCGAGTAAAGCCGCGAGCTTATCAGGCCGCCACGACCAATGGCTACCGGCATGAGAGCCGGAAACGATTGATAAGTTCAGGTGTTTAAACGCATTTCACAATTCGGCTGATGAAGCTTCTTTCATCTTGCTCTGAAGGTGTCTGATTCCTGAGCCTGCAACATCTGGCGTAATGGCCTCTTGCCGCACCTTCGGCACTCGGGCATAACGGCAGGATAATTCGACACGGATGTTTATCTTGCGCCTCTTTATTCGCTTGCTGGTTCTTATCACAGTACTGCTCGGGCTGGTCTTGGCCGTAGTTCTTTACTACGTCGCCAACCCAAAATTGCCGGCCTGGTCGCCTGCACAACAGGTGCATTACCTGGAGCAATGGAGCGCTGCCGACCGAGAGACTTATTACTTCACACCCCAGGGCACCCAGGTCAAAGGCTTGCGCTATGACTGGTTCACCGCCCTCGAACTGCCCTTCTCGCAGCAACGCTTCGCCGCCCCCGAGTACCTCGCCCGCTTCGGTTTTCTGGTGGACCCCGGCCAGAAAGCTACACCGCATAACCCCGGCAACCTCCCGGCAGGCTTTACCCGGCATCAGAATGCGGGGAGCCCGGATGTGTTTCTGGATATCACCTGCGCGGCCTGCCACACCGGTGAACTGCGCTTCAAGGGCCAAGCCGTGCGTATCGATGGCGGCTCGGCGCAGCATGTGCTGCCGTCCAGTGTTCCTACACTCAAAGGGGGCAGTTTCGGACAAGCGCTGGTGGCCAGCCTGGTTTCGACCTACTACAACCCGTGGAAATTCGAACGTTTCGCACGCAACGTGCTGGGGCAGGACTACGAGACGCGCCACAATCAACTGCGCAATGAATTCAAATCTTCGCTGGATACGTTCCTCAAAGTGGCCTGGAACGACACCCACCGCGGGCTCTATCCGACCGAGGAAGGCCCGGGGCGCACAGACGCCTTCGGGCGCATCGCCAACGCCAGCTTCGGTGATGCGATTTCCCCCGACAACTACCGTGTGGCCAATGCCCCGGTCGATTATCCGCAGCTGTGGAACATGTGGACGTTCGAATGGGTGCAGTGGAACGGCTCGGCGAAACAACCGATGGCCCGTAACATCGGCGAGGCGTTGGGCGTCGGTGCCACGCTGAACTTCTTCGACAAGAACGGCCAGCCGCTGATGGGCGATGCGCGCTACCCCTCCAGCGTGCGCGTGCGCGATCTGCACCTGATCGAAGAAACCCTGCAACGACTCGCGCCACCGGCCTGGCCGGAAGATCTGTTGGGCGCGGTCGACAAACCTCTGGCAGCAAAGGGTCGCGCATTGTTCGCCGAAAACTGCGCGGGTTGTCATGTACCGCATACCAGCCAAGGCGAAGGACGATATGTCCAGCACCTGAAAATGCTCCCGGTGGATTACATCGGCACAGACCCCGGTGCGGCCAACAACATCGCCGACCACCGCTTCGACCTAACAGCGTTGCAATGGAAGCAGGCAGAACTGGAAAAACTTGATGTAGAGCCAAAACCCACCGAACCACTGGACCTGAGCAAGATGTCCGTGGCCAAGGGGCTGGCCTATGTCACGGCATATGTCCGGGACCGTGCGTATCGAGACGCCAATATCCCCCCTGCCGAATATCCTGAAATGGACGGTTTCGGCCTGCCGATCGGCGTGCGCGAATTGCGTTCGTACAAGGCCAGGCCATTGGCGGGCGTATGGGCGACAGCGCCGTTTCTGCACAACGGTTCGGTACCGAGCATTTATCAATTGCTGTCGCCTCAGGATGAGCGTGCGACCACGTTCTACAAAGGCACATTCGAATACGACCCGGAACACCTCGGTTACCGCACCGAAGCCATTTCCAATGGTTTTCTGTTCGACACGCGAATCACCGGTAACCACAACAGTGGTCATGAATTCCGTGCCGGCAAACTCGGCAATGGCGTGATCGGCCGCGGGTTGCAACCGGAAGAGCGCTGGGCACTGCTGGAGTATTTGAAAGTGTTGGGCGGACCGCTGGAAGGGCAATTGCCATGACCACAGCCTCAGTCAAAAGGACGTTCCCATGCTGACAATTCTCTGGCTGCGCCTGGGCACCTTCCTCGGCAAGCTGTTGCTGTGGTTACTGGGTCTTGGAGTGCTTGGCTGGGCATTGGCCACCGCCTGGTTTGCCTGGCAGCATCGCGGACCGGTCTCGGCGCAGGAGTTGATTCCGGACGCTGAAGCCGCGATGACCCAGGACATCATCCAGACCGCCGTGCGCATCGTCGATCAGCACCGCGAAAGCACCCGCTACCTGCGCGACGCCCATGCCAAGGCCCACGGCTGTGTGAGGGCCGAGGTTCAGGTGCTGCCGGAACTGCCAGGTGAACTGCGTCAGGGTGTGTTCAGCGAGCCGGGCAAAACCTGGCAAGCGACGATGCGCCTGTCTAACGGCAATGCCTACCCACAGTTCGACAGCATCCGCGATGCCCGGGGCATGGCGATCAAACTGTTCGAGGTACCGGGTAAGCCACTGTTGAGCGACCGGCCAGGCCGAGGTGAACAGGATTTTGTGATGTTCAGCCATCCGAACTTCTTTGTGAGTAATGTCGCCGAATACCGTCAGAACGTCGCCGCCCAGGCCGAAGGTAAAAAGTTGATGGCCTTCTTCCCCGGCTGGGATCCACGGACTTGGCAGGTTCGCCACCTGCTCATCGCTTTGGTGACGCTGTCCCCTGCCCCGTCGAGCCCGACCCAGGCGACATACTTTTCGGTTTCGCCCTACAAGTTCGGTGAAGCCAATGCGAAGTTCCGGGTCATACCCGATCCGGCAAGCTGCCCGGCCTACAACCTGCCCGAACAGAATCGCAAATTACCGAACTTCCTGCGCAATGCGCTGAACCAACAGCTGTCGACTGACCAGGTGCCCGCGTGTTTCGTTTTGCAGATCCAGCGACAGGACGCCAACAAGTACATGCCGATTGAAGACACCAGCATTGAGTGGCGCGAGAGCGATGCGCCCTTCGAGACCGTGGCACGGATCAATGTGCCGGCGCAGGACTTCGATACACCCGCGCTGAACCTGCAGTGCGACAACCAGTCGTTCAATCCCTGGTTCGGCGTCGAAGCACACCGCCCCATCGGCGGTATCAATCGCCTGCGCAAGGCCGTGTATGAAGCCGTCAGCGACTACCGTCACAGGCGCAACGCCGAGCAATAAACCGTCAGAAATGAAAAAAGCGACCCCAAGGTCGCTTTTTCATTGAAGCCCGGCCAAATCCCGGACAGCAAAAAGCCCGCACAAGGCGGGCTTTCTGTGGTGACCTGGCGTTCAGTGTTCCAGGTTACCGAATATGGCGCAGCGGACGGGACTCGAACCCGCGACCCCCGGCGTGACAGGCCGGTATTCTAACCGACTGAACTACCG
>NZ_JBWKXF010000097.1:0-7379 GCF_059422645.1 Pseudomonas sp. GW821-FHT01C01 | reverse complement strand
TGACTGATTTTACGACTGCTTCGCAGCCGAACGCAGCCTCGCAGGCTCGGCAGCTGCTACAGATCGCATTACCGCTTTACTGACTGGCATTAGGCCTGACGCCTCTCTTTCAGCGACGGCTTTGCTGCCACGCTGCCGCCAGTCCGCTGCAACAGATCACGGCAATACCAACCACGGTGGTCAGCGTCGGTGTATGGGAAAACAGCAGCCAGCCCAGCAGGCCGGCGAAGATGATCTGGCAATAACTGAACGGTGCCAGTAGCGCCGGTGCCGCGAGACGGAAAGCCTGAGTCAGGAACAGGTGTGCCGTCATCCCGCAGGCCCCCAGCGCCAGCATCATCGCGCCATGCATCAGGTTTGGCGTCTGCCAGAAGAACGGCACCAGCGCACTCATCACCAGCGTGTTGCACAAGCCGGCGAAGAAGTTGCTGGTGGTCGGGCTATCGATCTCGCTGAGCTTGCGTGTCAGCAATTGATAGAAGCAGAAAAACAGCGCCGAGCAGAACGGCAGCAACACCGCCGGGGTAAACAGATCTCCCCCGGGGTGAACGATGATCAGCACCCCGATAAAACCGCAAATGACCGCCAGCCATTGTCCCCGCGTCACTCGCTCCTTCAGCAGCGGCACCGACAACGCGGTGACCAGTACCGGTGCCAGGAAGTTGACCGACGTGGCCTCGGCCAGCGGGATGTACATCAACCCGGTGGTGAAAAACAGACTGGTGCCCAGCAGGCACAGCGCCCGGATCAGCTGAAGCAATGGCCGTTTGGTACGCAGGACCCGCAGCCCGGATTGCGGCAGGAAAATCCCGGCCATCAGCAAGGTGTGAACCAGGTAACGCGCCCAGACCACCATGACAATGGGATAAAAACCGGAGAGGTATTTGGAGAAGGCGTCGTGGCTGGAAAACAGGAAGGTTGCGACAACGATCAGCAGGATCCCTTTGAAGGGCTGATTGACGCCGGAAAGCGGAGTGCTGCTGGGCGACGACAAGACGAAGTCCTTTTATGGGGTGAGGCGAGACTTGAACAATCTAGAACCTGGTTCCATTTTATGACATCAACGACACAACAAAGTGTGCGAATACCGCACACTGTTTATTCAAGCAGACATCGCGTTCAACTGAACAACTCTGACGCCTGGCTCGCCAGCGAAAGCTCTTCGGCGTACTTCAACAAGGTCGGCGCCAACTCATGCAATCGCGCGCCGGGCATTCGCGCACTCGGCCCGGCAATGCTGAGCACGCCGATGACCCGAGCATCCAGTGGATGACGCACCACAGCGGCAATCGCCGAGGTGCCCACCGCCGAACTTTCCTCGACCCACGCATAGCCTTGCTCCCGCGCCAGACGTAACCGCTCCAGAAGCTCAATGTTCGAACGCGGCGCATTCGGCCCGACGTCTTGAGGTAACTCGGTCCCTTGCCGTTCGACCAGTGACAGCGCCTCGGCATCGCTCATGCACGCCAGCCACGCATGCCCGGAAGCCGTGTAGAACAGAGGCGCATCGCGCCCCATGTCGGGGTCGTAGCGCAGGCCCGAGCGGGCACCCTGGGACTTGGCGATCCAGACCTGTCGCTCGCCCTGGATCACCCCCAGACGTACCAGTTCACCGGTTTCCCCGGCCAGACGATCGAGCACCGGCTGAACGATATCCGCACCGCTGCCAGACAGATATCGAAAGCCCATGGCCACCAGTTTGGTCGACAAGTGATAGCGCAGGTTGTCCGGATTCTGCCGCACATACCCCAGGCGGATCAGTTCGGCGAGCAACCGATGAGTCGCGCTTTTAGGGATTTCCAATTGCTCGGCCAACGTTTGCATCGGCAAACCCTGCGGTTCACCGGTCAGGCTTTCCAGCACGCTGAAGACACGTTCGATCTGACTGCCAGCCATGGTAGGCCCCAAACAAAATTTGCATGATTCTAGAAGAGAAGCCTGACGATGCAAAATTCGGAACCAGTTGCACAACCGGCAGTCTGACGACCGGACTGGCGCCGCTCCCACTTGGCAGCAACACTCATCGCACGGAGCTTTACCCGGAACAGAAGAGGATTCCCACATGCTATGGAAAAAAGGCCGACGCAGCGACAACGTGGTCGATGCCCGTGGTGATGACATGGGCGGCGGTGGCGGTGGCATGCGTTTTGGCGGCGGCAAGGGCTTGAGCCTGACCGCGATCCTCCTGATCGTCGGCATCGGCTGGATCACCGGCCAGGACCCACTGCAAATCCTCGGGCAACTGACCGGGCAAATGGAACAGCAATCGGCGCCCGCTACCCACCAGACTCGCAAGGCGCCACCGGCCAATGATGAAGGGGCCGAATTCGTCCGTTCGATCCTCGGCGATACCGAGGACACCTGGGGTGCAATTTTCCAGCAGGCCGGTCGCCAATACAAAGAACCGACCCTGGTGCTGTTCAGCAACCGCGTGAATTCGGCCTGTGGTCTGGCCACCTCGGCGACCGGCCCGTTCTATTGCCCGGCGGACCAGAAGGTCTATCTGGACATGGCGTTCTTCCAGGAAATGTCCCAACGCTTTTCCGCTGCGGGCGACTTCGCCCAGGCCTACGTGATCGCTCACGAGGTCGGACACCATGTGCAAACCCTTCTTGGGGTTTCCGCGAAAATTCAGGCAGCACGCCAACAAGGCCGGCAGATGGAAGGCGACGGCGGTTTGCTGGTTCGTCAGGAACTGCAAGCCGATTGCCTGGCCGGCGTCTGGGCCAACAATGCGCAGAAACGCCTGAACTGGCTGGAGCCCGGTGACATCGAAGAAGCCCTGAACGCAGCGAACGCCATCGGCGACGATCGCTTGCAACAACAAGGTCAAGGCCGTGTGGTGCCGGATTCCTTCACCCACGGTACGTCAGCGCAACGGGTGCGCTGGTTCAAAACCGGTTTCGCCCAAGGCCAGGTTGGCCAGTGCGATACCTTTGCGGCGAAAAATCTGTAAATGAAGAAATGGTTTTTGATTGTTCTGTTTACATGCGCAACGTCCCAGGCCGCCGAGCATGGGGTCAAGGAGATCAGTCCCGGACGCCTGCTGTTGAAATCAGGTGAAATAGCGGTGGGCATCAGCCCCGCCCCGGCAAAAATCGAACGGGTGCTGATCATCCTCCACGGTCGCTTGCGCAACGCGCAAACCTATCTCCAGAGCGGCGAACACGCCGCCGAACTGGCCGGGCAAAGCGCAACCACCCTGGTGATCGCTCCGCAATTTCTCAATGAAACCGACGTCGCGCTACAACCGGTGGCGGACACAGTCTTACGCTGGCAGGGTAACGAGTGGATGGCTGGCGGCGAATCCACTGCGCCGTTTCGCCTGAGCTCCTACCAGGCGCTGGACGAAATCATCGCCCGCCTGGGCGACCGCCAACAGTTTCCGGATGTGAAGCAAATCGTCATCGCCGGTCACTCTGGCGGCGCGCAGGTGGTTCAGCGCTATGCGTTGCTCGGTCATGATCAGCCAGCCCTCGAAGCGACCGGCGTACAGGTGCGATACGTCATTGCTAACCCGTCTTCCTATGCTTATTTCGATGAGCGCCGGCCAGTGGCGTTCAGCCACGCGGGTTGCCCGCAATTCAATCGCTGGAAATATGGACTGACGGATTTGCCCGCTTACGCCGAAGGACAAACTCCCGCTCAACTGCAGGAAAAGTACCTCAAGCGTGACATCGTTTACCTACTGGGCCAGCAGGACACCGACCCGAATCATCCGGCGCTGGATAAAAGCTGCGAGGCCAAGGCGCAGGGACCTTATCGATTGGCCCGCGGGCGTTTTTACTTTGACTATCTGAAGCGGCTGCAACCGCAAGGGTTGAATCAGCAACTGATTGAAGTGCCCGGAGTCGGGCATAACGGGGACGGGATGTTTACGTCGCCGGAGGGGCAGAAAGCCTTGTTTGGGCAATGACTCTTGTAATGCCTGGCCTACCCCTTCGCGAGCAAGCCCGCTCCCACACTGGATCTGTGTGGGAGCGGGCTTGCTCGCGAAGGCGTCAGATCAGCCAACCTCTTCCTCAAGCCAACAGCATCTGCCGCAACTCGACACAATCCGCCGCATGCCAATCGGTCAATTCCGGCCAAGGATTATCCGGCAGGTTCACCAGCACCGTGCGCGCCCCCGCCGCTCGCCCGCAATCGAGATCGAAGCGGTAATCACCCACCATCACCATCTCACTCGCCGGCACGTTCCAGGCCTCGGCCAGTTTCAGTAAACCGCCCGGATGCGGCTTCGGCGGTGCTTCATCACGGCCCAGCACGTCCTCGACCGCAAAGCAGTCGGCCAGGCCAATGGCCTCCAGCGTGACATGCGCCAGCTCCCGGGCATTACGCGTGAGAATACCCAGGCGATAACCGCGCCCCGCCAGCTCGCGCACTAGCTCCACCGCACCCGGTGCCGGTTTCGAACCGAGGGCCAGGTCCCGTTCATGCTCCAGCAGCCACGCATGTTTGGCAGCAGCTTCATCCGCCGGCAGTGCGGCGAGGTGGGTCAGGATGTCGTGTTCGGCAGGGATTGCCAACGCCACGCGAATCGCCGCGAAGTCGTGTACGGCCACCGTCAGGGTGCCGTCCATGTCGAACACCCAGTGATGCACGTCGGCCAGGCTCATGCCCAATCCTTGCGGTGACGGATCAAACCTTCCTGGGTGACCGAGGCCACCAATTGCCCGGCGCGGTTGAACACGCTGCCACGGGAAAACCCGCGGGAGTTACCGGCCCACGGACTGTCCATCGCGTAGAGCAACCAGTCATCGGCGCGCAAGTCCTGGTGGAACCACAGCGCGTGATCGAGGCTGGCGACCTGCATGTCCTTGTGCCACACCGATTTGCCGTGGGGCTGCATCGAGGTGGTCAACAAGCCAAAGTCCGATGCGTAGGCCAGCAAATACTTGTGCAGCGCCGGCGAGTCGGCCAAGGCGCCATCGGCGCGAAACCAGACGTACTTGATCGGATCGGAGGGCAGCGGGTTGTACGGATCTTTCTCGGTCACCGGGCGGAATTCGATCGGCTTCGGGCACAGCAGCTTTTCACGCATGTGCTCGGGGATCAGGTGTGCACGTTGCTGGGTCAGTTCCAGCTCCGACGGCAGGTTCTCCGGCCCGACCACCTGTGGCATCTCGCTCTGGTGCTGGAAGCCTTCTTCATCGTACTGGAACGAGGCGCTGCAAGTGAAGATCGGGTGGCCCTTCTGGATCGCCGTCACCCGGCGCGTACTGAAACTGCCGCCGTCGCGCACGCGGTCAACGGAGTAAACCACCGGCAACTTGGCATCGCCCGGACGCAAAAAGTAGCCGTGCATCGAATGCACATGGCGCGCCTCTTCAACCGTCTGACTGGCGGCCGACAGCGATTGGCCGAGTACCTGGCCGCCAAACAGCTGGCGAAAACCCAGGTCCTGGCTACGACCGCGGAACAGGTTCTCTTCGATCGGTTCCAGGCTCAGCAGGTCAACCAGATCATCCAACACTTGGCTCATTCAGACTCTCCTCACGCAAAACAATGCCGTGCAGTCTTGGCTGCGACGGTCGATTCAGTATCTGGCACCGGCCAAGATAGTCGCCATTGTAAACGTCCGTGCCAGCTTATCCATGCAAGGTTTGCAGCCATTGTTCGCGGCTGATGCGATACAGCACGTGCCGACGCAATGGGTGACCGGCGTCGACACGCGGGTGGTCGAAGTCATCCGCCGGATCATGGTGCATGCCGATGGCCTGCATGACTTTCTCCGACTGCAGATTGGTTTGCGTCGTGAAGGCCACGACCTCTTTCAGCGGCAAGCGGTCAAACCCGCAGCGCAGAGCGGTCCACGCCGCTTCACTGGCATAACCGAGGCCCCAGTGCTCGCGGGCCAGGCGCCAACCGATTTCCGTGGCGGGGGTGAAAGGCGCGTCGAATCCGACCACGTTGAGCCCGGTAAACCCGATGAACTGGCCGGAATCTTTGCGCTGCAAGGCCCAGAGACCAAAACCATGTTCGGCGAAATGACCACGGATTCGCCCGATCAATGATGCACTTTCCAGTCGGCTCATGGTTGCCGGAAAATAGCGCATCACCTGCGGATCGGCACACATCGCCGCAAACTCCGGCAAATCCTCGTCACGCCACTGGCGCAACAGCAGTCGTGCACTTTCAAGTTCCAGAATTGGCTCCATCGTGCCCCGCCCCTCCATTTCAATGTCGCCAGTCTACAACGCTGGTAGGATCCTTCTCTCATTCCCGTATGCTTTCCAGATAAATCAGTCATGCCCCTGCCCCTGATCTACCACGAAGACTACAGCCCCGAATTTCCGGCGGACCACCGCTTCCCCATGGACAAGTTTCGCCTGCTGCGCGATCACCTGGTGGACAGTGGCCTGGCCCGCGACGCCGACTTGCTGCGCCCGGATCTGTGTCCCGCAGACATTCTCGCCCTCGCCCATGACCCTTCGTATATCGAACGCTACATGAGTGGCGAATTGTCCCGCGAAGACCAGCGCCGCCTCGGCCTGCCCTGGAGCGAAGCCCTGGCCCGGCGTACGGTGCGGGCGGTCGGTGGCTCATTGCTGGCGGCCGAGCAGGCGCTGGAGCATGGCCTGGCCTGTCACTTGGCCGGGGGCACCCACCACGCGCACTACGACTACCCGGCCGGGTTCTGCATCTTCAATGACCTGGCAGTGATCAGCCATTACCTGCTGGAAAGTGGCCGGGTGAATCGGGTGCTGATCTTCGATTGCGACGTGCATCAGGGCGACGGGACTGCACGAATACTGCACAACACCCCGGAGGCGGTGACCGTTTCCCTGCACTGCGAGAAGAACTTTCCCGCACGCAAGGCCGAAAGTGATTGGGATATTCCGCTGCCCAATGGCATGGGTGATGCCGATTACCTGAAGGTGGTGGACGATGCGCTCAACTACTTGCTGCCGCTCTACCAACCGGACCTGGTGCTGTATGACGCCGGGGTCGATGTGCATAAGGACGACGCCCTGGGTTATCTGAAGCTGACAGACGAAGGCGTCGCCGCCCGCGATGAAAGCGTGATGCGCCATTGCCTGGGCCGCGATATCCCGGTGGTCGGGGTAATCGGCGGTGGCTACAGCAAGGACCGCCAGGCCCTGGCCCGCCGTCACGGCATCCTTCATCACAGTGCGCAGCGCGTCTGGCAGTCATCAGGTTGTCACTGAGCTGTGGATGCTTTACCCACAATGCCTGTGGAACTGCCTGTGGATAACCTGAGTGAAAGGGCCTACAGCCCACAGAGCGTATAGCCCACAGAGCGATGGTTATTTTTTAACCAGACCTTAATATCACCACAACTCAAATGTGGGAGCGGGGGGGGGGGGGGGGGGGGGGGGGGGGGGGGGGGGGGGGGGGGGGGGGGGGGGGGGGGGGGG
>NZ_JBWKXF010000096.1:0-7386 GCF_059422645.1 Pseudomonas sp. GW821-FHT01C01 | reverse complement strand
CACTGGAGCAGTGCCCGACCAAGCTCAATCCAATGGGCTGGGACAACTGCAAGTGAATGGTTGGCTCGTAAGCCGCCTTCGCGAGCAAGCCCGCTCCCACAGGGGATAGTGGCCGGCCTCCAGATCGCGAAGCATGCACTATCCCGGGGCACAACGGGAGTTCGGTTTACTTCAGGCTGCCCGAGAGGAATTGCTGCAGGCGCTCGGATTGCGGGTTCACCAGCACTTCACGCGGGTTGCCGCTTTCTTCGACCACACCTTTGTGCAGGAATACCAACTGGTTCGACACTTCACGGGCGAAGCCCATTTCGTGGGTCACCACGACCATGGTCCGGCCTTCCTGGGCCAGGGCCTGCATGACTTTCAGCACGTCGCCGACCAGCTCAGGGTCGAGTGCCGACGTCGGTTCGTCGAACAGCATCACCTCAGGTTCCATCGCCAGTGCACGGGCAATCGCCACGCGCTGCTGCTCGCCGCCGGACATGTGGCCCGGGTAAGCGTCCTTGCGATGACCAACGCCGACCTTGTTCAGGTAGTGTTCGGCCTTGTCGCGCGCTTCCGCCTTGGACATGCCGAGTACATGCACCGGCGCTTCCATGATGTTTTCCAGCGCGGTCATGTGCGACCACAGGTTGAAATGCTGGAACACCATCGACAGGCGCGAACGCATGCGTTGCAGCTGTTTCGGGTCAGCAGCTTTCAACGCGCCGTCCTTGTTCGCCACCAGCTTCAGCTCTTCGTTGTTGAGCAGGATCTTGCCCGCGTGCGGCTGCTCCAGCAGGTTGATGCAGCGCAGGAAAGTACTTTTGCCGGAGCCACTGGAGCCGATGATGCTGATCACATCGCCGGCTGCCGCTTTCAGGGACACGCCCTTGAGCACTTCGTGACTGCCATAGCGTTTATGCAGGTCTTGGACTTCAAGTTTGTACATGCGGTCGGTTCTCACAAAAACAGTCAGTCAGTCGTTGAGCAAGCGCCCGTGACGCAGCGCTTCGCGCCCCGCCACCTTGGCCAGCCAGAAACCGGGTTGGGCATAACGCAGCCGTTCAATGGCAAACAGCACCCCGGACGTACCAGCACACACCGTGCTGACCCGATCCGCCAACGGATCGATCACTTCAAAAAGCTCATCACCTGCTTCAACCCATTCACCGGGTTTACGCAGGAACGTCACCACACCGGGGTGCGGCGCAAACAACAACTCAGTGCCTTCGAATGGCATGCCTTCGCAAGGGTCTTGCGCAGGCTTCGGCCATTCGCCGCTGATCAATCCTTGCTCGGCAAGGAACGCCAGAATGCCTTCGGCATGGGCGCAAGCCTCGGTGCGACCGGTGTCGGCCTGCCCCCCTAATTCAATGGTAGTCGCCAGGCACGCCAGTGGAATCTGTGCATCCGGGAACAGACGTGACAGGCGCAACCATGGCAACGAGCACGCCTCGTCGAACGAACTGCCGCCGGAATCTTCCGCCAGCAAACCGACCCGCACGTTCAGGTGCGCGGCCAGCGAGCGCCACTGCGGCCAGTGTTGCGGCAAGGCGTACATGTGCAGCGCCGCTTCGGCATCGCAATGCAGATCCAGCACGACATCGGCGGTGCAGGCGTGGCTGAGCAGGACGCGCTGCATGCCTTGCAACTGGCTGGAGGCCTCCGGCAGTGCCGACAGATGATCGCTCATGGCCTGGCGGATCAAGCGGATATTGGCGTGCGGATCATCCCCCAGATACCCGTCGAGTTGTGCCGCCACTGGCGCACTGAGCTCGACGAAATCGCGGTTGAAGTTTTTGCCGCTGCCCGCCTCGAAACGCCCTTGATGATTGCCCTGCAACAGTTGACCGAGGCCCAGCGGATTCGCCACCGGCACCAGTTCGATCACACCGTTGAGCAAGCCTTGGGCCTCGAGTTCGGCCAGACGTTTTTTCAGCTCGAACGCTGTGCGCATGCCCGGCAGTTCATCGGCGTGCAGGCTGGCCTGGATGTAGGCCTTGCGCTCGCCATTGCCGAAGCGGAACACCGAAATATGGCGTTCGCTGCCCAGGTGGCTCCACGGCAACGCATGATCGATGCGTTCCATATCAGTGCTTCCGCGGGGCCAGGTAGCCCAGCCAGCGGCGCTCGGCCAACTTGAACAGCTTCACCAGGATGAAGGTCATGCACAGGTAGAACACGCCGGCCGTGATGTACGCCTCGAACGGCAGGTAGAACTGGGCGTTGACCGTGCGAGCAGCACCGGTGATGTCGATCAGGGTCACGATGGACGCCAGACTGGTGGTCTGCAGCATCATGATCACTTCGTTGCTGTACTGCGGTAGTGCCCGGCGCAGGGCCGACGGCAGCAGGATGCGCTTGTACATCTTGAAGCGCGACATACCCATGGCCTTCGCTGCTTCGATCTCACCGTTCGGCGTGGCGCGCAGGCTGCCGGCGATGATTTCGGCGGTGTAGGCGCTGGTGTTGATGGCGAACGCCAGGCACGCACAGAACGTCGCGCTGGACAGCCACGGCCAGAGGAAGCTTTCCCGCACGGCTTCGAACTGCGCCAGACCGTAGTAGATCAAAAACAGCTGCACCAGCATCGGCGTGCCGCGGATCACGTAGGTGTAGAGCCAGGCCGACATGTTGACGACCGCGTTTTTCGAGACGCGCATCAAGCCCAGCGGCAACGCACACAGCAGGCCGAAGAACAGCGACAGCGCGAGCAGTTTGAGGGTGGTCACCAGGCCGCCAAAGTACAGCGGCAAGGCCTCCCAAATGACGTTGTAGTCGAAGATCATAGATCAGCCGCCCTTACGCCTACCGAGTAGCGCTTCTCAAGGTGACGCAATGCCAGCAACGACACACTGGTGATCACCAGGTACATCGCCGCCACTGCGAGGAAGAAGGTGAAAGGTTCGCGGGTGGCATCGGCCGCCTGCTTGGCCTTGAACATCATGTCTTGCAGACCCACCACCGAAATCAGCGCGGTGGCCTTGGTCAATACCAGCCAGTTGTTGGTGAACCCCGGAATCGCCAGGCGAATCATCTGCGGTACCAACACCCGGAAGAACACCTGAAAACTGCTCATTCCGTAAGCCATGCCCGCTTCGGCCTGACCTTTGGGGATCGCCATGAAAGCGCCACGGAAGGTTTCCGACAGGTACGCACCGAAGATGAAACCCAAGGTACCGATACCGGCAGCCAATGGGTTCAGGTCGATGTACTCGTCAAAGCCGAGCAGCGGTGCGACGCGGTTGAGCAGGTCCTGGCCGCCATAGAAAATCAGCAGGATCAGCACCAGGTCGGGAATACCGCGGATCACCGTGGAGTACAGATCGCCCAGCCAGGCCAGCCAGCGCACCGGTGACAGACGCAATGCCACGCCGATCAGCCCCAGGACGATGGCCAGGGCCATGGACGACAAGGCGAGCTGAAGCGTCAGCCAAGCGCCATCGAGGATGACAGCCCCGTAGCCTTTCAACATGATTCAGGTCCTCGAAAGTTGGGATGAAAAAATGGCGCAAACCTCAGAGATTCTGTTGCTTGCGCCATTTCAGACTTGTCGCTTGGACGTGTTACTTGCCGTAGATATCGAAGGCGAAGTACTTGTCCTGGATTTGCTTGTACTTGCCGTTCTCACGAATGGCGGCGATGGCGGCGTTGAGCTTGCCCAACTCAGCCGTGTCGCCCTTGCGAACCGCGATACCTACGCCGTCGCCGAAGTATTTGACGTCGGTGAACGCAGGGCCGACGAAGGCGAAACCTTTACCGGCGTCGGTTTTCAGGAAACCGTCATCCAGCAGCGTAGCGTCTGCCACGGTGCCGTCGAGGCGGCCGGCGGCCACGTCGAGGTAAATTTCGTTCTGCGAGCCGTAAGGCTTGATCTCGGCACCCAGTGGGGCCAGGACTTCACGGGCGAAACGCTCGTGGATCGAACCACGCTGCACGCCGATGTTCTTGCCCTTGAGCTCGGTCAGGCCGTCGCTGACCTGAGTGCCTTCCTTCATGACCAGGCGAGCCGGAGTGTTGTAGTACTTGTTGGTGAAGTCGACAGACTTCTTGCGGTCTTCAGTGATCGACATGGACGACAGGATCGCGTCGATCTTGCGCACCTTGAGGGCCGGGATCAGGCCGTCGAACTCTTGCTCGACCCACACGCACTTGACCTTCATCTCTTCGCACAATGCGTTACCGATGTCGTAGTCGAAACCAACGATGCTGCCGTCCGGCGCTTTGGAAGCGAACGGAGGGTAAGCTGCTTCGATACCGATTTTCAGAGGTTTTTCATCGGCGAAGGTTGGCAGGGACAGCACGGACAGTGCCAGGGCGCCAAGCAGCACGAGTTTCTTCATCTTGGGACTCCATCGGTAAAGGGCAAAAACGGCAGAGTGAGCGACAGCCCAATATGCGAGTGAGTTGAACCGCAAAGCAGTGCTGCGTCCTGGGAAGCGGGTGTTGAAATTCAACACGGGCAACGACGAGCGAGTGATCGGCATTCTAACGACAGGCCCGAGGCCGATATTTCTTCAATGCGACAACTAATTACAGAAGCACCGAGAAAGCCGTTTTAGCACGTTGACAGCCCTGCAAAATCATGCAAGAGCAAAAGACATTGAACCGATCTATGTTGCAAATTGCGGGCCTATTATTGGCAAACCCTTCTAATCCGGCAAGCGCAGCGTTGCTTCTTATTTCTGAAGGGTGGTTAACAGGCGCTGACACGGCACTTTGCGTTTCCCATTGCCCCGAATCGGCGCGAGCGGTTACACATTCAGTAACCTGAAAGATCGCGGGTAACAGTAGGAATATTCCGAGGATGGAAGCCGATAATTATTGGCCCATGTTTATTTGATGTCTGACCGATCGCCTTCGCGGGCAAGCCCGCTCCTACAGGTTTTGTGGTGAGGTTCAGATCGCCTGTACACCGTAAATCCCTGTAGGAGCGGGCTTGCCCGCGAAGAGGCCAGCTCAGACAACACAAAATTCAAGGCCAGAAAAAAGCCCCGCCAGGCTCAACACCTGACGGGGCTTCAGTGACTCAGAAGCCGCGCTTACGCGACATTCATGGTCTTGTGCGTATCAATCAAATGCTGCACGACACTCGGGTCGGCCAGGGTGGAGATATCACCCAACCCATCGTACTCAGCCGTCGCAATCTTGCGCAGAATCCGCCGCATGATCTTGCCCGAACGGGTTTTCGGCAGGCCCGGTGCCCACTGGATGACATCCGGCGACGCAATCGGCCCGATCTCCTTGCGTACCCAGTTTTTCAGTTCCAGGCGCAGTTGTTCGTTCGGCTCTTCACCGTTTTTCAGGGTGACGTAGACATAAATGCCCTGCCCCTTGATGTCGTGCGGCACACCGACCACAGCGGCTTCGGCGACTTTCGGGTGAGCGACCATCGCGCTTTCGATCTCGGCGGTGCCCATGCGGTGGCCGGACACGTTGAGCACGTCGTCCACGCGACCGGTGATCCAGTAGTAGCCATCGGCATCGCGACGAGCACCGTCACCGGTGAAGTACATGCCGCGGAAGGTCTTGAAGTAGGTATCAACGAAGCGGTCATGGTCGCCAAACAGCGTACGCGCCTGGCCTGGCCACGAATCGAGAATCACCAGGTTGCCCTCGGCCTCGCCTTCGATGATGTTGCCCAGGTTATCCACCAGTGCCGGCACCACACCGAAGAACGGACGCGCCGCAGAGCCCGGCTTGAGGGCGTGAGCGCCCGGCAGCGGGCTCATCATGTTGCCGCCGGTCTCGGTCTGCCACCAGGTATCGACGATCGGGCAACGGGACTTGCCGACATTCTTGTAGTACCAGTCCCAGGCTTCCGGGTTGATCGGCTCGCCCACCGAACCGAGCAGGCGCAGGCTGCTGCCATCAGCGCCTTCAACAGCGGCAGTACCCGAGGCCATCATGGCGCGGATCGCGGTCGGTGCGGTGTAGAGGATGTTGACCTTGTGCTTGTCGACGATCTTCGCCACCCGGGTGATGTCCGGGTAGTTCGGCACGCCTTCGAACAGCAGCGTGGTCGCGCCGTTGGCCAGCGGGCCGTAGACGATGTAACTGTGGCCGGTGACCCAGCCGACGTCGGCGGTGCACCAGTAGATCTCGCCCGGGCGGTAGTCGAATACGCGCTCGTGGGTCATGGCTGCGTACAGCAGGTAGCCGCCGGTGGTGTGCTGTACACCCTTCGGCTTGCCAGTGGAGCCGGAGGTGTAAAGGATGAACAGCGCTTCTTCTGCGCCCATCTCTTTCGGCGCGCAAACGGTGCCGGCCACTTTCATCAGGTCCTCGAACCAGATGTCGCGATGCTGGTTCCACTTGATGTCGCCACCGGTGCGCTTGCACACGATGACTTTCTGGATGCTGCTGGTTTCCGGGTTGGTCAGCGCGTCGTCGACGTTGGCCTTCAGCGGGATCTTCTTGCCGGCACGAATGCCTTCGTCGGCGGTGATCACCACTTTCGAGCGGCAGTCGATGATGCGACCGGCCAGGGCTTCCGGCGAGAACCCGCCGAACACCACCGAGTGAATCGCGCCGATCCGGGTACAGGCCAGCATGGCGACCACGGCTTCGGGAATCATCGGCATATAGATAGTCACCACGTCGCCGCGGTGCACGTCCTGACCACGCAGGGCGTTGGCGAACTTGCAGACTTGCTCGTGCAGTTCGCGGTAAGTGATGTTGCGGCTTTCGGCAGGGTCATCGCCTTCCCAGATAATCGCGACCTGGTCGCCGCGTTCGGCCAGATGACGGTCGAGGCAGTTGTAGGAAACGTTCAGGGTGCCGTCAGCGAACCATTTGATGTCGACATGGTGATCGTCGAAGGAGGTCTGCTTCACCGTGGTGAAAGGTTTGATCCAGTCGAGGCGCTTGGCTTGCTCGCGCCAGAAGCCGTCCGGGTTGACGACCGACTGCTGGTACATGGCCTTGTAGGTCGCCTCGTCGGTCAGCGTGTTAGCCAGAACCTCGGGACGAACGGGATACAGGGAAGCCGCACTCATCTTTCTTACCTCGGTGGAATAGTTGTTTTTGTATGACCCCGTTGTAGCCGGGCCGGGCCTATAGAACCATTCGACGATGGTAGTAACAAGTCCCTACAAATTGTCGCGAGAAACCGTCTAACCCACTACCGCCGCGGTACCTGTGGGAGCGGGCTTGCTCGCGATGGTCGTTTACGATAACGCGCCCAATCTGACACCCCGCGGCGTTCTCTGGCTCATCGCGAGCAAGCTCGCTCCTACAAAAGCGGTACCTGTAGGAGCGAGCTCGCTCGCGATGGTCGTCAACGATAACGCGCCCAACCTGACACCCCCGCGGTGTTCTCTGGCTCATCGCGAGCAAGCTGAACTGGTCAAGTAATCCCGGACACCGATTACGGTGTTTATGCCGCTTTTTGCTCCATGGCTA
>NZ_JBWKXF010000095.1:0-7894 GCF_059422645.1 Pseudomonas sp. GW821-FHT01C01 | reverse complement strand
CGCGAAAGCGGTGGATCAGTCGGCAATGACGTTGACTGACACACCGCTTTCGCGAGCAAGCCCGCTCCCACAGGTTTTGTGGTGTCCCACAATCCAGGTGACTTACATCCGCGCCAACGCCTGCGCCAGATCAGCACGCAAGTCTTCCACGTCCTCGACGCCAACCGACAACCGCACCAATCCGTCGCCGATACCCAGTTGCGCGCGGGTGGCGGCTGGAATGGTGGCGTGGGTCATGATCGCCGGGTGTTCGATCAGGCTTTCCACGCCGCCCAGGCTCTCGGCCAGGGCGAAGATCTGCACACTCTCAAGGAAGCGTTTGGCACCGGCCAGGTCGCTGTTGAGGTCGACGGAAATCATTCCGCCGAAACCACGCATTTGCCGTTGGGCCAGTTCGTGTTGCGGGTGCGATGGCAGGCCGGGGTAGTAGACCCGTGAGACTTGCGGCTGACGCTCCAGCCACTGCGCCAGCTCCAGCGCGTTGCTGCAATGCCGCTCCATGCGCAGCGCCAGGGTCTTCACCCCGCGCAGGGTGAGGAAGGCATCGAACGGGCCGGCGATGGCACCCACGGCGTTTTGCAGGAAACCCAAGCGCTCGGCCAGTTCGGCGTTCTGCCCGACCACGGCGATGCCACCAATCACGTCGGAGTGCCCGTTGAGGTATTTGGTGGTCGAGTGCAGCACGATGTCGAAACCCAGTTCCAGCGGGCGCTGGATCCATGGGCTGGCGAAGGTGTTGTCGGCCACGCAGATGATGCCGCGTGCGCGGCAGGTGCGGGCGATGGCGGCCAGGTCTGCCAGGTTCAGCAGGGGATTGCTCGGTGTCTCGACCATGACCATCCGTGTGTCGTCTTGCAGGGACGCCTCGAACGCCGCCAGGTCCGTCAGGTCGACGTAGCTGAAGCGGTGCCCGGCGCTGCGCTGGCGCACCTTGTCGAACAGGCGGAAGGTGCCGCCGTACAAGTCATTGCCCGAGACGATGTGCGAACCGGCGTCGAGCAGTTCCAGTACCGTGGAAATGGTCGCCAGACCCGAGGCGAACGCAAAGGCCCGGGTGCCGCCTTCGAGGTCGGCCACGCAGCGCTCCAGGGCCCAGCGCGTCGGGTTGTGCGAGCGCCCGTAATCCAGGCCTTTATGCACGCCGGGGCTCTGTTGCAGGTAGGTGGAGTTGGCGTAGATCGGCGGCATCAGCGCCCCGGTCGAAGGGTCCGGCGTTTGCCCGGCATGGATCACGCGGGTGGCGAAGCCCCGTGGCGGGGCGTTTTCATCGTGCTGACTCATGGCAGGGATCTCCGCAGGTGATTGAGCATGTCGGTTCGGGTAATCAGTCCGTGGAAACCCGAGGCATCCTGAATGATTGCCACCAGTCCACGGCCCAGTTCTGCCTCCAGATCCGCCAGTGAGGCGCCGGGGGACAGGGTTTGCAGTTTGTCGGTCATGGCGCTGGATACGGTCTTGCGGAAGTGCGTAACGTCTTCATGCACGCCCAGCAGGATGTCGGACTCGTCGATCACACCGACCAGTTGTTTGCCGTTCACCAGCACCGGCAGTTGCGACACATCTGCCAGGCGCATGCGCTGGAACGCGGTGAGCAGGGTGTCATCGGGGCCGACGCTGATCACCCGGCCGTCCTCGAAACGCCGCGCGATCAGATCGCGCAGGTCGCCGTAGTGCTTGCGTTGCAGCAAGCCCTGATCGTTCATCCACTGGTCGTTGTAGACCTTCGACAGATAACGCGTACCGGTGTCGCAGACGAAGCTCACCACCCGTTTCGGTTCGGTCTGTTCACGGCAGTAACGCAGTGCGGCGGCCAGCAGGGTACCGGTCGAGGAACCGCCGAGAATGCCTTCGGCGCGCAGCAACTGGCGGGCATGGTCGAAGCTTTCTTCGTCGCTGATCGAATAGGCGTGGCGCACGCTGGACAGGTCGGCAATCGACGGAATGAAGTCCTCGCCGATGCCTTCCACCGCCCACGAACCGGGGGTGGGGAGGGTGCCACCGCGGCTGTATTCGGCCATCACCGAACCGACCGGGTCGGCCAGGACCATTTCCAGATCCGGCTGCACGCGTTTGAAGAAGCGGGTCAGGCCGGTGAGGGTGCCGGCCGAACCGACGCCGACGACGATCGCGTCCACATCATGCTGGGTTTGCGCCCAGATCTCCGGCGCGGTGCTGCATTCGTGGGCCAGCGGGTTGGCGGGGTTGTTGAACTGGTCGGCGAAGAACGCATCGGGAATTTCCGCCGCGAGCCGCGCGGCGACGTCCTGGTAGTACTCGGGATGACCCTTGCCGACATCGGAGCGAGTGATGTGCACCTCGGCGCCCATGGCCTTGAGGTGCAGAACCTTCTCGGTAGACATCTTGTCCGGCACCACCAGCACCACCCGGTAACCCTTGGCGCGGCCGACCAGGGCCAGGCCGAGGCCGGTATTGCCGGCGGTGGCTTCGACGATGGTGCCACCGGGACGCAGGCGACCATCGCGTTCGGCGGTATCGATCATGGCCAGACCGATACGGTCCTTGATCGAACCGCCGGGGTTCTGGGATTCGAGTTTGAGAAACAGCGTGCACGGACCGGTATCGAATCGGCTGACGCGCACCAAAGGCGTGTTGCCGATCAGTTCGAGCACGGCGGGGCGGGAGTTGTCGGGCATGTCATCACTTCCTTGCGCAAATTCGCACTGGGTGGACAGCGACCTGCGGTGTGCCATCGGGCGTCAATCGCAGGCATTTCATCGCTAGGACCATAGGCCGGGATCGGCCCTCCCGCAACCTCGCACAGCCGACCGGTCGGCTCGACGCTTTTTCCTCGCCAGCAACCACAAAAAACATAATTTCGCTATTTCCCGGCTCCGAACAGAATGCGGCCAACACCCTGACACCGATAGCGGCAGCAGAAGAACAACAGTGATCAGAATCGAGGCGGCAGCCATGACCGACCTGAATCAAACCACCTTTCAGAAGTGCACAGCCATGACAGTTGATAAAACCGAAATTGATACGCTTGTTGTTGGCGCCGGCCAGGCCGGCGTGGCCATGAGTGAACACCTGAGCAAGCTCGGCGTGCCCCACCTCGTCCTGGAGCGCAATCGTGTCGCCGAAGCCTGGCGCACTGGCCGCTGGGATTCGCTGGTGGCCAACGGCCCGGCCTGGCACGACCGTTTCCCGGGGCTGGAATTCGACGGTCTGGACCCGGATGCCTTTGCCGGAAAAGAGCAGGTGGCTGAGTACTTCGAGGCCTACGCCCGCAAGTTCAACGCGCCGATCCGCACTGGCGTTGAAGTCAGGAAAGTGCAGCGCAACACTGATCGTCCGGGCTTCACTGTTGAAACCTCTGATGGCGTGATCGAGGCTCGGCATGTGGTGGTCGCCACCGGTCCGTTCCAGCGCCCGGCAATCCCGCCGATTGCCCCGCAAATCGCCGGCATCACCCAGATTCACTCCGCCCAATACTACAACCCGCAGCAACTGGCCGAGGGCGCGGTGCTGGTGGTGGGCGCCGGTTCTTCGGGCGTGCAGATCGCCGATGAGCTGCAACGTTCCGGCAAGCAGGTCTACCTGTCGGTGGGCGCCCACGACCGTCCGCCACGTGCCTATCGCAACCGCGATTTCTGCTGGTGGCTGGGGGTGCTCGGCGAGTGGGATGCCGAGGCCATGCAACCGGGCAAGGAGCACGTGACCATCGCCGTGAGCGGTGCCCGTGGCGGCCACACCGTGGACTTCCGCCGGTTGGCGCACCAGGGCATGACACTGGTCGGCCTGACCCAATCGTTCAACGGCGCTGTGGTGAGTTTCGAAGACAACCTCGCCGACAACATCCGCCGTGGCGATGAAAACTACCTCGCACTGCTCGACAAGGCCGACGCCTATATCGAACGCAATGGCCTGGACCTGCCGCTGGAACCCGAAGCCCGCGCCATGCTGACGGACCCGGATTGCGTGACAAATCCAATCCTGGAACTGGATCTGCTCAATGCAGGCGTCACCACGATTATCTGGGCCACCGGTTACTCCACCGATTACAGCTGGCTGAAGGTCGATGCCTTCAAGGAAAACGGCAAACCGCAGCACCAGCGCGGCGTGTCGGCCGAGCAGGGGGTGTATTTCGTCGGTTTGCCTTGGCAGTCCCGTCGTGGCTCCGCGTTTATCTGGGGCGTTTGGCACGACGCCAAGCACATCGCCGATCACATCGTTAAACAGCACACCTATCTCAACTATCGGGATGCGACCCAGCGTCAAGCCGAAGCCGCCCGAGCACCTCTTCAGAAAGCCAGCCTCATGGGAGTTCGTTAATGCCTACTCATACCCGCATCCGCATGTTCAACACCAAAGACACCTACCCGAACCAGACGCTCGACAACGACCTGTGCCAGGCCGTTCGCGCCGGCAACACGGTGTATGTGCGTGGTCAGGTCGGCACCGATTTCAACGGTCAACTGGTAGGCCTCGGTGATCCGCGCGCCCAGGCCGAGCAAGCCATGCGCAACGTCAAGCAACTGCTGGAAGAGGCAGGCAGCGACCTGAGCCACATCGTCAAGACCACCACTTACCTGATCGACCCGCGCTACCGCGAGCCGGTGTATCAGGAAGTCGGCAAGTGGCTCAAAGGTGTGTTCCCTATCTCCACCGGGCTGGTGGTCAGCGCCCTCGGCCAGCCGCAGTGGCTGATGGAAATTGATGTGATTGCTGTCATCCCTGAATAAGGAATTCGCCATGACCTTTTCCATCGTTGGTCGCTGCGCCGAGACCGGCCAGCTGGGCATTGCCATCAGTTCTTCGAGCATTGCCGTCGGCGCTCGCTGCCCGTGGCTGCGTGCCGGGGTCGGCGCGGTGTCGAGCCAGAACATCACGCTGCCGGCCCTCGGCCCGCAGATTCTCGATGAACTGGCCAACGGCTCGGCGCCGCCCCAGGCGCTGGACCACTCGTTGACCCGCAACGGCTACAGCCAGTATCGGCAAGTGGCAGTGGTCGATGCCCAGGGCCGCACGGCGGTGTTCAGCGGTAACCATGCGCTGGGCATCAACAACGCTGTGGCCGGTGAGCAATGCGTGGCGGCCGGCAATCTGCTGGCTAACAGTGGGGTGATCGAAGCCATGGTCACGGCCTTCGAAAACAGCGAAGGCTGCCTCGCCACCCGCCTGATGAATGCCTTGCAGGCCGGGCAGGACGCGGGCGGCGAAGCCGGCGCGGTGCACTCGGCGGCGTTGTCGGTGGTCGGTGACCTGACCTGGCCGATTGTCGATCTGCGGGTGGATTGGGCCGATGAAAACCCGATTGGCGAGCTGGGCAAACTGTGGAAAGCCTACGAGCCGCAATTGCAGGACTACCTGACCCGCGCCCTCAATCCGACCCTGGCCCCGAGCTATGGAGTGCCCGGCGATGAGTGAGTTGCGCAGCCGCGCCATGCTCGCGCGATTGATCGGGTTCGCCACGGTCAGCCGCGATTCGAACCTGGAGCTGATCGAGTTCGTGCGTAGTTACCTGCACGAACTGGGCGTGGATTGCGAGCTGATCTACAACGCCGAGCGGACCAAGGCCAACTTGTTGGCCACGGTTGGTCCGCGTGTGGCCGGCGGTATCGTGTTGTCCGGGCACACCGACGTGGTGCCGGTGGACGGCCAAGCGTGGACGGTCGAGCCGTTTTGCCTGAGCGAGGCGGGCGGCAAGCTTTACGGCCGCGGCACGGCGGACATGAAAGGCTATCTGGCGTCGGTGCTGGCCGCTGTGCCGATGTTTCTGGCCAGCCCGTTACGCCGCCCGGTGCACCTGGCTTTTTCCTATGACGAAGAGGTCGGATGCCTCGGCGTGCGCGGTTTGCTGGAAGTGCTGCCCCAGCGCATTCCGGCACCGGCGTTGTGCCTGATCGGCGAGCCGACCGAGCTCAAGCCGGTGCTCGGCCACAAGGGCAAACTGGCGATGCGTTGCCACGTGCGCGGCGCTGCCTGTCATTCGGCTTACGCGCCTTATGGGGTGAATGCCATCGAGCAGGCCGCACGCCTGATCGGTCGGCTGGGCGATATCGGCGCCACGCTGGCCCGGCCACCATTGCATGACAAGCGCTTTGATCCGGCGTTCTCGACCGTGCAGGTCGGGGTAATCCAGGGCGGTACGGCGCTGAACATCGTGCCAGCGGACTGCCGTTTCGATTTCGAGATCCGCGCCTTGCCGGACTTCGCCCCGCAAGTGGTCGTCGATGAGCTGCAGGACTACGCCGAGCAGACATTGCTGCCGGCCATGCAGGCCGTGGACAGCGATACCGCTATCCGCTTTGAAAAAATCTCGGCCTATCCCGGCCTGGCGACGCCAGCCGACAGCGCGGCTGCCCGGCTGATTGCCGAGCTGTGCGGCAGCGATGATTTCAGCACCGTGGCCTTTGGCACCGAAGGCGGGTTGTTCGATCAGGCCGGCATTCCGTCAGTGGTCTGCGGTCCCGGCAGCATGGATCAGGGACACAAGCCCGATGAATTCGTCAGCGTTGATCAGATGGCGGCCTGTGACCGCTTGATGGATCGCCTGGCTGCCTACTTGAGTGAATCCGAACACCCATAACAACAAAGGGCTGACAAGGCCCGAGGAAGCGATCCATGTCCAGATCCTTGCGTTGCAGTGTTCCGTTTGCCCTGGCGTTGTTGAGTGCCAGTGTGTGGGCGGCCCCCCAGGACCTCACCGTGATTTCCTTCGGTGGTGCTACCAAACAGGCTCAGGATAAAGCCTACTTCCAGCCCTTTAACGCCAGCGGCGCGGGCAACATCATCGCCGGTGAGTACAACGGCGAGCTGTCGAAGATCAAGGCCATGGTCTCGGCCGGTCACACCAGTTGGGACGTGGTGGAAGTCGAAAGCCCCGAACTATTGCGCGGCTGCGAGGAGGGCCTGTTCGAGAAGCTCGATGCGGGACGATTCGGTGATTCGGCGAATTTTGTCCCGGGTGCACTGACCGAGTGCGGGGTGGCCACTTATGTCTGGTCGATGGTCATGGCCTATGACCAGAGCAAGCAGGCCAAGGCCCCGCAATCCTGGGCGGACTTCTGGAATGTCGCCGACTTCCCGGGCAAGCGCGGCCTGCGCAAGAGCGCCAAGTACACCCTGGAAATCGCCTTGCTGGCCGACGGCGTCAAGGCGGACGATGTGTACAAGGTCTTGAACACTCCGCAGGGCGTGACGCGGGCCTTTGCCAAGCTCGACCAGATCAAGCCGAACATCCAGTGGTGGGAGGCGGGCGCGCAACCGGCGCAATGGCTGGTGGCCGGGGACGTGGTGATGAGCGCGGCCTACAACGGCCGGATCGCCTCGGCGCAAAAGGAAGGCATGAAGCTGAGCATCGTCTGGCCGCAGAGCCTGTACGACCCGGAATACTGGGCGGTGGTCAAAGGCACGCCGAACAAGGTGTTGGCGGAAAACTTCATCGCGTTCGCCAGCCAGCCGCAGACGCAAAAAGTCTTCTCGGAAACCATCCCTTACGGGCCGGTGCATCGCCAGACCTTGCCATTGCTGCCCAAGGATGTGCAGGAGCAACTGCCGACCGCCGAAGCCAACCTGGCCGGCGCGCGGGCGGTGGATGCGGAATTCTGGGTCGACCACGGCGAGGAGCTTGAACAGCGCTTCAATGCCTGGGCTGCCCGGTAATTCAGGCACCGCAGTCCCCCTGTGGGAGCGGGCTTGCTCGCGAAAGCGGTATGTCAGTCACATCGATGCTGGATGTGCCGCCGTCTTCGCGAGCAAGCCCGCTCCCACAAAAAACAGTGCGATACCTCGGGTTCAAGCTTTGTCGCCTTCGCGCAGTGGTGATGGTAGTCAGTTAAAACGCAGGACCCTGTGGGAGCGGGCTTGCTCGCGAAAGCGGTATGTCAGTCACATCGATGCTGGATGTGCCGCCGTCTTCGCGAGCAAGCCC
>NZ_JBWKXF010000094.1:0-8638 GCF_059422645.1 Pseudomonas sp. GW821-FHT01C01 | reverse complement strand
GACGTACCGCAATGACTGATTTTACGACTGCTTCGCAGCCGAACGCAGCCTCGCGGGCTCGGCAGCTGCTACAAAGGTGTCGCGGCTGAAATTGCTTAACTGACTGGCCTCAGGCGTGATTAGCCGTTTTTTTATTACAGGCCGCTGGATCAGTGCTGAAAAGAAAAACGGCGCGAGACTGAAGCCCCGCGCCGCTTTTGTTCAATCTTTGTGTTCAACTTTTAGCCTGCAACGCTTTGGCCATTTGCAGATGATTTTGCAGTTTAGGCAGGGTTTCTTCGGCGAACGCCTTGATCTGCGGTACGTCGGTGATCTGCGCTTCCTGCTGCAACTGATCGATGGCTTCCTGCGTGGTCTTCACCTGACTGGCTGCATAGGCCTCGTCGAAGGTCGCCCCCTCCATGGCTTGTGGCATCAGGGCCTTGGCCTTTTCGACAACCTCTTCGCGTGGGGCCACCGGCAAATCCAGTTGCTTGGCGATTTTCGCCAGATGCTGGTTCGCGGTGGTGCGGTCGTTGATGACGACGATGGTGTAATCCTTGACCTCTCTGGATTCGGACTTCTGGTGCGCAAGCCGGCTGGCTTCGATATCCGCCATGCCTTTGGCCGAGGCTTCGTCGATGAACTCGGCGAGCGATTGGGCAAAGGCACTGCTGGCAAATAGCCCAAGTAGCGTGGCAAAACTGGCATTACGTATTCGGGTGGCCATCCGGTTCATGGTCGCGCCCTCCTTTTCAAAATTCAAACGGGAGCTTTCGCCCCCGCTTCTCAAACAAAACCACCCACATCCTTTAGCGGGATTTCTGACCGCCCTTGCGGCCCATGTCGGGTTTCGCCGGGTCTTTATCGACGGTCGTGGTGGTGGTTTTCCCACCCTTGCGACCGGCTTCAGAGGCCTTCGTTCGATCGTTGGCGAAGTTTCCCGAGTTCGAGTTTCTTGAATTAGGCATGATTCTCTTCCTCTTGGTGATAATCGCGGCGAGCTGTAGCCCCCATAGAATCTGAATTTGCGCGTCCCAAAAGGTTTAGAAAATTCCTTGGATACCGCGACGAACGGTACCCTAATATCAGACCAGTCGCAGGTGATGCTCGCGTTTGGCGCAGTACATCGCCTCGTCGGCATGTCTGAACAACTGCTTTTCTTCGGTGCCGTGATCGGGGTATCGGGCGACGCCGATACTGGGCTGGATGTTCAGACTGTGCCCGTCCAGTCGCAGGGGTTGGGCCAGGACCTGACGGATTTTCCTGACCACGATGTCAGTGTCGTCCGCAGCGTGAATGCTGTGCAGCAACACCACGAATTCATCGCCGCCGATGCGTGCCACGGTGTCGGTTTCCCGCACGCAGCCTTTGAGCCGGTTGGCCACCGCTTGCAGCAACATGTCGCCGACCGCATGACCATGGGTGTCGTTGACTTGCTTGAAGCGGTCGAGGTCGACGTACAACAGCGCCATGCGCCCGTCGTCCTCCCGGGCAATCTTCAGTGATGCCTTGAGCCGGTCGCGCAGCAGCTCACGGTTGGGTAGCTGGGTCAGTTGGTCGTACTGGGCCATGTGTTGCAGGCGGGCATGCAATTGCTTGCGCTCGATGGCGGTCGCGACCTGCGCGCAGACGTATTGCAGCAGTTCCATGTCTTGCTCGGTGTAGCGCTCGCCGCCCGGAATGCTTTTGACGATCAACGCGCCGATGGTGCCGTTTTGCGAGTTCAGCGGCACACCCAGCCAACACGGTGCGTTCTGCTCGGCCACCAGCACTTCAAAGCCGGCAGGCGGTGTGCACTGGTCTGGCGTCAGCAAGATCGGCTGCCCGGTGCGGATCACCTCGGTGCACAGGCGCCCGGTCATGGTTCCGGGCTGTTCGGGCTGTGGCTCGTGGTCATCGACGTGATAAGGGAAATTCAGCTGCGCGCAGTGCTCGTCGTACAGCGCCACGGAAAAATTCAGTGCCGGCAGCCATTCACCGATGATCATGTGGATGCGTTTGAACAATGCCAGCAGATCCTCTGCCGCATGGGCCGCCTCGGAAATCGCATACAGCGCTGCCTGTCGGGATTCGGCCTGCTTGCGTTCGGTGATGTCGCGAGCCACCGCGATACGCAGTTGATCGACCTCGGACCAACGGGCCGACCAGAGGATGTGCACCACGCGGCCATCCTTGCGCAGGTAGCGGTTTTCGAAGTTGAGCTTGGGCTCGCCGCCCATGATTTCCCGGGCGGCGTCAAGGGTGCGCTGGCGGTCGGCCGGGTGCACCATGTCGATCATCGGCTGGCCGATCATCTCATCGGCGCTGTAACCGAAAATGCGCTCGCACGCCGCACTGACAAAGACGAAGCGGCCCTGTTTATCCACCGCACAGACGGCGTCCAGCAACAGATCGATATAGCTCGCCAGTGGCGCGGAATTTCGGTTTTCCATGGTTCAGCGTGGGTGTCCCGATAATGCAGCGCTTATCAATCATCCCTGCCCTGTCAGCCTTGCATCCTTATGATCACATTTAAGCCTTGTCCGGCATCAGCCCCGGCAATGCATGCACCAGCGCATTGATGGCGAAACCGATGAACATCACCCCGCACAACCGGGTGATTGCCAGTTCATGACGCTGGTACAAACTGCGCACCCGCCGCGCACCGACAACGCCGATGAGAATAGCGTAGGCGAGCAACCCGCCGACGAAACTCAGGGCGATCAGCGCTGGCAGCATTGACCAGTTGAGCAGTTCCGCGCGGCTCGACAATAGCGCCGTGAACGTCGCCACCGCCACCGGATAGGCCTTCGGATTGGTCAAGCCAAACAGAATGCCGTGCCAGAACGGCTGCCGCGCCGGCCCCTGTGGCGCATCGCCGCTGCTGCGCCGTGCGCGCACCGCACGCCAGCCGAGCCAGAACAGGTACAGGCCGCTGAGCACGCCGAGCACGTCGAACGCCGTACTGCCGATCTCCCGCGCACCGACAATCGCGATCAGCGCCGTGCTGCACCAGACCACATCGCCGAGCAAATGCCCGCACAGAAACCCCGCCCCGGCCCGTCGCCCATGGGCCGCGCCAATGCCAAACACCGCCAGCACACCCGGCCCCGGAGTAATGCCGTAGATAAAACCCGAGGCAAGCACGGCCATTAGCAACGATGGGGTCATGGGGCGTCCTTTTGAACGGCTTGGTGAATGGTGGCCAGTCTATATCAGGTCTTCAGCTGTCGATTGCCTGATCGCGACAGAAATTCTTCAACGCTGGGTCCCCTGCACGATCCGCTCATTCAGCCAGTTCAACGCCTGATCTCCGCCCCGACGCTTGTGCCAGACCAGTACAAAGGTAAACGACGGGATGTGAAACGGCGGTGACACGACGACCAATAAGGACTCATCAATATCGCGCAGGCCTCGCGACGCGACAGTAAGGATCAGGTCCGTTCCGCTGATGAGCTCCGGTGCTACGTTCCAGTGCGGCAGGCTGACAGCCACACGACGACGTTCACGCAATGCAGTCAATGCACGCTCGATTTCCGGGGTGCCGCTGCCGCGCATTTCCAGCAGTACATGAGGTCGAGCCAGATAGGTGGGCAAGTCGAGCACACCGTCGACGGGCAAGCTGTTGCGGTCCACCAGGCAGGCGTAGTGCTCTTCGAACAGCGGCGTACTGCGCAACTCATTAGGCATTTCCGGAAATACGCCGACGGCGACATCGATATCGCCATTGAGCACGCCGTCGAGCATGCTTTCGCGGCTGCCATGGCTGATTTGCAGGTCGATGCCCGGCGCTTCGTGGCGCAACGTCCGGATCAGTCCCGGCAGGACAATGGCGGCGCCATAGTCGGACATCGCCAGGCGGAAGGTGCGCCTGGCGGTAACCGGATCAAACGCGTTCGGCGCCAGCAGCGCTTGCACCTGGACCAGGGCTTCGGCCAGCGGTGCCGCCAGTTCCAGCGCTCGCGGCGTCGGTACAAGGCTGGCACCGGCGCGCACCAGCAGCGGATCGCCGAGCAGGTCACGCAATCGCGCCAGCGCATGGCTGACTGCTGGCTGGCTCAAGTGCAGGCGCTCGGCCGCCCGGGTCACGTGTTGCTCGCTGAGCAAGGCGTCGAGGATCACCAGCAAATTGAGGTCGATTCGTCGAAGATCATTCATCCGGTGCATGTTCTGAATAGCAAAACAGAATTTAAATCTGCGTGACGAATACCCTAGAGTCCAGCAAAACCTGTTGGAGAACGATCATGAGTACGTTGCATTGGGCCGGCCTGATAGTGCTGGCGATGATTGCCGGGGCGGTGGTGCCGTTTCAGAGCGCCATCAACGTCAACCTCGGGCGCGGGTTGGGTCATCCGTTGTGGGCGACGCTCGCATCTTTGCTGGTGAGCGTTGTGGTGTTGTTGCCGATCATCGTTGCGCTGCGTTTGCCGTTGCCTTCACTGGCATTTATCAGCAAGGCGCCGCTGTGGATGTGGGCCGGTGGCGCTTTTGGCGTGTGCTTTATTTCTTTGGCTTTGGTGTTGCTGCCCAAGCTCGGTGCCGCAGGGTTCATGGCATTGGCGCTGGCGGGACAAGTGGTGGCGTCGTTGTTGCTGGATCACTTCGGCTGGTTTGGATTGATGGAGCGGCAGGTCACTTTGCCCAAGGTGTTTGGGGTGGCGTTGTTGATGGCCGGGGCGGTGTTGATTCAATTTTTTGATGCACCGGCCAAGGGGTTGGCGACGGCGGGTTGATGGGACAACTGACAGTACGATGGAGTTTTCCGGTCTGCCTTCGCGAGCAAGCCCGCTCCCACAGGGAATATGCGGTCACTGTGGGAGCGGGCTTGCTCGCGAAAGCGGTCTATCTGGCAATGTAGATTTCAGGCCTTGTCGAGGGTCCGCAGCTTCTGCGGCAACCCCCACAGCAACAGTGCAACCGCGATCAGCGCACAGACACCAATGACATACAGCGCCGGCGTCGTGCTGCCGGTCAGGTCCTTGATCCGGCCGACCATCACCGGGCTGACGATACCGCCGAACTGGCCCAGGGTGTTGATCACCGCAATCCCGCCGGCAGCGCCCGCGCCAGCACCGGCCAGCAGTTTCGGCGGCAGGGTCCAGAAGCTCGGGATGGAGGCGATGATCCCGGCACCGAGCAGGCCCAGCGCGACAATCAGGAAGGTCGTGTGGCTGGCAAAGATCCCCGCACAGAAGAACCCGACTGCACCGACCGCCACCAGGCCGGCGACATACTTGCGCCGCTCGCCGGAAGCATCGGACAGGCGTCCGATGACCACCATGCTGATGGCGCCGCAGATGTAAGGGATGGCCGTCAGCAAGCCGATCATCACCGGGCTTTCGGTACCGGCGCTGCGGATCAGTTGCGGCGCCCAGAAATTCAAGCCGTAGGACGCTATCTGAATCAGGAAATAGATCAGCCCCAACGTCAGGAAGCCCGGAATCCGTAGCGCGGCAAGCAGTGAACCGCCGCTCTTGTGCGGCTCATGCTGAGCGATGCGGCTGGCCAATAAAGTCTTCTCCGAAGGTGTCAGCCAATGGGCGTCTTCGATGCGGTCCTTGAGCAGGGTCAGCACCAGCAAACCGAGGCCGATACACGGCACGCCACCGAGCAGGAACAGCCAGTGCCAGCCACGCATTTGCAGCACACCGTCGAGGTGTTGCAGCACCAGGCCGGAGAACGGCGCCCCCACCAGGCCGGCGAACGCCGACGACAGGAACAGCATCGAGGTGATGCGCCCGCGATAGTGCTGCGGGAACCACAGGGTCAGGTAATACAGCACGCCCGGGGCGAACCCCGCCTCCATCGCACCGATTACGAAGCGCAACACGTAGAACTGCCATTCGCTGTTGACGAATACCATGGCCGCCGTGGCCAGGCCCCAGGACATCATGATCCGGGCGATCCAGCGCCGGGCGCCGACCTTGTACAGCATCATGTTGCTGGGCACTTCGAACAGCACATAACCGACCACGAACAACCCCGCACCGAGGCCGTAAGCGGTGTCGCTCAGGCTCAGGTCCGTCTGCAGCTGAAACTTGGCGAAGCTGATGTTGATGCGGTCGAAAAAGGCGAACAGGTAGCAGACCATGATCAGCGGCATCAGACGCCAGGCGACTTTGCTGACCAGGGCTTTTTCGGTGTCGTGGCTAACGGACGGGCTCACGCCCGCCTCCAGTGCATTGAGGGTCATTGCGGTTCTCCAGGCGGACTTCCCGTGGGTGTCCGATTGTTTTTGTTGTCTGGTTGAGGTGTGTTTTTTTGTAGGAGCCGGCTTGCCGGCGAAGCGGCGTGTCAGTCGACATTGATGTTGAATGGGCTGGCCTCTTCGCTGGCAAGCCAGCTCCTACAGATTCATTCGGTGTGTCAGGTGGGGATCGGGTGCAGATCGCAATTGCGCCCGGCCTTGGCCAGTTGCCCCGGTACTTCGTGGCCAAGCAGCGCCGGCAGGCCTCGGGACAGTTTCAGCAGCAGCGGCAAATCGATGCCGGTATGAATGCCAACTTCATCGCACAGGTTCACCAGATCCTCGGTGCAGATGTTTCCCGATGCCCCCGGTGCAAACGGGCAGCCGCCGAGGCCGCCGAGGGCTGCGTCGAAACGTCGGGCACCGGCCTCGTAGGCAGCCAGCACATTGCACAGACCGAGGCCACGGGTGTTGTGGAAATGCAGGGTCAGATCATTGGGCGAAACCCGCTGCAAGACCCGGCGCACCAGTCGGTCGACCTGACGCGGATTGGCCATGCCCGTGGTGTCGGCCAGGGTAATGCCCTGGATGCCGAGCTCCTGATAGGCCTCGACGATTTGCAGGACGCGGTCCTCATCGATCGTGCCTTCGAACGGGCAGCCGAAGGTGGTGGCGATGCTGGCGTTGAGTCGCACAGGACTGTCGCCAACGAAATGCACAATCTCGTCGAATGCAGCCAATGAATCTTCACAACGCATGCGCATGTTCGCCAGGTTGTGGGTCTGGCTGGCGGACATCACCAGGTTCAGCTCATCGGCACTGCACGCCAGTGCCCGTTGCGCACCTTTGAGGTTGGGGATCAACGCGACGTAGATCACCCCCGGTTGCCGGGTGATGCCCTTGAACACCAGCTCGCCATCGCGCAACGCCGGAATGGCCTTGGGCGAAACGAACGAACCGGCTTCGATGCGGCTGAACCCGGCCAGCGACAGTTGGTCGATCAGGGCAATCTTGTCGTGGGTTTCAACCCAGGTCGGCTCGATTTGCAAACCGTCGCGCGGGGATACTTCCTGGACGATCAGGCTATCGGAATAATCGGTGATCATTGCACCACTCCTTCGCCTTTCAGGCGTTCGATGTCCATCGCGGTAAGGCCCAATTGCGCGAGGATGTCGTCGGTATGCTGGCCCAGCCCGGGGCCGGACCAGTTCACGCCGCCGGGGGTTTCGGAGAGTTTCGGCACGATGCCCGGCATCTTCACCGTGGCGCCACCGGGCAGCTCGGCATTGAGCAGCATGTCCCGCGCCTGATAATGCGGATCGGCGACGATGTCGGCCACCGAGTAGATACGCCCGGCCGGGACTTCAGCAGCCTCCAGCGCGGCCAGTACCTCGTCGATTGGCAAACTGCTGGTCCAGTGGGTGATGGCGGCGTCGAGCAGGTTGCTTTTGGCTGCACGCCCGTCGTTATGGGCGAATTCCGGGGCTTCGGCCAGGTCGGGGCGGCCGATGGTTTGCATCAGGCGCTTGTAGATCGGATCGCTGTTGCCGGCAATCACCACGTAGGCGCCGTCGGCGGTCAGATAGGTGTTGGAGGGTGCGATCCCCGGCAGGGCGCCGCCGCTGCGTTCACGCACATGGCCAAGCATGTCGTATTCCGGCACCAGACTTTCCATGACGTTGAACACGCTTTCGGCCAGGGACACGTCAACGATTTGCCCGCCGCCCTGCCCGGTCTTGACCCGCAGCAATGACATCAGCGCACCGATCACCGCATGCAGCGAAGCCAGGGAATCGCCAAGGCTCACACCGACCCGCGCCGGCGGCGAACCGGGCGTGCCGGTGGTGTAGCGAATCCCGCCCATGGCTTCGCCGATGGCACCGAAACCCGGACGATCGCGGTACGGGCCGGTCTGGCCGTAACCGGAAATCCGCACCAGCGTCAGGTTGGGATTGAGCGCGTGCAACACGTCCCAACCGAGGCCGAGTTTCTCCAGGGCGCCGGGGCGCAGGTTTTCGATCAGCACATCAGCGCTGGTTGCCAATTGCTTGACCAGTTCGATGCCTTCGGGGGATTTGAGGTTCAGCGCCAGGGACTTCTTGTTACGCGATTGCAGGTACCACCACAGCGAGGTGCCTTCGTGCAGCTTGCGCCATTTGCGCAGGGGATCGCCCTGGCCCATGGCTTCGATCTTGATCACTTCGGCGCCGAACTCGGCCAGCATGCGCGCGGCGAACGGTGCGGCGATCAGCGTGCCAATCTCGATCACCTTGATTGCACTCAGGGGGGCAGTCATCGCGGGGTACCTCTTGTTCTTGGAATATGGGCCAAGACTAGAGGACCGGTGTCTGGGGAATCCAACCTTCAGTTGGCAACGGGCGTTCGCGAAATGCGAACGCCCGGGGAGATTACTGTGACCTCAGGGCCGCCTTCGCGAGCAAGCCCGCTCCCACATTTGGAATGCGTTCCCCTGTGGGAGCGGGCTTGCTC
>NZ_JBWKXF010000093.1:0-8925 GCF_059422645.1 Pseudomonas sp. GW821-FHT01C01 | reverse complement strand
GGTATACCATCGTCGGCAGCGTCAGATGTGGAGAAGAGACAGGTGTTATCTGACACACCGCATTCGCGAGCAAGCCCGCTCCCACATTATTTCCAGCATAAAAAAGGCCCGCTCCTTATTGGGAGCAGGCCCTGTTTATCAATAGTCAGAGATAACTTGGTTTAATTAGTAGAACCGGTCAATCACCCGAACTTCATTCTGGTTCTGCATCGAGGCCCAGGCCTGTTTCAGGGTTTGCAGAACATTACCGATGAAGTCCTTGTCGGCTGCGGCTTTCTTGCCGACATAGCCCTGGCCGCGACGGTACATCTTCAGTCGGGCAAGCAGGTTCTGGTTGTTCTGGTCGAACTCTGCTTCATGGGCATGAGGCGACAGGCAGTCGATATGTACCTGGCCAGACTTGCTGATCCAGAGAATGTGGCTGTCGTGGCTGTCTTTCTTTGCAGCGAACATACGAGCCAGTTCATCGATAGTTGGTTGATTGTTCAGATTCATCATAAAGCCCCTTGACCAATTGGTGATCTTTCAAAGTTGATTCGCTAATACAGGTAGCCCATCGGTTAGTTGATCCCTGGCACCGAAACCAGGACGTCAGCGTTCGACCGCCTTATCGGGCGGGGTCCTGCGTCTGTTGCATGTAGTCGTGTTGAATAACTGCTACGCAATAGCGTCACAACGAAGAGAAGCGGCGAAAACCTTAAGGCCACTGCCGACATTTTCAGGGTCGGCCACAAGCATCATGAGGATTGCTCGCCAAGACTTCTCGCCCTTGTACTGGACGTTCAGGCCAGGTCAGCTTCTTCAATCTGCCTTGTGGGCAGCGTGTATCCGGGAAAAACAGCTCGGCGGTCAGACGAGCTTGCTCAAACGTGTTGCCGGTACTCCCGATCGGGGAGACGTCTGCATCATGCAAGGGCAAAACGGAGGCGTCAACGGTTTTGTAGTGAATATTTTTGATCACTACATATTGTCGGACAAAGCTGTTCGGAATTAGCGCGCGGAGTTGAGGACGTGTCGGTCAGGACGACAAAGGCGGACACTGAAAGCGGTAAAAAGTGCAGGGATGACGGTCAACTACCTGCTGATGCAAGGTGAACCCGCCTGTGTTGAGCCCTGGCATTACGGCGGCCCAGAACAGCCGTGCCGGCTGATTCGCCTCGATGTGGAAAATCTGCCATTGACCGGGGAATTGGCTCAAGAGGGTGGAAACGACAAATCGCGCGACACCCCGGCCACGGAAGCGTCGGCTGACAAACAGATAGCCGATGTTGTAGTCGGCACCGGGTAGTTGGGTCTGGTTATCCACGGTCACAAAACCGGCCAGCTCCCCGTCGACTTTGATCAGGAAAGGTCGGGTGGCGGGGTTTCGCCAGTAGTCGGGCATGGGCAGGATGTTGAAGAATCCGTATTCGCCCAGTTTCAGCGGCATCCATTCGCTGAAGTCATAGGTGTAGAACTGCATCAGGTTCTCGATGATTTCCAGTTCGTCGCGTTGGGCGGCGTGCAGTTCTATCGAAGTCATACGGGGGTGGCTCCTGATCGGCCAAGGGACACAATTGATTATGGTCGGCGTCGCACGATCCGTGGCGAGGGAGCTTGCTCCCGTCGAGTCGCGAAGCGGCTCTCGCTTTCAAACAAAATCATTGGGCCTGCTGCGCAGTCCAGCGGGAGCAAGCTCCCTCGCCACAGGGTTTACGTGTTGCCTGCCGGTTTTGACCTGCGCCTGGTGCCACTCGCTGGTTTGCGCGGAGCGCCTTTGCGCTTTTTCTTCCAGGGGGCTGCGGCGGATCCGGTGGGCGGTGGACCGCTGATGGTCAGGCTCAGTCCGGCGCAACGAGTGACTTGCTTGCTCATCCACGCTGCCTGTTTGGTGACGAACTCTTCCAGGCTCATTTCCCCGCTTTGCACCATGTCCAGGGCCTGTTCCCAGATCGCCGTCGTGCCCGGATCGGCGATGGCTCGCGGTACGGCGTCGATCAGGCTGAACGCGGCCGGCGTGGCGGCCAGGGCCTTGCCGTTCTTGACCAGATAACCACGGTCGAGCAGGCCCTGGATGATCGACGCGCGGGTCGCTTCGGTGCCGATACCGGTGGTGTCCTTGAGTTTTTGTTTGAGCAGAGGGTCTTCCACCAGTTTGGCGACATTCTTCATGGCCTTGATCAGATCGCCTTCAGTGAACGGCTTTGGCGGTTGGGTCCAGAGGTCCTTGAGTTGCACACCCGCCACTGCGCAATCGATGCCTTCGGTCAGGTTCGGCAGTGTCTGCGGCGCCGGGGCTTCGCGGCCCTTGGCCGGTGCCAGCGCTTCGGGCAGGGCGCGTTTCCAGCCCGGCTCGATGATCTGCTTGCCGACAGCGCGCAGGGCAAGGCCTGCGCAATCGAAGTCGGCCTGGGTGCGGTCGTATTCGTGATTGGGCAGGAACTGCGCCAGGTATCGCGCGCGGATCAGGGTGTAGACCGCGCGCTGTTTGCCCGCCAGTCGGTCGAGATTCTTCGCGGCAGCCGTGGGGATGATGCCGTGGTGCGCGCTGACCTTGGCATCGTTCCAGGCCCGAGAACGCCGTTGTGGATCAAGGTGATCGTGCAAGGCGTTCAACGCCGGATCGGCCTGGCGCAGCGCCGCCAGAATACTCGGCGCCTCGCTGTGCTGACTGAGGGGCAAGTAGCCGCAATCACTGCGCGGATAGGTAATGACTTTGTGGGTTTCGTACAGCGCCTGGGCGATGTCGAGGGTTTCCTGGGCGCCAAGGCCGAGTTTCTTTGAACAAACCTCCTGCAGGGTGCCCAGATCGAACGGCAGCGGGGCCACTTCGCGCATCCGCTCGGTGCGCAGTTTGATCACCCGCGCACTGGCCGCACCGCTCATGGCGGCCGCCGCTTGTTGTGCCAGCGCCTGATTCAGGCAGCGGTCCTGATCGTCGCAAACGTCGGATGCCGCTCGCCATTGCGCCGTGAACGCGGTGCCGTTGTGCAGCAGTTGCACATCGATGGCCCAATAGGGGACGGGCACAAAGTCGGCAATGCTGCGATCGCGATCCACCACCAGGCGCAAGGTCGGCGTTTGCACCCGGCCGACCGGCAATACGCCTTGATAACCAGACTGGCGCCCCAGCAAGGTGAACAGCCGACTCATGTTCATGCCGATCAGCCAGTCGGCCCGGGAGCGACCCAGGGCCGAGTGATAGAGGCTGAAGGTTTCGTTCCCCGGTTTGAGTGCCGCGAGGGCCTTGCGGATGGACGCATCGTCCAGCGCCGACAACCAGAGCCGGCGGATCGGCCCGCGATATCGGCAATGTTCCACCAGCTCTCGGGCGATCATCTCGCCTTCACGGTCGGCGTCCGTGGCAATGATCAGTTCGCTGGCTTCGCCGAGCAGGCGCTTGACCGCTTTGTACTGGCTGGCGGTGCGCGGTTTGACGGTCATTTTCCACTTCTCGGGAATGATCGGCAGGTCCGCCAGCACCCAGCGCTTGTAGCGCGCTTCGTAGGCATCCGGCGGTGCGGTTTCCAGCAGATGGCCGATGCACCAGGTCACCGTGACGTCCGTTCCCAGCCAACAACCATCGCCCCGGCGCTTGGCGCCGAGCACGGCTGCAATGTCTTTGGCCTGGGAAGGTTTTTCACAGAGGTACAGCCGCATAACCACCATCGTCGATCAATGTGCGAGAGGTGCACAGAATGGCGCTTGATGAGCGATGGAGCAATCTTTATCTGTATGGATGTACAGCTTTGTGTGTCGCGCCGAAGGCTTGCAGCGGCAGACACCGGCTTGGCCCCGTTCGGCTGCGAAGCATTCGCGAGGGTGAAACTTGGGTTATACCTGATAAATCGTGGTTTCAGGTTTTGGGTCTGCTGCGCAGCCCATCGCGGGCAAGCCACGCTCCCACAATCGATTTGCAGGTCCATCACCGTCATGAGGAACGTATTCCATGAAAAGCTCCGGTCCTAGTCCTGTCATCACTATTGCCGAGCAGCCCGGCTGCCTATTGGTGAGGTTCCACGGCATTCAAGTCGCCGCTTCTGCTCGCGCACTGGTGTTGCTGGAAGCCAACTACCCGCCGGTGTACTACGTGCCGCGAGAGGATATCGACGAGAAGTATTTCGCCCGCACCGACCACACCAGTTATTGCCCGTACAAGGGCGATGCGAGTTATTTCAGTTTGCAGGTGCCGGGGCATGAGAGTGCCAATGCAGTGTGGAGTTATGAGAATCCCAAGATATCGGTGGAGCAGATACGCGAATACGTGGCGTTCTACCCGGATCAGGTGAAGTTTGAGTTGTTGGACGCCGAGGTTTGATGATTGCCGTCAGGCGGGCGCAGATGTGGCGAGAGAGTCTGTGTACTCCCTCGCCAGCCGGGTGGATCAGTTCTTGTCGAGATCCACGTTTCGGGTCTCACGCAAGCACAGCATGCCCACCACCAGGCTTACCCCGGTGATCACCACCGGATACCACAGGCCGTAGAAGATGTCCCCGGTGTACACCACCAAGGCAAATGACACCGTCGGCAGGAAGCCGCCGAACCAGCCGTTGCCGATGTGGTAGGGCAGGGACATCGAGGTGTAGCGGATGCGGGTCGGGAACAGTTCGACCATCAACGCCGCCAGCGGGCCGTAACACATGGCCGAGATAATGATCAGCGCGACGATCAGCGCCACGATCATCGGCTTGTTGATCTGCTGCATGTCCGCCTGTTGCGGGTAACCGGCGAGCGTCACGGCACCGCGCAAGGCGGCTTCGTCGAAACCATCGATCTTCACGTCACCAACGCTCACCTGCACGTTGCTGCCGGTCGGTGCGACAGCACTCTGGTAGGGCAAACCCTGCTTGACCAGGAAGGTCTTGACCTTGTCGCACGGGCTGTCAAATTTCGCCTTGCCCACCGGGTCGAACTGGAAGGTGCAGGTGGCCGGGTCGGCCATCACGGTGATCGGTGCCTGGCGGCTGGCCAGGTCGATGGCCGGGTTGGCGTAGTGGGCCAGGGTCTTGAAGATCGGGAAGTACAGCGCGGTGGCCAGCAGCAGGCCGATCATCAGTACCGGTTTACGCCCGACCTTGTCCGACAGCCAGCCAAAGAAAATGAAGAAGGGGGCGCCAATGGTCACGCTGACAATCAGCAAACCGTTGGCCACGGCCGGGTCCATTTTCAGGAACTGGGTGAGGAAGAACAGCACATAGAATTGCGCGGCGTAGAAGGTCACCGCTTGCCCGGCATTGATGCTGAACAGCGCGATCAACACCACTTTGAGGTTTTCCCATTTGCCGAAGGAGTCGCGAATCGGCTGTTTGCATAGCTTGCCTTCCTCTTTCATTTTCACGAAGGCCGGCGACTCGTGCAGGCTCAGGCGAATCCAGGTCGAAATACCCAGCAGCACGATGGAAAACAGGAACGGAATGCGCCAGCCCCAGACTTCGAACTGATCGCCGGTGAAGTAACGGCAGCCCAGCACCACCAGCAGCGACAGCAGCAGGCCAAGGGTCGCGGTGGATTGAATCCAGCTGGTGTGGAAGCCTCGCTTGCCGATGGGCGCGTGCTCGGCGACATAGGTCGCGGCACCGCCGTATTCACCGCCCAGGGCCAGACCCTGGAGCATGCGCAGCACCACCAGGATGATCGGCGCGGCGATGCCGATGCTGGCGTAGGTCGGCAGCAGTCCGACGCAGAACGTCGCCAGGCCCATGAGGATGATGGTGGCGAGGAAGGTGTACTTGCGTCCGATCATGTCCCCCAACCGACCGAACACCAGCGCACCGAACGGCCGGACGATGAAGCCCGCGGCGAAGGCCATCAGCGCAAAGATAAACGCCGTGGTGTCGTTGACCCCCGCGAAGAACTGCTTGCTGATCACCGCCGCGAGGGCGCCATAGAGGAAAAAGTCGTACCACTCGAAGACCGTCCCGAGGGACGAGGCGAAGATGACTTTCTGGGTTTCCTGACTGGTGCCCGCGCTGCGCACGGCGTCCAGGGACTGAACGTGTTCTGACATACCGGTATCCCTCTCAGTGATTGTTTTTGTTGTTCCACTGGTGTCGCGTGTTCCATTTCAGGGGTAATGCTCGATGTCCGTGAATCTAATGCAATCCTTGTGGGAGCGGGCTTGCTCGCGAAAGCGTCGTCTCATTCAACATCAATGTGAATGATCCACCGCTTTCGCGAGCAAGCCCGCTCCCACATTGGATGTGTTTACTGATGTGGTGAGGATCATCTGCGCAGCCTTCTCGGCAATCATCAGTGTCGGTGAGCAGGTGTTGCCCGAGGTGATGCGCGGCATGATCGAGGCATCGGCAATGCGCAGGCCGGGGATGCCATGGACCTTGAGTTGCGCATCGACCACGGCGTCGGCGTCATTGCCCATGCGGCAGGTCCCCACCGGATGGAAAATCGTGGTGCCGATTCGCGCGGCGGCTTCATGCAGTTGTTCTTCGCTTTGCAGGCTGTCGCCGGGCAGGTATTCCACCGGATTGAATGCACGCAGGGCCGGCGCGGAGACGATGCGGCGGGTCAGGCGGATGGCGTCGGCGGCGACGCGCAAGTCCTCCGGATGACTTAGATAATTGGGTTGGATCAGCGGTGCTTCTTGCGGATTGGCGGAGCGGATTTCCACCCGGCCACGGCTTTGTGGACGCAAGTCGCAGACCGATGCGGTAAACGCCGGGAACGCATGCAGCGGTTCGCCAAAGCGCTCCAGCGACAGCGGTTGCACGTGGTATTCAAGATTCGCTGAAGTCTGTTCCGGCCCGGAGCGGGCAAACGCGCCAAGCTGACTCGGCGCCATCGACAGCGGGCCGCTGCGGTCATACAGGTAGCGCAGGCCCATGCCCATCTTGCCCCACAGGCTGCCGGCAATCTGGTTCAGGGTGCGGGCATTTTCCAGTTTGTAGATCAGCCGCAGTTGCAGGTGATCCTGCAAATTGCCGCCAACACCGGGTAGCTCATGAGTGACGCCAATGCCCAGCCGCTCCAGCAGCGGACGCGGGCCGATGCCGGAGCGTTGCAGGATGCTGGGGGAACCGACCGAGCCGGCACAGAGGACGATCTCCTTGCGCGCTTTGAAGGTTTTCGCCTGGCCTTGCCAACGGGCACTGACCGCTGAGGCGCGGCCATTCTCCAAAAGCACGCGGTCGACTTCGACACCGGTCAGTACAGTCAGATTGGGGCGCTGGCGAATCGGTTTGAGAAACGCCTTGGCCGCGTTCCAGCGGATGCCGGACTTCTGATTGACCTGGAAATAGCCGCAACCTTCGTTGTCGCCCTGGTTGAAGTCATCGATGCTGGCGATGCCGCTTTGTTCGGCAGCACTGCGGAAGGCGTCGAGAATCGGCCATGACAGGCGCTGGCGTTCCACTCGCCATTCGCCCGCGGCGCCGTGAAATTCGGCGGCGCCGGCAAAGTGGTTTTCACTTTGCTTGAACAGCGGCAACACGTCTTGCCAGCTCCAGCCAGAATTGCCATCGGCGGCCCAGCGGTCGTAGTCCGCGGCCTGGCCGCGCATGTAGATCATGCCGTTGATGGAGGAGCAGCCGCCCAGTACCTTGCCGCGCGGGTAGCTCAGGGCGCGACCTTGCAGCCCCGGTTGTGCCTCGGTCTTGAAGCACCAGTCGGTGCGCGGGTTGCCGATGCAGAACAGGTAACCCACGGGGATGTGAATCCACGCATAGTTGTCGCGGCCGCCGGCTTCGAGCAGCAACACGCGATGTTGCGGGCTGGCCGACAGTCGATTGGCCAGCAGGCAACCGGCCGGCCCGGCCCCGACCACGATGTAATCGTATTCATCAAGGGAAGGCTGCATCCCTGACCTCGTTTGTTGTTCTTGTTGTCTGTCATCCTAGTTGTTAGCTTTCGTCAAAAGAATGTTAGTTTTTGCGCAGCCGCTGTGCGTTTTTAAACAGCATCCCAAACGGCAAAGAACAAGGATGATTCATGTTCGACTGGAATGACTTGCGGTTTTTTCTCGAATTGCAGCGCAGCGGGCGTTTGCTCACGGCTGCCCGTCGCTTGAACACCACCCATGCCACCGTGGCGCGGCACATCGAGGCGATCGAAAGGAGCCTCGGTACGGCGTTGTTCGTTCAACATGCCCAGGGTTACGAGATGACCCCGGCTGGCGAGGCGTTGCTTAAACACGCCGAGGCGATGGAAAACGTGGCGTTGCTGGCCCAGGAAGAAATCACCCAATCCACCGCGCCACTGGGCAAGATCCGTGTCGGGGTGACGGAAGGGCTGGGCATCATGTTCCTCGCCAGCCGCATGAACGGCTTGTTCGAACGCTATCCGGGGCTGGAAGTGGAACTGGTGGCGGTGCCGCGGTTTGTCAGCATCCTCAACCGCGAGGCGGAAATCAGCATCCACCTGGAGCGCCCGGCCGCCGACATGCTGGTCACCCGCAAACTCACCGATTATCGCCTGGCGTTGTATGCCAGCCAGGACTACCTCGATCGTTCGCCGCCGTTGCGCAGTCGTGAGGACTTGGGGCGCCATGCCTGGATCGGCTATGTCGACGACCTGTTGTTCAGCCAGGAACTGATGTTCCTTAACAGCTTCTGCCGCAACCCGCAGGTGGTGTTTCACAGCACCAGCGTGATCGCCCAGCAGCAGGCTGCGCGCTCAGGTCTGGGGATTGCCGTGCTGCCGTGCTACATGGCCAGCGCCGACCCGGGTCTGGTGCCGCTGCTGCCGGAGGAAAGCATCCAGCGCAGCTACTGGATCAGCACCCGGCGCGAACTGCACAAATCCGTGCGGCTGCGGGTGTTGTGGGATTACGTGGTGCAGATGTGTGAGCGTGAGCAGGGGTTGTTGTTGGGCGGTGCCTGAACTGGCGCCTTCGCGAGCAAGCCCGCTCCCACATTGGAACGCGGCCTCCTGTGGGAGCGGGCCTGTCTCTTCTCCACATCTGACGCTGCCGACGATGGTATACCAGTGTAGATC
>NZ_JBWKXF010000092.1:0-9066 GCF_059422645.1 Pseudomonas sp. GW821-FHT01C01 | reverse complement strand
CGATCTTTTGGACGTGATACATCCACAAAATTCCAGTCGGCTGTCGGGCCGTCTTCGCGAGCAAGCCCGCTCCCACAGGTTGATTGGCGTGTATCTGCGAGAGATTGGTCGGCTGGCAGGTCGCCTTCGCTGGCAAGCCAGCTCCTACGAGGAGCAGGAGCAGGTGCGGCGTACACACACGCTCTTCACCACTCATCAGGCCGAGCGTTAGCTCGGGAGGCTTCGTTCCGGCGTTCATCCGGGGGGTGGGCGCGCAGCGCCGTTCGACGCAGTCGAACACATCAAGTGGCCGTTACCGCAGCAACGGATATGTACACAGTCAACAAAAGACAGGCTGGCTGCCACACCGCCATCGCGAGCAGGCTCGCACACAGGTAAATGCAGTACCTGTGGGAGCGGGCTTGCTCGCGAAGGGGTCATCAGATTCGACACGTCATAGCCTGCCACACCGCTTTCGCGAGCAAGCCCGCTCCCACAGGGATCCAGGCTGTCCACAGCAATTGTGAATTACACAGACACCACTTCAACCACCGGCATTTGCCAGCGTTGATCGACCACCTGCTGCCCGGGTCCATACAGGCGCAGGACCAGGGTGAACGCTCCGCTTGCTGGCGTCGGCAACCAGTTGCTCTGCTCCGGCGGAGCGGTGTTCTGCAGGATCAACGTCAACCCGCCGTCCGCGTCCACTTGCAAACGATCCCGGCTGCTCAGGCAGTAGCGATTGATCGGGTTGGCCACCAGTTGCCGGTCCGGCAAGTCATACAACGTCAGCGACCAGAACTCGCTGGCCGGCGGCAATTGACCCGGTGCAAAACGCAGGCGATAGCTTCGCCCGCCCTGCAAGGGTTGTCCCTGATTATCCATGCGGGTGCCGGTGTAGAAGGCCTCTTCCACGCTGTTTCCGTAGATGCCGACATTCGCCGCGACAGCGCGGTTGAGGTAATTGCCGTTCAGCGCTTCGCGAGTGCCGAACAGGCCGAGGGTGGTGCGCACCTGGCTCACCGCGGTTTGCAATTGCGCCTGGGCATCCTGAATCCCGGCGATCAATGCCTGGCGCACATCAGCCGGCAATGCCGTCACATCGAAAGCCTGACCCGGCACGATGCCGATCCGTGCAAAGCGTGCGCGCAAGGCTTGTTCGGACGGTTGCGTGGGACACAGGCTGAGGATCTGATTCAGCGCCGCAATGAACTCCGGCCCCAATCCGGTCTTGCTGTCCCAGGGTTGCCAGTTAATGGCTGGCGCAGCCACGGGCGGTGCACTGCCGATGTATGCATGCAACGAACGCAAACCGTATTGCTGCTGCAAGGCACGCACCGCTGGCAGGTCCTCGGCGTTTTTCAGGCCCGTTCTCCCAAGTACCATGACGATTTCGGTTTCACTGCGCAGCACGGCCTTGACGCCGTCCGGTGTCGGGCCTTGCCAGTCGGGTCCGGCGATCAGGTAATTCCCCGCATCGCGACCGGTGCTAAGCACGCCGACATAGGCAAAGTTGTGGGTGTACTGGTCGACCAGTTGAAGCACGTAATAGCGGTCGTCAGGCACGGCCGGCACACTCAACACTTGCGGCTCGCTGCGCAGGTCAAGCCACGCCCAGGAGTACGGCGTGTCGTTGTTCGGCGTGACGATTTCGCGGTTTTTCGGGGTGTACAACTCGCTGTAATGGCGAAAGCGATTGAAGCCGCCGACGTACTCCGGCGCCGCCGGGTCGAGCACCTGCTTTTCCATCGTCTGGTAATGCATGAGCATCGGGTAGGCATAGATCCATGCCTCCCGGGCAATGGTGCGCAGATCATCTGGATCTGCAGCCAGCAACCAGCTTGGAAACATCAGGCTTGCGCCCAATCCCCCCATGCAGCCCAACACCCGGCGGCGACTGAAAATCAGGTTCATGATTCGATCCTCGCGATCGTCGGCAACTGATAACTCCCGTCCAATGCCCCGCCCTTGGGCAGGTACAGGCGCAACAGCAGGTTGAACGGACCTTGCGGCGTCGGCAGCCAGTTGCCCTGCGGCGCTGCCTTGGGTGCATCGGCTTGCAGGATCAGGGTCAAGCCGCCATCGGCATCGTATTGTAGACCAGGGCTGCGATCGCCCAACGCGTAACGCTGGATCGGGTTGGCCACCAGCAACTGGGTTTTCCCGTCATACAAGGTCAGCGACCAGAACGCATTCACTGGCGGCAATTGCCCGGCGGGAAAATGCAGGCGATAAGTATGTCGACCATCGAGCGTCTGCCCCTCGGCGTCGCGCAGTGCCATGGGGTACAGCGCTTCCACCGCATCGTTGGCGTAGATGTAGCGCCAGGCAACCGCGGCACGGGTCAGGTCGTCGTCGCCGAATTTGCCGACGTTGGAAGGCGACGGCAACCAACCCTGTCGTTCCACCGACAACTGGCCGGAGGCCGTGCGCACCTGTTCCCGACCGGCTTCGGCGCCTTGGGCGATGGCTGCGCTCAAGTCCGCAGGTGCCTGAAACTCAATCCCCGGCTTCACGCCGATGGCGGCGAAACGGGCCAGTTTCTCTTGCTCGCTGGCGGTCCATCGATGCAACGGCGCCAGCGCGTTGAAGGTGTTGAACAGCGCCTGCGCCGGACCTTGCCTGGTGTCCGTATACGCTGGAAGTTGCAGCGGCGCCAACGGTTCAGGCGCCGCGCCGCCACTCACTGTGGACAGCGATTGCAAGGTGTAGCCCTTCAGCACGTGCGCGGCGTCTTTCTGATCCGCTTCGCCTTTGACCTCGGTCCGCCCCAACAGGAATACCAGCCGACTCGGCGAGCGAATCACCGCGCTGAAACCCGCCGGCACTTCACCTTTCCAGTCCGGCCCGACAATCAGGTAGCGCCCCGCCTGATCACCCGTGGCGCGGGTGCCGATGTAGTCGAGGTTGTCGGTGCGCATGTCCACCAGTTGAAAACTGTAGTAACGCCCCTGCACGGCTGGCACTTGCAGCACCATCGGCTCGCTGCGCAAATCAAGCAAGGCGCGGGAATAGAAGGTGTCGTTGTTCGGCGATACGACTTTGTTGTCCTGCGGGCCGAGCAAGCGCGGTTCACTGTAGAGCCGGTTGAACGGCAGCTTCGCGGCGATGGCGCTGAGCACTTTGTCGTGTTCGACCGTGGCGAAGGCGAACACATAGGCCTCCTGGGCCAATGCCTTCGCCTTGGGTTGATCGAGGGTTGCCGCGTGAGCGGTGCCCAGGCATGCGCCCAGGGCAAGAGCAGATATCCAGTAGCGCACAGTAGATCTCCTTTAGATAAACATCAGCACACACAGATCCCTGTGGGAGCGGGCTTGCTCGCGAAGAGGGAGTGTCAGCCAACATAGATGCTGACTGACACACCGCTTTCGCGAGCAAGCCCGCTCCCACATTGGATTTGTGGTGATTTGGCGAATGGTTACTTGGCCCAGCGCCGCAGGTCCGACGGGGTGTAGTCATCAGTCTTGGCGGCGAAGCCCACGCGCATCGGTTCGGTCTCTTCGTTGGCCAGGCCGCCGGCGTAGTAGCGCCCGGAGATCAGGTCATAGGAGGTTTCCAGCACGTTGTAGGTGAAACCGTGGTCGTACTGCTGAATCGCATGCAGTTCACCGCTACGCCATAGCTCACCGCGACTGTCGTACTGATCCGACTGGGCGATCTGCCAACTGTCCTCGTCCACATAAAAGCGGCGCTTGGCGTAGATGTGCCGTGCACCGGGCTTGAGGGTTGCCTCCACCACCCACACGCGGTGCTTCTCGTAGCGGGCCAGGTCCTGGTTGACGTGGTTGGGCTTGATCACGGCGTCGTACTTGAGGTCGCGGCTGCCGATCTTGTAGCTGTTGTAAGGGATGAACAGCTCTTGCTTGCCCACCAGTTTCCAGTCGAAACGGTCCGGCGCGCCGTTGTAGCCGTCGATGTTGTCGGCGGTGATCAGGCCGTTGCTGTAACGGGCGCTGTTGTCGTAGGCGATCATCGGCGCACGACGCACGCGACGCTGGCCCGGCAGGTATTGCCAGGCCGAACGCGGCTCGGCGACCTGGTCGACCGGTTCATGCACCAGCACCGCCTCGCCGGACAGTCGCGCCGGTTCCAGGACCCGGCTTTTGAACATGAACAGGATGTTGGAGCCCGGCTCCAGTCCGCCCACGGTGTCGGCGAAGTTGATCAGCGACTGGTTGCGCACGTAGCTGGTAGCGCCGTTTTCACGCACCAGTGCAGCGCTGCTGATGCGCTCGTAACTGCCGCCGCGATAGCGAGTCATGTGGTTCCACATCACCTCCAAACCTTCGGTGGGCAATGGAAACGGGATGCCCCGGGCATAGTCGTGCAAGCCATTGCCGCCGTCGGCCATGCTGGTCTTGGCGACGTTGTCGCGGCTCTGCGCCAACACATCCTTGGGCAGGTTGGCGCTGCGATGTGTCGGGTAAATGTTCATCTTGTAGGTGTCGGGGAAGCGCTTGAACAACGCGATCTGGCCCGGGCTGAGAAACTTCTCGTACTGCGCGACGTTCTTCGCGGTGACAGTGAACAGTGGTTTCTCGGCGGCATACGGATCGCTGTAACCGCCCTTGCTATCGACCGTGCCGGCGTTGCTCGCCAGGCCACCGGTCCAGGCCGGAATGCTGCCGTCGGCATTGGCCGCCATCTCCGAACCCATGGGGGTCAAGGTCTTGCCCAGGGCCGCCGAATCAGTGCCTTTGGCCTGAGCCAGGCCGACGGTGCAGGCCAGGGCCAGCACGCACAATTGCATACGCATAACGATTCTCCTTAGAAGTCTGCCTTGAAGCTGACGGATGCGAAATCGCGATCGTCGAGGGTGCTGTAGTCGTTGGAACCGAAGAACGCGTTGTAAGCCAGTTCCACGCTGTAATCGTTCATGTAGACGCCGGTCAGGCTCACGCCGAGGGCTTGTTGACCCTCCTGGAACGGCCCTTGCGGATCGTAGGAATAACCCTCGACGTCATGCCGCCAGTTGACGGCCGGAATCAGGTTGATGCCCGGCAACACGTCGCTGTATTCGAGGCTGGCGCGCAGGCGATAACCCCACGACCACTCGGTGGCGAAGCCCTTATCGGTGCAGTACTGGTTGGTGACGCCGGAGGCCACGGTGTTGCACGGCGTACCATTGCGCGGGGCGCTGCGGCCGAACGCGGCGTTACGGCCCAGGCGCTCGTCGCCGAGATCTTCGATGTGCACAACACCGGCTTCACCGAACAGGCTCAGGCGCGTGGCGCCCAGCACATTGTCGATGGCCTGGGTGGCCGAACCGGTCAGTTGCCAGACGCCCTTGCGTTCCCACGCATCAAACTGGCTGCCATTGGTGGTGTTGAAGCCGGGCGGCAACTGCACCCAGGAACTGCCCCCCGGCCCGGAAATCACGGCGACGTTGACGTCGGGCGCGTTGATCGCGATCGGCATGTTCGGCCGGTAGCTCAGCTCACCGGCCAGGGAAATCCCGGTGACCGGCTCGACGCCGTTGAGACTGATGCCGTACAGGTGAATGTTTTCCGGGAAGGCCGCCGCATAGCTCGGCCCCTGGATGCCACCGGGGAAGGAGCCAGGCAAGGCGGTGTTCCTGGCATTAATGGTGAAATACGGCAACCGCGAGTGATAGTTGATGTAGTAGATCGCCGCTTCCGCATCGTTAAGCGCCGGGATCATCTGGCGCAGGGCAAAGCCGAACTGGCCGTTGTCGGACGGCGATTCGTTGCCCCGGGACGTGGCGAACAAACCCGCAGCCTGCATCTGTTGATCGGTCTGTACCTGACTCAGAAACAGCGGCCCGCAACCCGGCTGGATCACATCGCTGCTGGCAAAGAAGGTACCGCAACCGTCGAGCACGCTGGGGCGCCAGTTGTATTGGTAGAAGCCTTCGAGGTTGGTGGTGTCGGTCAGGCCGAAGCTGAAGGAGACCATCTCCACCGGCAACTGGCCTTCCTTGATCTCCACGCCGGGACGGTTGAACGCCGAGATGTCCAGCGGGTTGATCACGTTGATGCCGTTCTGGATCAACAGCGATTCACCCCAGGACAACACCTGGTTGCCGACCTTCACACTCAGCGGATGCTCGGCCACCTGGAAGTCCTTCCAGACGTAGGCATCGAGCACCTCGAAACCCTTGAACTTCGACAGGTCGTCCCAGCCTGAATCATCGAAATCCTTGAAGCGGCCATTGCCGGTTTCATAGGCGTGGTCGTACCAGTATTTGAAGCGAATGAACGCGCCCTGGCCCTGGCCATCGAGACTGAAATCGGTGAGGCCCTTCAAGAGCTGAGAGATAGGGTCGCCCCTCTCGAAGTTCAGCCGGTTGTCGTCGGCACTGACGCTGGTGCCATTGGCATTCACGCCCTGGGCCTGCAGGGCGTTGGCGCGGGTCATCAGGCTTTTGTCGGGGTTCTGCGTCGACCAGCTGCTACCCAGGCTCAGGCTGGTCTTGGTCGACAGGCTCCAGTCTTCGTTGAGGTCAAATGTGGTGGCGTACGTTGGCCCCGTGAGTACGGCAAGAATCGCCAGCGCAAGGGATCGCGGGCGGGTGTGGCCAAGCCGGTGAAGTCGTTGGCGGACTCCGGCTGTGGCCGAGCATTTTTTTATCATTATTAGGCTCCGGTCTGGTTTGCTCAGCCCGGACAAGGTGCCCAACTATCGGCCGCGACACGCAAGCGATGGCCGACAAAAAATAATCATCGGGGGGCTGCGTGGCAGGTGGTTTATGTTTTGAAGGTGTACATATCCGTTGCTGCGGTCACGGCCACTTGTGGGAGCGGGCTTGCTCGCGAAGGGGCCGTGTCAGTCGACATCAGCATTGAATGACCCACCGCTTTCGCGAGCAAGCCCGCTCCCACAGGGTTTCACGCGCGCCTTGCGAACGACTGCAATGTCCGCGGCTCACCGAGGGCACGCAGCAGGCAATGCATGGCCTCCTCGCGGCTACGCTCGAAGCGATAGCGGGACTCGATGTACAGCGCCAGTTTCAGTTCCACCGGTTCGTCCAGGGGCAGCGGCACGTGTTGCAGGCCCAGCACGCTGGCAACCCGGCTTGGCAGGCTCATGCCGAACGGCTGGCGGTCGGCGATCAGCTTCGCGGCGAGGGTGCTTTGGGTGCTCATCGCCACGGTCCGACGCAAGCCCTTCAAACCAAGTTGCAAGTCCACCGGGCTGAGCCCGTCGCGGCGGCTGGACACCTGAATCTGCGGCTGCTGCAGATAGTCCTGCAGGGTGCGCGGCGGCTCCTTGAGCGCAGCACCGTAGGCGAACACGTAGTGGTCGGCGGGCAATGCCTGTTTGTGCAGGCCGGCAAGCCCGGCCAGCGGTTGATCGAGGTCGATCAGAATATCCAGTTTGCCGCTGGCCAGGTCCTGCAAAGCGTCACGGCGCCGGGGCTGGAAGTAACGCACCTGCCAATCGGCGTGGGGCGATTCGAGCAAGGCATCGAGCAACACCGGTTGCAGGCAATCCAGACAACTGATGCGCAGCAGCGGATTGTTCTGCCGCGCGGCGGGAATCATGCGCAAGCCATCGCGCAATGACTCGAGCGCTGCACGCACGTAGTCGGCCAGACGATGGGCGACCAGTGTCGGCGTCACGCCCAGGCGACTTTTGATGAACAGCGGATCGCCGCACAATTCGCGCAGGCGACGCAACGCATTGCTCATGGCCGGTTGCGACAGGCACATCACCTCGGCGGCACGGGTGACGCTGCGCTGCTGGTAAATCGCATCGAAGGCGAGCAACAGGTTCAAATCGAGCTGGCGTAAATCAAGCATGGTCTTGCTCCGGCAAATCGCTTAACGTCGGGCAGCCTAACCAGTGTTCCGGAACAAGCTGTGAGCCCTACATGACAAAAAGCGATCAGCCGCTGCACGACCCATCAATACCCAATGCGTTCTACGCGCCGACCCTGTTGCCGGCCATCGAAGAATTACTGGCCCGCGGTGTGCCCCGGGAACGCATCGAAGGACTGTTCCGTCGCAGCCTGTTCGAGTTGCGCACGCCATTCATGCGCATTCCGCTGTTCATGTCGCGACGCTTCTGGACGTTTGCCCTGGAACAGAGCGGTGACCCGCTGATCGGCCTGGCGGCCGGTCGGCGTTTCGTATCCACCGCCACCAATGGCCTGACGTACTTGTTCGACGTGGCCGCCTCACTGGACAGCGCCTGCCAGTATTTCGTGCACTTCTTTCCGTTTTTCAACGGGCATTTCCGGGCGCAGATTGTGCGCGGTGCAGACCGCATCGAACTGCGCCTGCTCGATTGCGGCAGCGTGAAAGCCAGTGCAGCGACCGCCGATTACATCCTCATCAGCCTGTGCAGCATGTTGCGGCGCAAATTCCTCGCCAGTGGCCTGGAACGTGATCCGATTCTCGACGTTGGCCTGGTCGGCGCTTGCACGGCCAACCCGCAGGAACATGAGCAAGCCTTTCGCGCATCGGTGCAATGGGGGCAGGCGCAGCACTCGATACGCCTTGATCCACAGCTGTTCGTCATCCCGTTGACCCCGGGCAATCATGAACTGGAACACACGCTGGTCGAACTGCTGGAGCAGACGCGACACAACAGCGAGCCGACCTTGCTGGAGCAAGTCTGCGACCATTTGATCGTCGACCTCGCCGAGGCCAACTGGCAGCAATTCTGTACCGCCCAGCATTTGCTCGAGCGCACCGCAGCCCGACGCTTGAAAGCGTTGGGCTGGAGCTTTTCAGAGTTGCTCGACGAGTACCGCCGCTATCGGGCCGAAGACTTTTTGCAGGGGACAGATCTGGAGCTGGTGGAGATTTCCGACCGCCTGGGCTACAGCGATGTGCAAAGCTTCAACCGTGCGTGCCTGCGTTGGCTGGAGTGCGCGCCGGGCGCCTGGCGAACCCGACAAGGCCGATAAAAAGGTTCATTACTCATTCCCGGGAAACTGTAGGAGCCGGCTTGCCGGCGATGGACGCAAGTGCGCCGCGTTTATCCAGTTCATACGCGTTCTCGTTAACGACCATCGCTGGCAAGCCAGCTCCTACAAGGGCCCCCCGGGAAACTGTAGGAGCCGGCTTGCCGGCGATGGACGCAAGTGCGCCGCGTTTATCCAGTTCATACGCGTTCTCG
>NZ_JBWKXF010000091.1:0-10104 GCF_059422645.1 Pseudomonas sp. GW821-FHT01C01 | reverse complement strand
TACAGTTTCAGCGTGGGCGCGGTCCCTTGTAGGAGCTGGCTTGCCAGCGATGGTCGTTAACGATAACGCGTGTGAACTGGATGAACGCGGCGCACTTGAGTCCATCGCCAGCAAGCCGGCTCCTACAGTTTCCCGGGATTGCGTGAAGAACCTTTTATTTCGAAGCCGAGAGTGCTGCCCGTGCAGCCTCGAGGATTTCATCCGACAGTGGATCGCCGCGGGTGGCCCGGGACAGCATCAGCGCACCGAACATCATCGAGTACTGCACCAGCGCCTGCTGCCGTTTGCTGGCTTCATCCTCGGCGTCCAGCAGCGTACCCAGGGAGTCGAGCAGGTTGTTCAGGCCCTGCATATAGGTTTGACGCAATCCGCTGTCGGCGGCTTCGTGGCACATGTCCCCGGCAAAGGCCACCACCGGGCAGCTGTCGCCCGGATTGTCCCGGCTTTCGCTGGACAGGTACGGTTCGACCACGGCGCGGCGGGCGGCGTCCTTGCTGTCATGGTCGGCCACCCGTGCTTGCCAGCGTTGCGCGGCCTGCTCGAAGGCCCGGCCACTGGCTTCTTGCGCCAGGGCTTCGCGGGATTCGAAGTGCCCGTAGAAACCGCCGTGGGTCAGGCCTGCGGCAGCCATTACATCGACCACACTGATCCCGTGCAGGCCGCGTTCGCGAAACAGCCGCGTGGCGGCATCGACGATGGTTTCGCGGTTGAGGTCGGCTTGTTTGCGGGAAACTCGGGGCATGGGTCACTCTCAGGTCTGCGGGTTGAATATCAGAGGGCGTATTGGGCAATCCCGTTGCCGAACGACCAGTTCTCTTTTTTCACTTCCACCAGATTGATGAAAACGTCCTCCAGGCGCACCGCGAGTTCTGCGTGAAGGCTCTCGGCAATGGTTTTGTAGAGGAGTTTTTTCTGCTCGATGGTTCGTCCTTCGCTCATGGTGATCTGGATCACCACCAGTTGGTCCGTGCGACTGATGCCCAGGTAACCGGGATCAAAGATGAAATGCTGTTCATCGTGTTCGGCGAGTATCTGGAAATTATCGTTCTCCGGCACGCCGATGGTGCTGTGCATGGCGGCGTAGATCAGTTGGCCGATGCGTTTGGCGTGGGTGGGGTCCTGATGTTTTTTGATGTCGACGCGAACCAGTGGCATGGGAAGACTCCAGAAGGAATGCAGGTCGGTTAAAAATACATGACGCCAGACCTTTATCAAGCGCGGATTGCACTTTGGCGATCAAGTGCCAGTGCCGGAATCACTGCATTCCCTTGTAGGAGCCGGCTTGCCGGCGAAGGCGGTCTTGAGCCATGCGCCGATCTTTCAGACGCCTTCGCTGGCAAGCCAGCTCCTACAGGGGATTTTGGTACCACCGTTCCTCACCTAAGTCTTTGCTTCTGCTCACTAATCCCGGACAATCGCGCCCCTGTTTCGGCCAAGACGCCGCCTGTCGGGTATTCCGACGCGTCCTGGCCGGGTGGCAAGTGACCGGAATGTGGAGATCCCACCGGATGAATGATCAGGCCAATAGCGTCAACAAACGCTATGTAGAAGCGACACCAGCGACGCTCTCGAGCTGGAATCGCCAAGACACCACCTGGATGCTGGGCCTGTTTGGCACGGCGATTGGTGCGGGAACCCTGTTTTTGCCGATCAACGCAGGCCTGGGCGGTTTCTGGCCGCTGCTGATCCTGGCGTTGCTGGCGTTCCCGATGACGTTCTACGCACACCGCGGGCTGACCCGTTTCGTGCTGTCCGGTCGCGAAGGCGCCGACATCACCGACGTGGTGGAAGAGCATTTCGGCATCAAGGCCGGTGCACTGATCACCTTGCTGTACTTCTTCGCCATTTTCCCGATCCTGCTGATCTACAGCGTGGCCCTGACCAACACCGTGGGCAGTTTCCTGGAACATCAACTGCACATCACGCCGCCACCGCGCGCCGTGCTGTCGCTGGTGCTGATCCTCGGCCTGCTGGCGGTGGTGCGTTGCGGTGAGCAATTGATCGTCAAGGCCATGAGCCTGATGGTCTACCCGTTCATCGTCGCGCTGCTGTTTCTGGCGGTGTACCTGGTTCCGCACTGGAATGGTGGCATCCTGGCCACCGCCGGCAGCGTGCCGGCACCCTCGGCGCTGTTGCACACCTTGTGGCTGGCGATACCGGTGATGGTGTTCTCGTTCAACCACTCGCCGATCATCTCGGCGTTCGCCGTGGACCAGAAGCGGCGCTACGGTGATCACGCCGAAGAGCGCAGCTCGCAGATCCTGTCCCGCGCCCACCTGCTGATGGTGGTGATGGTGCTGTTCTTCGTCTTCAGTTGCGTGCTGACCCTGTCGCCGGCGCAACTGGCTGAAGCCAAAGCGCAGAACCTGTCGATCCTGTCGTACCTGGCCAACCACTTCAGTAACCCGACCATCGCCTTTGCGGCGCCATTGATTGCCTTCGTGGCCATTTCCAAGTCGTTCCTGGGGCACTACATCGGCGCCAGCGAAGGTCTCAAGGGCCTGATCGTCAAGAGCGGCAAGCGTCCGTCCGCCAAGACCCTGGACCGCATGACTGCCGCGTTCATGCTGGTGGTGTGCTGGATCGTCGCCACGCTGAACCCGAGCATTCTCGGCATGATCGAAACCCTCGGTGGCCCGGTGATCGCGGCGATCCTGTTCCTGATGCCGATGTACGCCATCCGCAAGGTGCCGGCGATGGCGCGCTATCGCGGTCAGGCGTCCAACGTCTTCGTGACGGCGGTGGGCCTGGTGGCGATTACCGCGTTGATCTACTCCTTGACCGCGTGATCGACCGGCCCGCTCGCGCAGTGCCGGATTGACAGCTACAGTGGCCGCTGCACGTGATACGTGCAGCGGCTTTTTTTCGCCTGGAGACATCGGATTGTCGAGCGCCTCACCGCCAAACCCCGTTGAACAACCCAACCGCTGGCAGGACCTGCTGGCAGGTTTGTCGATTGCCGGCCTGCTGCTGCCTGAAGCGGTCGCCTATTCAAGCATCGCCGCGCTGGCACCCCAGGCCGGGGTGATCGCCTTGTTCGCCGGGTTGCTGTCTTATGGCCTGTTCGGCACCAGCCGCTTTGCCATTGTCTCGGCCACTTCATCATCAGCCGCCGTGCTGGCCGCTGCCACCGCGACCCTGGCCAATGGCGATCCGCAATTGCGCTCGACGCTGGCCATCGGCCTGGTACTGATGACCGGGGCGTTTTTCCTGCTGGCCGGGTTGTTCAAGCTCGGCAGCGTGACATCGTTCATCGCCAAACCGGTGCTGCGCGGTTTTGCCTTTGGCCTGGCGCTGACGATCATTTTGAAGCAAGTAGCCAGCGTGGTCGGCGTGCATTTGACCGAAGTCAATCTGGTGCGGTTTCTGCCGCAGTTGCTGGAACAGTTGCCGCAATGGAACTGGGTGGCGGCGGGTGTCGGCGCCGTGGCATTGGCCTTGTTATGGCTGTTCGCGCGTTTTCGGCGCCTGCCGGGCGGTTTGTTGGTGGTGGTGATCGGCATTGCGGCGGGACAGTGACTGAACCTGCCGGCCTATGACGTGAAGCTGATCGGAGTGATCGACCTCAGTCTGGAGGTGCCGAAGTTGCCGGTGCTGCCGTTCACCGACTGGCTGCGTCTGGGTGAACTGGCGTTCGCCATGGTGATGATTTTGTATGCGGAGTCCTACGGCTCGATCAGTGCCTATGCGCTCAAGCACGGTGACCGCGTCACATCGAACCGCGACCTGCTGGCGCTGGGTGCTTCCAACCTGATGTCCGGCCTGTTCCACGGCATGCCGGCGGGAGCGGGGTATTCGGCAACATCGGCCAATGAAGCAGCGGGCGCGACTTCACGCCTGGCCGGTGGCGTGGCGGCTCTGGTGGTGCTGCTCATCGTCTTGACCGTGCTGCCTTACATCGCCCTGACCCCGGAGCCGATCCTCGCTGCCATCGTTATCCATGCCCTGTGGCGCGGTTTGAGCCTGCAACCGCTGGGACGGTATTTCATCTGGCGCCGAGACCGTTTGCTGGTGATCTGTGCCGTGGGCGCGGTGTTGGTGCTGGGGGTGCTGGACGGCTTGCTGGTGGCGGTGGCGATCAGTGTGTTGCTGATGCTCAAGCAGATGTCGGCGGCGGATATCCAGATTCTGGGGCGCATTGATGGCGGACACGATTTTGTCGACCTGCAACGCCATCCTGCGGCGCAAACAGTACCAGGCGTGTTGATTGTCCGGCCGAGCGAAGCGTTGTTCTTTGCCAACGTCGAACGGATTCTCGGCGCTGCCTTGCGCTTGATCCGGCATGCGCAAACGCCGATCCATACGGTGATTCTCAGTCTGGAGGAATCTCCCGACCTGGACGGCACCAGCATTGAAGCGTTGCAGGAGTTTTTTGTACGGGTGCGTCAGGAAGGTAAGTGCCTGATTCTGGCTCGCCTCAAGGACGACGCACAAACGGCGTTGGCTGCTTTGCCGGAAGTGAAGGCTAACGGGGTGGTTTTGAGCGGGCTAAGTGTTGATGGCGCAGTGCAACAAGCCCTCCAGTTGAACGCATAACCCAATGTGGGAGCGGGCTTGCTCGCGAAGAGGGAGTGTCAGTCGGTATTTGTATGGACTGACACACCGCTTTCGCGAGCAAGCCCGCTCCCACAGGATTTTTGGTGTTTGAACTGGATGCATAAAAAAACGCCGCTCATCTCACGATGGGCGGCGTTCTTCATTGCTTTGTAGCGTTAGGCTTGAACGACCGGAATGTTGGCGTTCGCAGCAGCTTCACGGAACTCGGCGATCTGGTCGAAGGACAGGTAGCGGTAGACATCGGCCGCCATGCTGTCGATCTTGCCAGCGTATTCCATGTACTCCTCGACGGTCGGCAGGCGACCCAGGATGGAAGCCACGGACGCAAGCTCGGCCGAAGCCAGGTAGACGTTCGCGCCGTCACCCAGACGGTTCGGGAAGTTACGGGTCGAAGTCGACACGACAGTCGAGTTCGGCTCTACACGTGCCTGGTTACCCATGCACAGCGAGCAGCCTGGCATTTCCATGCGTGCGCCGGCCTTGCCGTAGATGCCGTAGTAGCCTTCTTCGGTCAGCTGGTGAGCGTCCATCTTGGTCGGCGGCGACAGCCACAGACGGGTTGGCAACTGACCTTTGACCTGTTCCAGCAACTTGCCGGCAGCGCGGAAGTGACCGATGTTGGTCATGCACGAACCGATGAACACTTCGTCGATCTTCTCGCCAGCAACGCTGGAGAGCAGGCGAGCGTCGTCCGGGTCGTTCGGCGCGCAGAGCACAGGCTCCTTGATGTCGGCCAGGTCGATCTCGATGACTTCGGCGTATTCGGCGTCTTTGTCCGCTTCCAGCAGCTCAGGGTTGGCCAGCCAGGCTTCCATCGCTTGAGCGCGACGTTCCAGAGTACGTGCATCGCCGTAGCCTTCGCCGATCATCCAGCGCAGCAGGGTGATGTTGGACTGCAGGTATTCGGCGATCGACTCTTTGGACAGCTGGATGGTGCAACCGGCAGCCGAACGTTCAGCCGAGGCGTCAGACAGTTCGAACGCTTGTTCTACGGTCAGTTTAGGCAGACCTTCGATCTCCAGGATGCGACCGGAGAAGGCGTTCTTCTTGCCTTTCTTCTCTACGGTCAACAGGCCAGCCTGGATCGCGTAGTAAGGAATGGCGTGAACCAGGTCACGCAGGGTGACGCCTGGCTGCAGTTCGCCCTTGAAGCGAACCAGGATCGACTCAGGCATGTCCAGCGGCATGACGCCAGTGGCTGCGGCGAACGCAACCAGACCGGAACCGGCCGGGAACGAGATACCGATCGGGAAACGGGTGTGGGAGTCACCACCGGTACCGACGGTGTCTGGCAGCAGCATGCGGTTCAGCCACGAGTGGATGATGCCGTCGCCCGGACGCAGGGAAACGCCGCCGCGGGTCATGATGAAGTCAGGCAGGGTGTGGTGGGTGGTCACGTCGATCGGCTTTGGATAGGCCGCGGTGTGGCAGAAGGACTGCATCACCAGATCGGTCGAGAAGCCCAGGCACGCCAGGTCTTTCAGTTCGTCACGGGTCATAGGACCGGTGGTGTCCTGGGAACCCACGGTGGTCATCTTCGGTTCGCAGTAGGTGCCCGGACGAACGCCGGTCACGCCGCAAGCCTTGCCGACCATTTTCTGCGCCAGGGTGAAACCCTTGGTGCTTTCAGCCGGTGCTTCAGGCTTCTTGAACAGAGTCGAAGGTGGCAGACCCAGCTCGGTGCGAGCCTTCTCGGTCAGGCCACGGCCGATGATCAGCGGAATACGGCCGCCAGCGCGAACCTCGTCCAGCAGGACCGGGGTCTTCATTTCGAAGGTGGTCAGGACTTCGTCGGTGCCGTGCTTGCAGACTTTGCCAGCATGCGGGTACAGGTCGATCACGTCGCCCATGTGCATGTTGGAAACGTCGAATTCGATTGGCAGTGCGCCGGCATCTTCCATGGTGTTGTAGAAGATCGGAGCGATTTTGCTGCCGAAGCAGAAACCGCCGGCACGCTTGTTCGGTACAAAGGGAACGTCGTCGCCGAAGAACCACAGTACCGAGTTGGTGGCCGATTTACGCGAAGAACCGGTACCGACCACGTCGCCGACGTAGGCGATCGGGAAGCCGGCGTTGCGCATTTCTTCGATCTGCTTCATCGGACCGGTGACGCCTTGTGCGTCAGGCACGATGCCGTCGCGAGCCATTTTCAGCATGGCCAGGGCGTGCAGCGGGATGTCTGGACGGGACCAGGCATCAGGAGCAGGGGACAGGTCGTCGGTGTTGGTTTCGCCGGTGACCTTGAACACGCGCAGGCTGATCTTGTCGGCCAGGGTCGGGCGCCTCACGAACCACTCGCCGTCAGCCCAGGATTGCAGCACGCCTTTGGCGTGAACGTTACCGTTCTTGGCTTTTTCAGCGACGTCGTGGAAGGCGTCGAACATCAGCAGGGTGTGCTTGAGTTCTTCGGCCGCTACTGGAGCCAGTTCGGCGTCGTCCAGCAGGTTGACCAGCGTCACGATGTTGTAGCCGCCCTGCATGGTGCCGAGCAGTTCAACAGCGCGCTTCTTGTCGATCAGGGGGGATTTGGCTTCGCCTTTGGCGATGGCAGACAGGAAACCGGCCTTTACATAGGCAGCTTCGTCCACGCCTGGCGGAACGCGATTGGTGATCAGGTCAACGAGGAATGCTTCTTCGCCAGCCGGGGGATTTTTCAGCAGCTCGACCAGGCCTGCAGTTTGTTCGGCGTTTAGCGGCTGGGGAACGATACCCAGTGCTGCGCGCTCTTCGATATGTTTGCGGTAGGCTTCAAGCACAGTTATTACCCTCATCAGTGGTCCCAAATGGGTGTCCGGGACGCTCATCCCGAAATTGCCGTACTCATGCGCTGCATGGCGTTGTGTGCCACTTAGCCAGAATTACCGACAATTCCTTACAGAAGCTGCTTTCAAAGTTTTACGCCTGCAGAACGGGAGCTGATGAGGGTTGGCGTTGGGCTTTTCCCCGCTGGAAAAACCCCTCGCCAACACCGCTCTGAAGGAACGACTGTGCTCGTGACGCTTTGAAAACAGCTTCTAACGGACATTGGCGCCTAAAAAGGCAGGCTGATTCTACGGCAAAAAAAAATTTAAGGTAAGTCAGGTTTTATTGGACTTTGGTGGTGGCGGTCACCAGACCCCGATTCACCGCAGGCCCCGAACTTTGAGGGGTGATCAATAGCCGACAAAGGGCTAACATGCCGGCCTGTTTTGCTTTTTCGCGTTTTGCCTACCTATGCCCAATCAGACTATCAAGACGCCCTGCGTCGGCCTTTGCTCCACTGTCTACGGTGACCTGGTGTGCCGTGGCTGCAAGCGTTTCCACCACGAAGTGATCCACTGGAACGGTTACAACGAGGAAGAAAAGCGCGCGGTATGGCTGCGTCTTGAGCAGTTGCTGTCGCAGGTGATGGCCGCCAAAGTTGAAATTTTCGATCCGGCACTTTTGCGAATGCAGCTGGAGCAACGCAAGATCCGTTTCGTGCCCCATCAGTCGGAATATTGCTGGGCCTACCAGTTGATCGCCCGGGGCGCGCGGGTGATCAACAACCTGGAAGCCTACGGAATGGTGTTGCTGCCGGAGTTTCGCGACTGGAACCTGCCGGAGTTGCGCGATGCCATTGACCGGGAGTTTTTCCTGCTCTCCGAGGCCCACTACCAGCGCTACATTGCGCCGGGGTTCCTGAAAGACGCTTTTGGCGGCTGACCGCTAAAAGCTTCGCTGGCAAGCCAGCTCCTACAGGTTTGTGTCGTACTCAACAGGTGCGACCCATGCAAAATCTGTAGGAACTGGCTTGCCAGCGAAGACGATTCACCCGGCGCCGCAAGACTCAATGCTTGTCGGCAATCTCCTCCAGATGATCCTCGATCTCCTGCGGTTTGAGCACCAGTACATCGCTTTCAACCGCATCCAGCACCACTTCCGCTGTATTGCCAATCAACGCCCCTGACAACCCGGTGCGCGCCACGGTGCCGATGACGGTCACGGCCGCTTGCAGTTTGTGCGCCATGAACGGAATCAGCACATCCGCCGGGCCTTCCTCGATGTGCAGGTGTTCATCGTCAATGTCGAATTCTGCCTGGAACGACTTGCATTGCTCGCGGTAGCGCGCCTGGATGGTTTCGCTGAGTTGAAACGTCGGGTCGGCCGACGACAGCATCGGCGACGGGTGGGCGCTGATCACGTGCAAGTGGGCCTTGGCCAGGGTTGCGATGTCATAGCCATGATCGATGATGGTGTTATGCAGATGGCGATGTTCGCCGTCGGAGTTGCCGACGTCGATGGCCGCCAGTATTACCTTGCCCTTCCACGAGCCGGAGGTTTTCACCAGCAACACCGGAGTCGGGCAGTGACGCAGCAGTTTCCAGTCGGCCGGGGTCAACAAAGCCTTTTTCAGCGCGCTGTCGGGAAAGTGTTGCTTGATTACCAGACCGCAACCTTCTGCCTGCTGCACATCGACGATGGTTTCGTGCAGGCTCTTATTCCAGGCCTGCTCGGTGGTGACGGTGTAGCCGTCGGCAAGTAACGCGGCCTTGAGCACGCCCAGCATGCCACTGTGATCATGCTTGGGGTCGCACACCAGCAGGTGCAAATGCGCCTGGGTCACGCCGGCAATCAGTTTGGCCCGTTTCAGCGCCAGGCTTTCGGAGTGTTCGGGGTCGATGACCACCAGAATGCTGCGTACGGCTTGCATGAGCGGGATCTCCTGAAATTGAAAAAGCACGGCGTTGCACAACTATAGTTGCTGCCGGCGATTCGGGGACTTGATGCATATCAACGGTTGGCGACTGGTGGTCTGCGGGCAGGCCGGTATAATCGGCGCCCTTCGTTTTGAACCTATTTTTCCGTGAGCCCCATGATCCTTCCCGAAATTCACGAGTTCCTTGGCTGCCGTACCCCCGACGGCTGGATCCAGGCTGCGCTGGCCGATCAGGAAACCCTGCTGATCGACCACAAGAACTGCGAATTCAAGGCCGCCAGCACCGCGTTGAGCCTGATCGCCAAGTATCATTCCCACGTCGATCTGATCAACATGATGTCGCGCCTGGCCCGGGAAGAGCTGGTGCACCACGAACAGGTCATGCGCCTGATGAAACGCCGCAAGATCGAACTGCGCCAGCTGTCCGCCGGGCGCTACGCGTCGGGGTTGCGCAAGGTGGTGCGCAGTCACGAACCGGTGAAACTGGTGGACACATTGGTGGTGGGGGCGTTCATCGAAGCCCGCAGTTGCGAGCGTTTCGAAGCGCTGGTGCCGCACCTGGACGAAGAACTGGGCAAGTTCTACTTCGGTCTGCTCAAGAGCGAGGCCCGGCATTTCCAGGGTTACCTGAAACTGGCCTATCAGTACGGCGACGCGAAGGACATCGCCCATGTGATCGACAGGGTCCGCACCGCCGAGCAGGAACTGATCGAGTCGCCGGACGTGGAGTTTCGTTTTCACAGCGGCGTGCCTGCTGCGGCCTGACTATTCGGTGTTGTTTTTGCGGACGCCTTCGCGAGCAAGCCCGCTCCCACATCTATGGATACCCCCATTTCTGCAATACTGTTTTCGATGCGTGTTTGGCTTGC
>NZ_JBWKXF010000090.1:0-10332 GCF_059422645.1 Pseudomonas sp. GW821-FHT01C01 | reverse complement strand
GGTATACCATCGTCGGCAGCGTCAGATGTGTAGAAGAGAAAGGAGCAAGCCCGCTCCCACATTGGAACGCGGCCTCCTGTGGGAGCGGGCTTGCTCGCGAAGGCGGCGGTACATCCAATATCCATCTTGAGGTTTAAGCAAGAATCTCGAACGCCGTGCTGGCCAGCCGTTCGCCATTGACCATGATGTGCACGGCATGGCGCCCCGCGTAATGTCGGCGGGTGGTGAGCTCCTTGATCTGCTGACCACGGCTGACGACTTCGATGGCGTTGCCGGGCAGCGTCAGCGCCTTGAGTTTGAACACCTTCGCCGACGTGCTGCCGTTGGCCTTGACGTAATCGATGGCATAGTCGATCACCAGGCGCTGGCTGCTTTCTATCGTGGATTTGACGGCAAACGACAGGGTGATTTTTTCTCCCAGGCCAATCGCTGGCGGTTCGACTTTCACCCCAACGATCTCGACTTCAGGCTTGCCGCCCGCGCCGATGATCGCCAGTGCACGCTGGTTGCCCTGTTTGATCAGGCTGCGTAGCGCTTGCCTGGCGATCCATGCGGTGTGCTTGTTGTCCAGCGACCAGCCTTCGATCAGGTCCAGCACCCATTCGGGATGATCCTTGGTGATGTCGTTGAGGTGGTTGGCCACGGACTTGCGCACGTACAGGCTGCTGTCTGCCTTGAGGTTGTCGAGGATACCAACGGCCAGACGCGGATCAGCCTGCACCGGCTCCAGGCGAAACGACCAGGGCAGGCGTGGCCGGCAACCTTCGCTGGCGAGACGCCGCACGTGTTCGTCGTCATCCAGGGACCAGTCATGCATCAGCTTCAACGAGCGATCGAGGTCGCTGCGCAGGAAATGGCGGATCGCGAACTCCGAGGACCCGAAGGCAGTGAAGTACTTCAGGGCGTCCATCGAGACGTCGAACGCATCGACGCCATAACTGGCGACGTAATGCGGCAGGCACATGCTGACGAAGCCGCTGTTCAGGCGCGGGGCGAGGGCGCGCAGCACCTGAAGCGAAGCTTCATAGTCCAGGGGCAGCACGGCGTGCAGGCATTCGCTGACCCGGGCCATGCGCTGCATGACGCTGAGATCCGCGAGGCCGGATTGGGCGAGCTTCAGGAAATGCGTGGCCTCGAATGGCGGATAGACCGCGGTCATTTCGCTGGCGATGTGCTGGAGGCGCTCGGTGTTGAAGATTTCCTTTAGGGCCGGAGAGGGTTGGTCAGCCATGGTGGCTCCTTGGCAATTGTTGTTGATCCATCACACCGCGTTATCGTTCTTCGCGAGCAAGCCCGCTCCCACAGAAGAGCTTATGCGCGACAAAGATCCAATGTGGGAGCGGGCTTGCTCGCGAAGAGGCCATTCCAGTCACCTCAATTCTTGCCCGCTTGCTCTTGCAGTTGATCCGACTCAAACAACTTCGCCAGTTCGACCCGTGCTTCCTGCGCCGTCTGCATCACCTTCACCGCGTCGTCATACACCGCATGCTGGGCTTCAAGCACCTCTTCATCGTGCTGTTTGAAGCGCTTGATCCGCGCATCGGCCTGGGCCTGGGTCAATCCCAACCCGATCAGGGTTTGCCGGCTCATTTCCAGGCTCGAATAAAAGGTTTCGCGCACGGCGTGGGCACCGACGTCCATCAGTCGGTGCACATGCTGACGGTTACGGGCGCGGGCGATGATTTTCATATGCGGATAGAGCTTGTGCACCAATTCGGCGGTCTTGATGTTGGTGTCCGGGTCGTCGGTGGCGATCACGAAATACTCGGCTTCCCCGGCCTTGGCCGCACTGAGGATTTCCGGGCGCATCGGGTCGCCATAGAACACCGGCACACCACCAAAACTGCGGGACAGCTCGATGGTTTCCACTGAGGTGTCGAGGGCCACGAACTTGATGTTCTGTGCGCGCAAAATCCGCGCAACGATCTGGCCCATGCGGCCCATGCCGGCGATCACCACCCGTGGCGCGTCGGCGTCGATTTCGCGGAACTTCTCCGGCACTTCCACCGGTTGCACTTTCGGGCTGACCAACCGTGCGCAAAGCAACAGCAACAGCGGCGTCACGGCCATGGACAGGGTGATGGTCAGCACCAGCAAGTCATACAGTTCTGCCGCGAACAGCCCGTGATCGCGACCGATCTTGAACACCACAAAGGCAAATTCACCACCGGCCGCCAACACGATGCCCAGGCGGATTGCACTGACCTTCTTCAAGCCGCCGGCCAGGCGACCGACAATAAACAGCAGCGGCAGTTTGATCGCGATCAGCAACAGGGTCAGGCCCAGCACCGCGACCGGCATGCTCAGCAACAGGCTCAGGTTCGCGCCCATGCCGACGCTGATGAAAAACAGCCCGAGCAACAGGCCTTTGAATGGTTCGATCTGAGCTTCCAGTTCATGGCGATACTCGGAATCCGCCAGCAGCAGGCCGGCGAGGAAGGCGCCCAGCGCCATGGAAATACCGGCCAGTTCCATCAGCCATGCCGTGCCGATCACTACCAGCAACGCCGTGGCGGTGGAGACCTCTGGCAACGCGGTTTTGGCCACCACGCGAAACACAGGCCGCAGCAGATAACGACCGCCGATCACCACTACTGCAATGCTGAACAACACCTGCAAGCCGTGGTTCAGGTCTTCGCTGGCGGTGGTGGTGTGATCGCCACCGGCAAGCAGCGGCACCATGGCGATCAAGGGGATCGCGGCGATGTCCTGAAACAACAGAATCGCGAACGCCAGCCGCCCATGGGGGCTGGTCAGTTCCTTGCGTTCAGCCAGGCTTTGCAGGCCGAATGCCGTGGACGAGAGCGCCAGGCCCAGGCCCAGGACGATCGCGGTGTTCAATGGCTGGCCAAAGGCCCACAGCGCCACCACGCCAATCACCGTGCCGGTCAACAGCACTTGCGCCAAGCCCACGCCGAACACTGATTTGCGCATCACCCACAAACGTCGCGGCGACAGCTCCAGGCCGATGATAAACAGCAGCAACACCACGCCGAGTTCGGAAATGTTCGCGACGCTTTGCGGGTTGCCGATCAGGCCCAGCACCGACGGGCCGATGATCACTCCGGCGAACAGATAGCCCAGGACCGCCCCCAGTTGCAGGCGCTTGGCTAACGGAACGATGAGCACGGCCGCCATCAGGAACACGACAGCGGCTTGCAGCAGGTTGCCTTCATGGGGCATTGGAAAACTCCAGGACTCGGTACAGCGGGGGTGACAAGAATAAAGCCTGAGCCCTTCGGCGTCAGCAAAGCGCTCGGCCTCAGATGTTACAATTTGCATTAGTTAGTTACATTTATAGGATTAGCTGATCAATCAGCGTCGTTTCCGAGTAACCCCATGGCGATCAACTTCGACCTCAATGACCTGCAGGCCTTCCGTGCCGTGGTCGAGCAGGGCAGCTTTCGCAAGGCTGCCGATACGGTGCGTATTTCCCAGCCCGCCTTGAGCCGGCGCATCGAAAAACTCGAAGACGCCCTTGGTGTGCGACTGTTCGAACGTACTACGCGCAAGGTCAGCCTGACCCAGGCAGGACGAGGTTTCATGCCCAGCGTCGAGCGCCTGCTGGACGATCTGGATGTGGCGTTGCTGGGCATCAGCGAAGTCGCTTCGACCCGTCTTGGCCACGTCACGGTCGCCTGCGTGCCGTCGGCGGCGTATTACTTCATGCCGAGGGTGATCGCGCACTATCACCGCCAGTTTCCGCGGATCAAGGTCAAGGTGCTCGATTCCAGTGCACACGAAGTGTTGAGTGCGGTGGTCAATGGCGAAGCGGATTTCGGCCTGAGTTTCATGGGCACGCTGGAAGCCGAAGTGGATTTCGAGCCCTTGGTGCAAGAGGGGTATGTCGTGGCGTGCCGGCGCGATCATCCCCTGGCGGGGCGAAGCAGTGTCACTTGGGACGAGTTCTATCAGCAGGATTACATCTCGCTGGATAAAACCTCGGGCAACCGTTTTCTGCTGGACCAGGCGTTGACCGGCGTGGTGCCGCAGCGGCCGAGCATCTGCGAAACCCGACACGTAACCACCATGATCGGACTGGTGGAGGCTGGGTTGGGCGTAGCGGCAGTGCCGCTGATGGCGATGCCGGCAGCGGATCATCCGATCCTGACGCGGGTGCCGTTGACCAATCCGCAGGTAATGCGCAGCGTCGGTCTGATCAAGCGCCGGGGTCGAACCCTGACCCCGGCGGCACTGGAACTGGAACGGCTGGTGGTGGAGATGAAAGTCGTACAGCCGTCGGTCAGCGGCTGACCGAGTCCAGTCCGGTCGCTTTCACGTCCGGTTGAGCCTGGGCCGAGGCCAGGTATTCCAGCAAGGCTTTGGCTTCGACCGGGTGCTGGGCACCTACCGGGATGCCGGCGGCAAACCGGGTCACCGATTGCACTGACTCCGGAATCTTCGCCACGAAGCTCACCCCCGGCACTGGTAACAATTCGCTGACTTGCTGGAAGCCCAGTTGATAATCCCCAGTGGCAACCACCGAACCCACCGGGACTTTCGGCACCATCGTCGATTTGGGCTTGAGCTGGTCTTCGATCCCCAGGCGTTTGTACAGCTGCTGCTCGATGTACACGCCGCTGGCGCTGTCTGAGTAGGCCACCGATTTCGCATCGAGCAGGGTCTTTTTCAGGCCCTCGACATTGCTGATATCCGGCTTCGGCGTACCTTCGCGCACGACCAGGCCAATGCGCGAATCTGCCAGTTCGACTCTTGAAGCGGGATCGACTTTGCCTTGTTTGATCAGATCGTCCAGCGCGTAGCCGACCATGATCACCACGTCGGCTTGCTCACCACGAGCCAGGCGATTGGGAATCGCCTCTGGCGCCTTGCCCATGGATGGACCGAGTGCGGTGTCGAGGGTATTGCCGGTGGCGGCGGTGAACTTCGGCCCGAGGATCTTGTAGGCCGCAGTGAAGCCGCCGGAGGTCATCACGCGGATCTCTTCCGCTTGGGCAATGCCGCTCAATCCCAGGGTGGCCACCAGCGCGAGCGCGGCAAAACTGAACTGTTTTTTCATGGTCATGTTCTCGATAAAAGACTGGTTCACGACGCCACCGGCTGCAGATGATTCGAGGCTCGGCGATAGAGCAAGAGCGTCGCGCACAGTGCGCACAGTGCTGCGAAACTCATCCAGAAACCGGGTGCAGCCTTGTCGCCGGTGTACTGGATCAGCCAGGTCGACATCGCCGGGGTGAACCCACCGAACACGGCCGTGGCCAGGCTATAAGCGAGGGAGAAACCGGCCACCCGAACCTCCACTGGCATGATTTCCGTCAGCGCCGGGATCATCGCGCCGTTGTACAGGCCATAAATGAACGACAGCCACAACAGCACCAGCAGCATATGGATGAAGCTCGGCGCATTGACCAGAAAGGTCAGCATCGGGTAGGTGGTGGCGATGGCCAGCAAGGCCATGGCGATCAACACCGGGCGTCGACCGATACGGTCCGAAAGTGCGCCGCCAATCGGCAGCCAGATGAAATTCGAGACGCCGACCAGCAGCGTCACCAGCAGCGCATCGGACGTGCTCAGGTGCAATACGGTTTTACCGAAGGTCGGCGCGTACACCGTGATCAGGTAGAACGCGGTGGTGGTCAGGGCGACCATCATCATGCCCGCGAACACGATCAGCCAGTTTTGCCCCAGGGTGCGGAACACCTCAGCCATGCTCGGGCGGTGTTTACGGGTGGCGAACTCTTCGGTTTCTTCCAGGTTGCGGCGCAGCAGAAAGATGAATGGCACGATCATGCAGCCGACGAAAAACGGAATCCGCCAGCCCCACTCGGCAATCGCACCCGGTGCCATCCACAGGTTCAAGGCGTAACCCAGCGCGGCGGCGACGATGATCGCCACTTGCTGGCTGCCTGACTGCCAACTGGTGAAAAAGCCCTTGTGGCCGGGCGTGGAGATTTCGGCGAGATACACCGACACGCCGCCCAATTCCGCACCGGCCGAGAAGCCTTGCAATAAGCGTCCGATCAGCACCAGGGCCGGGGCGAACAAACCGATGGTTTCGTAACCGGGTACCAGCACAATCAGGATCGTGCCGCTGGCCATGATCGACAGGGTCACAATCAACCCTTTGCGTCGGCCCACATCATCGATGTAGGCACCCAGCACCACCGCGCCCAACGGACGCATCAGAAAGCCTGCGCCGAACACCGCGAAGGTCATCATCAGCGAGGCGAATTCGCTGCTGGCCGGAAAGAACACGGCAGCGATCTGCGTGGCATAGAAGCCAAAAAGGAAGAAGTCGAACTGCTCGAGGAAGTTGCCCGAGGTGACCCGGAAAATCGCACTGGCCCGGGAGCGACCGGCAGTCGCGGGCCGTTGGATTGATGCTGTCATTGACGTGTACTCCACCGCTTTTATGACGTGCGCCGACAGGACGCGGCGCACGGTTCTTATTGGGGCGGATAGTGGAGCAGAGGCATCGATATGTTAATTGCATTGTTGGCATGCATTGATGTGCAAAGTGGATCAATGCATTCAGGGAAAGGGCTGTACCTGCGTCAGGCTGGATGGTTGAGCGATCAGATAAACGCCTGGATATGCGCCATCCCCCGGGCCACATACTCATCCTTCTCACCCACCGGGGCGAAATTGTTCAGCACTTCCCGGGCTGTTTCGCGGCCTTTCAACCGGGCCAGGATCCAGGCCGCGAGGTACGGCGACGCCAGGCAGCCACCCGCGGTGGCGATGTTGCCATTGGCATAGAACGCCTGGTTGACGACATTGACCCCGGCTTCCACCACCCAGGGTTTGCTGATGGCATCGGTGCAGGCCGGGGCATCGCCGAGCAGTCCGAGTCTGGCCAGCAGGAAAGTGCCGGAACACTGGGCCGCCAACAGTTGGCGTGCGGGATCGAATTGCAGTTGCGCCATGATCCCGGGGGTGGCGGCCACTTCCCGGGTCTTGCGGCCACTGCCCACCAGCACCGCATCCGCCTGACAGGCCTCGGCGAGATCGATGTGCGCATCGATGGTCAAGCCATTCATTGACGTGACCCGCGACGTCGGTGACGCGATGCTTACGCGCCAATCCTTGTCCCCGAGCAGGGAAACCCGGCTGAGCATGCCGTAGGCGATCAGCGAGTCCAGTTCGTTGAAACCGTCAAAGGTCAGAATGGCGATGTGCATGGCGAACTCCGATGGGGGTTTTGAGCAGCCTACTCGCGCGCCGCTCGATGGTGCCGGTACAGTTCGAAAGATTATTATGATAACAGTCATGTATCGCGCCCCGGCACCAGGCGACGAAGCGCTATTCGCTGTGTGCCCGCACCACGCTGTCGGTACCCAACCGATACTGATTGTTCCCGCTGCGCTTGGCCTCATACATCGCCAGGTCGGCAATGTGCAGCAAGCGGTCAATGCTCGGTGCATGATCGGGGAACACGGCGACGCCGAGGCTGGTGCCGATATGACGCTGGTCGTTGCCGATGGTCACGGGCGGGGACAGTTCGACGAAGATTTTCTGGCAGATCGTGCGCGCTTCGTCTTGCAGGTTTTTGCCTTGGGGCAGGTCCTGGAAGATGACCACGAATTCGTCACCACCGATCCGGGCGACGGTGTCGGTGCCGTGCAGAATGCGCTTGAGCCGGTTGGCGGTGGTGACAAGCACGCGGTCGCCGGCCGCATGACCGTAGCGGTCGTTGATGGCCTTGAAGCCATTGAGGTCGACGAACACCAGCGCCACCCGTGTGGCGCTGGTGCGCGCCTGCTCCAGCGCCTCGGACAGGCGCTCTTCGAGCACCAGGCGATTGGGCAGACCGGTCAGCGGGTCGTAATGGGCCAGGTGCTTGAGGTAGTTGGCCGAGGCCTTTTCTTCGGTGATGTCGCGTACCACGCCCATCATCTTGATCGTTTCGTCGTGGTCATTCTTGACCACATTGCCGGTTTCCCGAAGCCAGCGGATCGTTCCGTCGGGCCAGACCACGCGGTATTCCTCATCATGGTTTTCGCCGGTTTCCAGGCATCGCAGTTCGCCGGCCCGAACCCTGAGCCGGTCGTCCGGATGCACGCAGGAGCAGAACAGTGCGTAAGAGGGCGTCACTTCGCCGATCTTGAAGCCGAACATGCCGAAAATGGCGTCTGACCAGTACAACCGGTCGGTGTCGACATCCCAATCCCACGTGCCAATACGAGCGAAATACTGACTGCGCTTGAAGCGCTCGGCATCGCCATCCTGATGAATGTTCCGGCCTTCGGACAGGCTGGTGACGATGGTGCGACATTCGGCCAGTTGTTTTTGCAGTGTACGTTCGCGCCAGACCAGCGCGACGATCAGGGTGAGCGTCGTTGAACCAAGGATGACACTGGTCCAGAGCAAGATCATTCGGGGATGGCCATCAGGGCGGTGAACCGTACGGGTAATTGTTGATTATTTTAGTTCAGCAAACAGCTTTGAATGCCGCGCGCGGAGGCGGCAATGGTTGCCAATCGAAGGCAAATCTGGGAAAACGGCGCCCAACAGGCCCTTGAGGGCGAGTGAGCATACGAGTGAAATCAATGAATGACGAGCTTCAGGTAATCGATCTTCAGCTGGGTGACGGAAAAGCCGCTGTAAAAGGCGCGCTGATCACCACCCAGTACCGTGGCTGGCTGGAGGACGGGACCGAATTCGATTCTTCCTACAGCCGTGGCAAACCCTTCCAGTGCGTGATCGGCACCGGGCGGGTCATCAAGGGCTGGGATCTGGGGATCATGGGCATGCAGGTCGGTGGCAAGCGCAAACTGCTGGTGCCGGCGCATCTGGCCTATGGCGAACGCACCATGGGCAAGATCACGCCGAATTCAAACCTGATCTTCGAAATTGAGTTGCTGGAAGTGCTGACGCGGGATGATTGACCGTCAGGCCTGAAAAGTTTCCCGATACGCGTACAGGCCGGGTGTACCGCCGGTCATGACGAACAGCACATTGTCCCCGGGGCCGAAGCACCCCTGCTGCAGGTCGGCCAGCAAACCCGCAAAGGCTTTGCCGGAGTACACCGGGTCGACCAACAGGCCTTCGGCACGCGCCATCAGGCGTACGGCGTCCTGCATGGCGGCGGTTGGCAGACCATAGCCGGCACCCAGCTGGCTGCCGTCAATCACAACCCCGGCAGCCTGTACCTCGGCGCTATTGCCCAATAGCGCCAATGTCTCTCGGGTCAGTTGCAGGGTTCTCGTCGCCGATGAGTCCTGGTCGGACAACACCGAGAACGACTTGACCACGGACGTACCCCGACCAAGCAAATGGAAACCTGCCGCGAGCCCGGCATGCGTCCCGGCGCTGCCGTTGGGTACCACCACTTGATGGAACGTGAGTTGCAGTTCCGCCTCCTGCTGCGCGATTTCCGCTGCACAGCGGGCATAGCCGAGGCTGCCCAAGGGGGTTGAACCACCTGTCGGCAGCACCATGACCTTGCGCCCCGAATCCCGAAGCTGCGCAGCCCTGGCCTCGGCTTTGGCCAGTGAGTCGGTACCGCCGGCAAACACTTGCATCTGCGCGCCGAACAACTGGTCGAGCAGCACGTTGCCGTTGAGTTCGTAATCCACTTCGGCTTTGGCGACGGCCCGGGTCAGGAACAACTCGCAGGCGAGGCCCAGTCGTGCGCACACCGCGGCGGTCAGGCGGGCATGGTTGGACTGGATGCCGCCCACGGTAATGATCGTATCGATCCCGGCTTGCAGCGCCGCGCCGATATGGAATTCAAGCTTGCGCAGCTTGTTGCCGCCCGCGCCGATCAACATATGGTCGTCGCGTTTGAGAAACAGGCCGATACCCTGCCTGTCCAAGCCCAGCAGCTGTTCGAGTCGCGCAGCCCGCTGAATGGGCGTGGGACCTTGCAGCAGGTCTGCCCGCGCAAAAACACTCAGTGACTTGTCCAGTTGGGTTTGCATCAATCGAGCCTCGTTGTTCACCATGGTCAAGGTGACTCTATGGAGAAAGGCAGGCGGGATAAACGCACTGTCAGTCATGACTGTTTTAACCCGGTGTAACCAATCCCGCCTGGCAGCAGGACTTTCCAGGCCGCATTGGATAGGCTGGACCGGGCTTGAGCGCCTGCACGGGTTGCACGCTCATGCGCCTTACAGTCTGCTGGCCCACGGTACTGAAGACGACCCACTTTTACGCCAATGAACAGGCGCTGGCCTAATGCCTATCAGTTAAGCGGTAATGCGATCTGTAGCAGCTGCCGAGCCCGCGAGGCTGCGTTCGGCTGCGAAGCAGTCGTGAGTCCAGTTGATGCGGCCTGCCTGACGTACCGCAGTGACTGATTTTACGACTGCTTCGCAGCCGAACGCAGCCTCGCGGGCTCGGCAGCTGCTACAAAGGGTGTCGCGGCTG
>NZ_JBWKXF010000089.1:0-12714 GCF_059422645.1 Pseudomonas sp. GW821-FHT01C01 | reverse complement strand
AGTCCAGCTGACGCGGCCTGCCTGACGTACCGCAATGACTGATTTTACGACTGCTTCGCAGCCGAACGCAGCCTCGCAGGCTCGGCAGCTGCTACAAAGGGTGTCGCGGCTGAAATTGCTTAACTGACTGGCATTACCGCAAGCCCCCCTTTTTTTTTGCAGGAGCATAAAAAAGGCCGCATGAAAACCCGTGGGTTCTCATGCGGCCTTTTTTGTGGCGAGGGAGCTTGCTCCCGCTGGCCGACGGAGTCGGCCCACTGTCAGCCTGCGCGCTTAAGCCTTGGCTGCCGGACGCTTGTCTTCAATCGTCCACTTGCCACCGTCGTAGTACGCTTTCCAGCCAGTCGGCTTACCGTCAACCTCGGTCTGCACGTACTGCTCCTTGGTCTTGCGACTGTAACGAATCACAGCCGGAAGGCCATCCGGGTCTTTCTTCGGCGCTTCGCAGAGGAAGTGATACTTCGGGTCGATCTCATCCTTGTGCGGGATGATTTCGAGCACCAGCGGAGCACGAGTCTCGCGGTTTTTCGGGAACTGGCTGGCCGCCAGGAACAGACCGGAAGCACCGTCGCGCAGAATGTAGGTGTCGTTGACCTTTTCGCACTTCAGCTCCGGCATCTTCACCGGATCCATCTTCGGCGGCGCCGCATCACCACTCTTCAGCAGTTTGCGGGTGTTCTTGCAGGTCGCATTGGTGCAACCGAAGAACTTGCCGAAACGGCCCGTCTTGAGCTGCATCTCGCTGCCACACTTGTCGCATTCCAGGCTCGGACCTTCATAGCCCTTGATGCGATAGGTGCCCTCTTCGATTTCGTAACCATCGCAATCCGGGTTGTTACCGCAGATGTGCAACTTGCGCTTCTCATCGAGCAGGTAGGCATCCATCGCCGTGCTGCAGATCGGGCAGCGATGCTTGCCACGCAGTACCAGCGACTCCGACTCACCCTCGTCGTCCGCGGCAATTTCATCGCCCGGCACCAGGTTGACGGTGGCCTTGCAACGCTCTTTCGGCGGCAGGCTGTAGCCCGAGCAACCGAGGAACACGCCGGTCGACGCGGTACGAATCTGCATCGGACGGCCGCAGGTCGTGCACGGAATATCCGTCATCACCGGTTGGTTGGCGCGCATGCCGTTTTCCGGGCTTTCGGCCACTTCGAGTTTTTTCTTGAAGTCGCCGTAGAACTCGTCGAGCACGTTTTTCCAGTCGCGTTCGCCCTGGGCCACGTCATCGAGATGCTCTTCCATGCCTGCAGTAAAGCCGTAGTCCATCAGGTTCGAGAAGCTCTCGGCCAGGCGCTCGGTGACGATGTCACCCATCTTTTCCGAGTAGAAACGACGGTTGTGCAGCGCAACGTAGCCGCGATCCTGGATGGTCGAAATGATCGCCGCGTAGGTCGAAGGACGACCGATGCCGCGCTTTTCCATTTCCTTGACCAGGCTGGCTTCCGAGTAACGCGCCGGCGGCTTGGTGAAGTGCTGGGTCGGATCAAGCTTGATCAGCTTCATCGCGTCGCCCTGGGCCATGTCCGGCAATACGTCGTCGTCGCCCGGCTTGGCGATTTGCGGCATGACGCGGGTGTAACCGTCGAACTTCAGGATGCGGCCCTTGGCACGCAGCTCGAAGTCGCCGGCACCGACGGTGACCGTGGTCGACAGGTATTGCGCCGGCAGCATCTGGCAAGCGAGGAACTGGCGCCAGATCAGCTCGTAGAGGCGCTCAGCGTCGCGCTCCATGCCCGACAGCTTGCTTGGCTCGGTATTGGCGTCGGAGGGACGAATCGCTTCGTGAGCCTCTTGCGCGCCTTCCTTGCTGCTGTAGACGTTCGGGGTTTCCGGCAGGTACTTCTTGCCGAACTCGCCTTCAATATAAGTACGCGCCATCGCCACGGCATCAACCGAGAGGTTGGTCGAGTCGGTACGCATGTAAGTGATGTAGCCGGCTTCGTACAAACGCTGGGCCATCATCATGGTTTTCTTCACACCGAAGCCCAGGCGGTTGCTTGCAGCCTGTTGCAGGGTGGAGGTGATGAACGGTGCCGACGGCTTGCTACTGGTCGGCTTGTCTTCGCGCTTGACGATGCTGTAGCTGGAAGCCTTGAGCTTCTCCAGCGCGGCCATGGCCTGAGCTTCGTTGAGCGGCTTGAAGGCTTCGCCTTTCTCGCGGGCCACGTCGAAACGCACGGTCGCGCCTTTTGCGGTGCCGAGGTCGGCGTGCACTTCCCAGTACTCTTCCGGGATGAACGCGCGGATTTCACGCTCGCGCTCAACCACCAGCTTCACGGCAACCGACTGCACGCGACCGGCGGACAGACCACGAGCGATCTTGGCCCACAGCAATGGCGAAACCATGTAACCGACAACACGGTCGAGGAAACGACGCGCCTGCTGGGCGTTGACGCGATCGATATCCAGCTCGCCCGGCTGGGAGAAGGCTTCCTGGATCGCCTTCTTGGTGATTTCGTTGAACACCACGCGCTTGTAGCGGCTGTCGTCACCACCGATGGCTTCGCGCAGGTGCCAGGCAATGGCTTCCCCCTCGCGGTCCAAGTCGGTTGCGAGATAGATGGTGTCAGCATCCTTGGCGAGCCGGCGCAGCTCTTCGATGACTTTTTCCTTGCCCGGGAGGATCTCGTACTTGGCTTTCCAGCCATGATCCGGATCGACACCCATGCGCGCGACCAGCTGCTTGCGCGCTTTTTCTTTCGGCGACAGTGCCGGCGCTTCACCCGCAGCAGCCTTGCCGCGCTTGGCGGCTGGCTCTTTGCTGGCGCTAGCCGAACCGCTGGTGGGCAGGTCTCGGATATGGCCGATACTCGACTTCACCACGTATTCGTTGCCCAAATACTTGTTGATGGTCTTGGCCTTAGCCGGGGATTCCACAATGACCAGCGATTTGCCCATGGATCAGAAAATTCCTGAATTCGAGAAGTGAAAGGCGGTTGGCGCCTGACGCGGCACCGCTATATATAGTGGCAACAAGGTGAGGTCAAGCGCAGGGTTCTGCGCGCACTCAGCTTATGGCTTGGTAAAAACACTTGGTTCGGCTTGCACCAAAGCAAAGCGTGGCACCTGTTCGCCGTCAACTTCGACCGACTCCAGGAACATGCTCAGGGGACGCACCCAAAAGCCGTAATCGCCATACAGGGCTTGGTAGAAGACCACTTCTTCTTCGGTTTCCGAATGCCGCGCAACACTGAATACGCGGTACTGCGGACCTTTGTAATGTTGGTAGAGCCCAGGTTGTATCGGCATGCTTTGGCCCTCACTCAAATGTTTTCAAAATAAAAACAAAAATAAATCCGGAAAAACAAAAACCGGGGCACTTGGCCCCGGCTTCCATCAACGAGACGCTTAAACGCGTTCGAAGACGGTGGAGATGCCTTGGCCGAGACCAATGCACATGGTGGCTACCCCGAAGGTACCGCCATTCTGCTTCATCACATTGAGCAACGTGCCGGAGATTCGCGCACCGGAGCAACCGAACGGGTGGCCCAGGGCGATCGCGCCGCCGTGCAGGTTAACCTTCTCGTTCATCTTGTCGAGCACTTTCAGATCTTTCAGCACTGGCAGGGCCTGTGCGGCGAAAGCTTCGTTGAGCTCGAAGAAGTCGATGTCAGAGATGCCCAGACCCGCGCGCTTCAGTGCTTTTTGTGTGGCCGGTACTGGACCATAGCCCATGATTGCCGGATCCACACCTGCCACTGCCATCGAGCGAATCACCGCCATAGGCTGGATGCCCAGGTCCTGTGCACGCTGTGCCGACATCACGATCATGCACGAGGCACCATCGGTGATCTGCGACGAAGTACCGGCGGTCACGGTACCACCCTTCGGATTGAACGCCGGCTTCAGAGCCGCCAGGCTTTCCAGAGTGGTTTCCGGACGAATGGTTTCGTCGTAGTCGAAGGTTTTCAGGAAACCGTTCTCGTCGTAACCCTGCATCGGGATGATTTCGTCTTTGAACTTGCCTTCCACGGTCGCCTTGTGGGCGAGTTGGTGGGAGCGTACGCCGAAAGCATCCTGCTGCTCGCGGGTGATGCCGTGCATTTTGCCCAGCATTTCCGCGGTCAGGCCCATCATGCCCGAGGCTTTCGCCGCATACAGCGACATGTGCGGGTTCGGATCGACACCGTGCATCATGCTCACGTGGCCCATATGCTCGACGCCACCAACGACGAAGACGTCACCGTTGCCGGTCATGATCGCTTGCGCAGCAGTGTGCAGAGCGCTCATGGACGAGCCACACAGACGGCTGACGGTCTGGCCGGCCGACGTGTGCGGGATCTGGGTCATCAGCGACGCCATGCGTGCGATGTTCCAGCCCTGCTCCAGGGTCTGGTTTACACAGCCCCAGATCACGTCTTCGACTTCGTTCGGGTCGACCTTGACGTTGCGTTCCAGCAATTTGCTGATCAGGTGCGCCGACATGTCTTCGGCGCGGGTGTTGCGGTGCATGCCGCCCTTGGAGCGGCCCATCGGAGTACGACCGAAGTCGACAATCACGACGTCTCTAGGATTCAAGCTCATAAGTTCACTCTCACTCTAGTTGGGGGCGCTTAACCGAAGAAGCTCTGGCCGTTCTTGGCCATTTCACGCAGCTTCGCGGTCGGGTGGTACAGCGCGCCCAAATCAGCGTACTGGTCAGCCAGGGCAACGAACTCCGCAACACCGATCGAATCGATGTAGCGCAGCGCACCGCCACGGAATGGAGGGAAACCAATACCGTAGACCAGACCCATGTCGGCTTCGGCAGCAGTTTCGACGATGCCGTCTTCCAGGCAACGCACGGTTTCCAGGCACAGCGGGATCATCATCCAGTTGATGATGTCTTCGTCAGTGACTTCGCGCTGTTCAAAGATGATTGGCTTGAGCACTTCCAGTACCGACGGGTCGGCGACTTTTTTCTGCTTGCCCTTCTTGTCGGTCTCGTAGGCGTAGAAGCCCTTGCCGTTCTTCTGCCCCAGGCGCTTGGCTTCGTAGAGCACGTCGACGGCCGAACGACGGTCGTCTTTCATGCGGTCCGGGAAGCCTTCAGCCATCACGTCACGACCGTGGTGACCGGTGTCGATGCCGACCACGTCCATCAGGTAGGCCGGGCCCATTGGCCAGCCGAATTTTTCCATGATCTTGTCGATACGGACGAAGTCCACACCGGCGCTGACCAGTTTGGCGAAACCGCCGAAGTACGGGAACAGGACGCGGTTGACCAGGAAGCCCGGGCAGTCGTTGACGACGATCGGGTTCTTGCCCATTTTCTTGGCGTAGGCAACAGTTGTCGCTACGGCCAGCTCGCTGGACTTCTCGCCACGGATCACTTCCACCAGCGGCATCATGTGCACCGGGTTGAAGAAGTGCATGCCGACGAAGTTTTCCGGACGCTTGAGGGCCTTGGCCAGCAAGGTGATGGAAATGGTCGAGGTGTTGGACGCGAGGATGGTGTCCTCTTTGACCTGGTCTTCAACTTCTGCCAGTACGGCTTGCTTGACCTTCGGGTTCTCGACGACTGCTTCCACCACCAGGTCCACGTGACCGAAGTCACCGTAGGACAAGGTAGGACGAATGCCGTTGAGCACTTCAGCCATTTTCGCAGCAGTCATGCGGCCTTTATCAACGCGGCCAACCAGCAGTTTGGCGGCTTCGGCCAGACCCTGCTCGATACCGTGCTCGTTAATGTCCTTCATCAGGATCGGCGTGCCTTTGGAAGCCGACTGATAGGCGATACCGCCGCCCATGATACCGGCGCCGAGTACGGCAGCCTGCTTCACGTCCTTGGCGATTTCGTCGTAGGCCTTGGCCTTTTTCTTCAGTTCCTGATCGTTCAGGAACAGACCGACCAGGCTCTGTGCAGCCGAAGTCTTGGCCAGCTTGACGAAACCGGCCGCTTCAATTTCCAGCGCCTTGTCGCGACCGAAGTTCGCAGCTTTCTGGATGGTCTTGATCGCTTCAACCGGCGCCGGGTAGTTCGGGCCGGCCTGGCCTGCCACGAAACCTTTGGCGGTTTCGAAAGCCATCATTTGTTCGATGGCGTTCAGCTTCAGCTTTTCCAGCTTCGGCTGGCGCTTGGCCTTGTAGTCGAACTCGCCGGAGATGGCGCGCTTGATCAGTTCCAGCGCGGCGTCTTGCAGCTTCTCCGGAGCAACCACTGCGTCGACAGCACCGACTTTCAGCGCGTCTTCAGGACGGTTTTCCTTGCCGGCGGCAATCCACTCGATGGCGTTGTCTGCGCCGATCAGGCGCGGCAGACGAACAGTACCGCCGAAGCCCGGGTAGATGCCCAGCTTGACTTCCGGCAGACCGATCTTGGCCTTGGTGGACATGACGCGGTAGTCCGCGGCCAGGCACATTTCCAGACCGCCACCCAATGCAATGCCGTTGATCGCGGCTACAGTCGGGACGTTGAGGTCTTCGAAATCGCTGAAAATCTTGTTGGCTTCGAGGTTGCCAGCAACAAGTTCTGCATCCGGCAGCTTGAAGTTGTCGACAAATTCGGTGATGTCGGCGCCGACGATGAACACGTCCTTGCCACTGCTGACGATCACGCCCTTGATCGAAGCATCTGCCTTGATGGTGTCTACGGCCTGACGCAGTTCGTTCAGGGTTAGACGGTTGAACTTGTTGACGGACTCACCCTTGAGGTCGAACTTCAGTTCGACGATGCCACTTTCAAGAGCCTTAACCGTGATGGCTTTACCTTCGTAAATCATCAACTGATCTCCACGATATGGAAGCTGAACAGTACACGCCGGACGCAGGCGAATGGCTTGGCAGGACGTTAAACGTCGATGCTACGCCGATTCACCCGACACACCCGCCAACGCGATAGTCGGGATTCTGTAGGAGCGGTCTGAAATACAAACGCTCAATTCATACGCCCGTTTGATTTGGGTACGTCACCTTCACGGAATTTCCGACAATTGTCAATCGCCCGAAACACGGGTTGAAACGCGACTTTCCGGTCATATCCGTACTGCGAAGACCTTCAACACGCTTAAGCATGCGAGGTCATTCATAGGATCAATTGTTAGAAAAGTCGCCCTAATTCGCTGCAGCCCGTGTTTAACAAGCTACGCTGGCGGGACCAAGGGGAAAATTGTGAACGCTTTTGGCGAATGCCCAGCGCAAGATCAGCCAACACCGATTTACCGGCCTGCCTGGCCAACCCGCCCGATGATTTTGTCGGGCTTTTTATTGCAAACTCACGAATGCCTCCCCCTGTAGGAGCTGGCTTGCCAGCGAAGGCGATGGTTCGCTCAACATCGTCGTTGAATGTGAAATGGTCTTCGCTGGCAAGCCAGCTCCTACAAGGCCATGGTTTCAGGCGAGGGCTTTGAGGGTGGCGTCGATCTGTTGCAAAACCTCGGCTTCGCCCCTCTCGCCCCAATACAAGGCGATCATTTGCTTGTCGGCCTCAACCTTGTAGACATTGCCTGGCAATTTTTCGAAATGATTGAGCAGCGCCCGATCCTCACAGATTTCCTGCCATTGATTCACCCAGGCACCCGGTGATTTTTGCCAGTAACACCAGCACGCTGGCTGACTGCCACGTCGCGGGCGATGGTACTGGGCGCAGGGGCTCGGCGGTTCCTGGCTTAGCCAATGCGGCCACTCCTGAGGCGCCAGTTGCATGGACAGGCCGATGCGTCGGGCCTCCATTCGCAGGGCTATGCGTCCACTCTGGGCACGCGAAGGGCGCAACCATGTCAGCGGGCTGAGCACCACCAGCAGGATTGACACCACTATCCAGACCGTCATATCTGTACTCCCGATTCTTGATGAGCCCATTGTGTCACTTTGGAACCAATGCGCTTGAAACCAGCCATACTTACCAATATTGCAATCCTCAGGAGGAGCACCTCATGCCCTACAACCATATTCTGGTCGCTGTAGATCTGACCGAAGAGTGCGACCCTGTCATCCACCGCGCTCGCGAGCTGTCATTGAGCAACGGCGCGAAATTGTCGCTGGTGCACATTGTCGAACCGATGGCGATGGCCTTCGGTGGCGACGTGCCGATGGACCTGTCACAACTGCAACAGCAGCAGTTCGATCAGGCCAAGGAACGCCTTGACCGGTTGATCCTCAAGTATCCTGAGCTCTCCAGGGAATACAGCCACCTGACCTACGGCCAGCCTCGCCAGGAAATTCACCACCTGGCCAAGGAGCAAACCTGCGACCTGATCGTGGTGGGCAGCCATGGCCGGCATGGCCTGGCACTGCTGCTGGGTTCCACCGCCAACGACGTGCTGCATGGCGCGCCTTGCGATGTGCTGGCGGTGCGCCTGCAAAACAAATCCTGACGCTACACATTCCCTGTGGGAGCGGGCTTGCTCGCGAATGAGGTGTGACATTCGACATATTCGTTGAATGTTGAACCGCTTTCGCGAGCAAGCCCGCTCCCACAGTGGATCTGCAACAGCCCGCAGATTGCATTGCATATGAAAAGCCCGGCGCTCATCACTGAACGCCGGGCTTTTTTTATTGCGGGATCAATCAGGCATCCAGTTCGGCCCAACGCTCGACCATCACGTCGAGTTCAGCCTGCAACTGCGCCAGTTGAGCGATCACTGCAGCCGTCTCGGCAGCCGGGCGCAGGTAGAAACCCGCGTCGGCCATCTGCGCTTCAACGGCGGCAATCTGCTGTTCCATGGCTTCGATCTGCCCCGGCAACGCTTCCAGTTCGCGCTGCAATTTGTAGCTGAGCTTCTTCTTCGCCACTGGCGCTTCGACAGCCGCCACTGGCGCCGGCTCGGCCTTCACCACTGCAGAGTTCAGGTCGGCCTTGCCGGACTTGCTCTCGGTCACGCCCAGCAGGCGCGGCGAGCCGCCCTGACGCAGCCAGTCCTGATAGCCACCGACGTACTCGCGAACCTTGCCTTCACCTTCGAAGACCAGGGTGCTGGTAACCACGTTGTCGAGGAATGCCCGGTCGTGGCTGACCATCAGTACGGTGCCATTGAAGGTCAGCAAGACCTCTTCGAGCAATTCCAGGGTTTCGACGTCGAGGTCGTTGGTCGGTTCGTCGAGTACCAGCAGGTTCGCCGGCTTGCTGAACAGCTTGGCCAGCAACAGACGGGCACGCTCACCACCGGACAGCGCCTTGACCGGCGTGCGGGCACGCTGCGGGCTGAACAGGAAGTCGCCGAGGTAGCTCAGCACGTGGCGGCTCTGGCCGTCGATATCGATGAAGTCGCGACCTTCGGCCACGTTGTCGATCACAGTCTTTTCCAGATCCAGCTGATGGCGCAACTGGTCGAAGTAGGCAACATCGATCCTGGTACCCTCTTCCACCTTGCCGCTGGTTGGCTGCAAGCCGCTGAGCATCAGCTTCAGCAGCGTGGTCTTGCCGGTACCGTTGGCGCCGAGCAGACCGATACGGTCGCCGCGCTGCAGCACCATGGAGAAATCCTTGATCAGGAACGGACCGCCCGGGTGAGCGAAGCTCACGTTATCAAGAACCATTACCTGCTTGCCGGACTTGTCGGCGGTTTCCAGCTGGATGTTGGCCTTGCCAGTGCGCTCACGACGCTCGCTGCGCTCGACGCGCAGGGCTTTGAGCGCACGTACGCGACCTTCGTTACGGGTACGACGGGCCTTGATGCCCTGACGAATCCACACTTCTTCCTGGGCCAGACGCTTGTCGAACAGTGCGTTGGCAGTGGCTTCGGCAGCGAGTTCAGCTTCCTTGTGCACGAGGAAACTGGCGTAGTCGCCGTTCCAGTCGATCAGGCCACCGCGATCCAGTTCGAGGATGCGGGTTGCCAGGTTCTGCAGGAAAGAACGGTCGTGCGTGATAAACAGCACGGCGCCCTGGAAATCCTTCAGCGCTTCTTCAAGCCAGGCGATGGCACCGATGTCCAGGTGGTTGGTCGGTTCGTCGAGCAGCAGCAGGTCCGGCTCGGATACCAGGGCCTGGGCCAGCAGGACGCGACGACGCCAGCCGCCGGACAATTCGGCGAGGGTCTTGTCGGCCGGCAATTGCAGGCGACTCAAGGTGCTGTCGACGAGGGTCTGCAAACGCCAGCCATCGCGGGCTTCGAGGTCGTGCTGGACGTGCATCAGTTTGTCCAGGTCGGCGTCGGTGACGCAGTTCTGGCTCAGGTGGTGATATTCGGCGAGCAGCGCACCGACGCCGTCGAGGCCTTCGGCCACCACGTCGAACACTGTCCGCTCGTCGGCCACCGGCAATTCTTGCGGTAATTCGCCGATCTTGAGTCCTGGTGCGCGCCAAACGGAGCCGTCATCGGGCTTCTGGTCGCCCTTGACGAGCTTCATCATGCTGGACTTGCCAGTGCCGTTGCGGCCGATGATGCACACCCGCTCACCACGGGCGATCTGCCAGGACACCTTGTCCAACAACGGCATAGCGCCGAAAGCAAGGGACACATCGCTGAATTTGAGCAGGGTCATGAGCTTCTCCAAAAACCGGGCGCGCATTCTACCTGACTTGAGGCTTCAGAAGGCCGGCAATTTCACTCTCGTAGCACTCTGCATGACAAATGTTGCGAACTGATGCGGGAAGACCCGCAAAGCTTTCGCCGGCTGCTGGCAAAAGGCTAAGCTACAGACAATTCAGTGCGGGCCTGACCCGCACTTGTCATGTTTTCTCTGCCTGGACGTCTCATGCGCAGTCGCCTTTTCAATCTTTTGTCCTGCTTTTTACTTTCAGCCGCAGCGTTTCAATCCGCCCAGGCGGTGGACCTGTCCACCCAACGCCAATATTACGATGAAGCCAAGCGCGCCTTGGCCAAGGGTGATACCGGCCCGTATTTCCGTTACAGCCAGGCCCTCGCCGATTATCCGCTGGAACCCTACCTGGCTTACGACGAGCTGACCGCACGGCTTAAAACCGCGAGCAACGCCGAAATCGAGAAATTCCTCGCCGAACACGGCGACCTGCCCCAGGCCAACTGGATGAAGCTGCGCTGGTTGCGCTGGCTGGCGGATCGGGGTGACTGGGCGACTTTCGTCAAGTATTACGACCCGAAAATGAACTTCACCGAACTGGACTGCCTGAATGCGCAGTACCAGCTCAGCCACAACCTCAAGGCCGAAGGTAACGCTAACGCGGAGAAACTCTGGCTGACCGGCAAATCCCAGCCTGACGCCTGCGACACCCTGTTCGGCATGTGGGCTGCCGAAGGCCAGTTGACCGAGCAAAAACGCTGGGAGCGCGCCAAACTCGCCGCCCAGGCGCGCAACTACCCGCTGGCCAACAGCCTGGTCAACGGCTTGACCACCCTCGCCCCGCGCGGTCGCTTGCTGGTGGACGTTGCGCAGAAACCGGAACTGCTCAACCAGCCGTCGCGTTTCACCCCGGCCGATGAAGCCATGTCCGACGTGGTCAGCCTCGGCCTGCGCCGCCTGGCTCGCCAGGACCCGGACAAGGCCATGGACCTGCTCGATGGTTACGCCAACAGCATGCACTTCTCCCGGGATGAAAAAGTGGCGATCGCCCGGGAAATCGGCCTGACCCTCGCACGACGTTTCGACAGTCGCGCACTGGATGTCATGACCAAATACGACCCCGAGCTGCGCGACAACACGGTTTCCGAATGGCGCTTGCGCCTGCTCCTGCGCCTGGCGCGCTGGGACGATGCCTATCAATTGACCCGCCGCCTGCCCCAGGACCTGGCCACCACCAACCGCTGGCGCTACTGGCAGGCCCGCAGCCTGGAACTGGCGCAACCACAGAATCCGGAAGCGCAGACGCTCTATAAAAACCTGGCCCGCGAACGCGACTTCTATGGTTTCCTCGCCGCCGATCGCTCGCAGTCGCCCTACTCGCTGCTCAACAAACCGCTGGTGCTCAGCCAGGCCACCATCAACAAGGTGCGCAACACCCCCGGCGTGCGCCGCGCCCTGGAACTGCACGCCCGCGGGCAGATCGTCGATGGCCGTCGCGAGTGGTACTACGTCAGCCGTCATTTCAGCCGCGACGAAATGGTCGCCCAGGCCAAACTGGCCTACGACCTGAAATGGTACTTCCCGGCGATCCGCACCATCAGTCAGGCGCAGTATTGGGATGACCTGGATATCCGCTTCCCGATGGCTCACCGCGAGACTCTGGTCCGTGAAGCGAAGATCCGCGGCCTGCATCCGAGCTGGGCGTTCGCCATCACCCGCCAGGAAAGTGCGTTCATGGACGACGCCCGTTCCGGTGTCGGCGCCTCGGGCCTGATGCAACTGATGCCCGCCACCGCCAAGGAAACCGCACGCAAGTTCAGCATTCCCTATAGCTCACCACAGCAACTGTTCGAGCCGGACAAGAACATCCAGCTCGGTGCCGCTTACCTGGGCCAGGTGCACAGCCAGTTCAACGGCAACCGCGTCCTTGCCTCCGCCGCCTACAACGCCGGCCCGGGTCGCGTCCGCCAATGGCTGCGCGGTGCCGACCACCTGAGTTTCGACGTGTGGGTGGAAAGCATTCCGTTCGACGAAACCCGTCAGTACGTGCAAAACGTGTTGTCGTACTCGGTGATCTACGGCCAGAAGCTCAATTCACCACAGCCGATCGTGGATTGGCATGAGCGGTTTTTCGACGACCAATGATTCAGACAAGCCCGCATCGCGGGCTAATGCCGATCAGACAAGCGGTAATGCGATCTGTAGCAGCTGCCGAGCCCGCGAGGCTGCGTTCGGCTGCGAAGCAGTCGTAAAATCAGTAATCGCGCTACGTCAGGCAGGCCACGTCAGCTGGACTCACGACTGCTTCGC
>NZ_JBWKXF010000088.1:0-12970 GCF_059422645.1 Pseudomonas sp. GW821-FHT01C01 | reverse complement strand
AAAGTGATGCTCCGGCCCCGGAATGCGCACCGAGATGTGGGTGAAGATCAAATCGGTCATGCGAAAGTGCGCAATCAAGCGGTAACAGGCCGCCAGTTCTTCACGCAGACGTTGCTCTGTCGATGTCATGCCAGGGTGACCTCTTTCACAGTGCAATCTTCCAGCCCTTGCCCCAAGGCCTCCCAGCCATCGAAGCCGCGACGAGCGATGAACACCAGGCGTGTGGCGTTGGCCCGGGCGTCATCCAGTGCCGGCAGAAACTGACTGCGGGTGCCGACATGTTGCAGCCAGTGCGCCGTGCTGCCCGGCGACAGCAGCACCAAGCCTTTGACCCGGAATACATCGCTGGGCAGTGCCTTCAACCAGCCACGCAAGCATTCGACGTCGAGGGCCGCGTTGCTCTGCCACAACCAGCTGCTGAACATCTCACCGTGATCGCCGTCGGAAACCCGCGTCAGCGGTTTCAGCGCCCGGGGCTCAAGGTCCAGGTCGGTATCCAGCCACAGCGCATCGGGCAACTCGGCTTGCACACTTTCATGCACACGCGTCCTGGCGCCCAATGCATCGCGCAGCGCTCGCAGCTGTGATTCATCGACCAGGTCGGTCTTGTTCAACAGCAACAGGTCGGCAGCCGCCACCTGCGCCCGAGCCAGGCGTGCGTACTCACCATCAAGTTGCAGATGACGGGTGGCGTCGACCACGGTGATGACCATGTCCAGTTGCATCTGGCTGCGCAGCTGTGGATAAGCCAGGGTCTGCACGATGCGCTGCGGATCGGACACACCGCTGCACTCGATGACGATGCGCTCCAACCTTGGTTCAAGCTGCGCCAGGCTGGCGAGCTGCGCCAGCAGGTCTTCCTGCACGGTGCAGCAGATGCAGCCGTTTTGCAGGCTGTACACAGCGTCGGTGACTTCGGAAACGATGGCCGCATCGATGTTCAGCTCACCGAAATCGTTGACGATCACCGCCAGCCGACTGCCTTCGGCACGGCGCACCATGCGGTTGAGTAGCGTGGTTTTACCGGCGCCGAGAAAACCCGACACCACGGTCACAGCGATACGTGGGGAAGTCATTCTGCCTTGCCCTCCAGCACCGGTGGTTCGCCCTGCCAGACGGCTTTGAGCCCGACCGCTTCCAGTGTTGAATTGCGGTCGTAAACCAGTTGCCCTTCAACGAAGGTCAGCAGCACCTGAGTCTTGTGAATGTAGTTGCGCGCCGGTGCGGCGAACAAATCGCGGTCGATGACGATCAGGTCCGCCGACTTGCCCACTTGCAGGCTGCCGGTGCTGTGCTCCAGGCCCATGGCCACGGCGCCGTTGCTGGTGATCACGGTCAGCGCCTGTTCGAGGCTGATCGGGTCACCGAAGCAGGCCGGGTCGTCGTTCCATGGGTTCTGCCGGGTGATCATGGTTTCCAGCGCCAGCCACGGGTCGATGGACGCCACCGGCCAGTCGGTGCCCATCACCGCTGTGCCGCCGGCGGCGAGTACGCCTTTGAAGTCGTAGATGCGCTTGAGTCGCTCCTGACCGTAACCGGAACGCGCGCCGCTGGCGAACGGCGTCGGGTACCAGGCGGCCGGGGAAAATTCGGCGATGACATTCAGCTCCTTGAAGCGCGGCAGGTTGCCGGGGTGCAGCAAGGTGCTGTGGGCGCACTGGTGGCGCACACCGCTGAAACCGTTGCGACGACGGGCCTCGGCCACGGCATCGAGGAACACGTCGGAGGCGCCGTCACCGGTGCAGTGGGCGATCACGCGGATGCCCTTGCGGTCCATGTCCACCACCATGTCGGTGATGTGTTCCGGGGTCAGGTTGAGCTTGCCGCGCCAGCTCGATTCCTGCGGCCATGGCGTCAGCAGGTACGAAGACTTCGGCTCGACCGTGCCGTCGAAATGGAACTTCACCGCGTTGGCACTCAGGCGCGCGCTGCGGTAGTAGTGACGCTCGCCGGCCAGAAGTTCCCAGCGACGACGCACCGGGAAAATGTCGTCCTGCCAACTGATCGCCGCTTCGATGCGCACCGTCAGTTCGCCGCTGTCGTCCAGTTCCTTCAAGGCTTGCAAACGCTGTTCGCAGACGTGCACGTATTTGCTCGCCGTGACGCCGCGCGAGCTCTGGAAGTGCACGCCATCGCGATAGGCGCGGCGCAACACGCTGACCGGCGTCGGTGGCATGGCGGCGTGGATCATCGCGTAGGCGCCGTCAATCATCAGGCCGGTGGGTTCGCCGGTCAGTTCGTCACGCTCGAAATAACCGTTGCGCGGGTCGGACGTGTGGCGGTCGATGCCCGCCAGTTCCAGGGCCTTGGAGTTGACCATCATGGTGCCCCACATGCGGTCGAGCAGTGCTACCGGGCGGTCCGGCATGACGCTGTCGAGCCACTCGCGGCCCGGCGTCAAACCCGCCTCGCGGAAGGTGTAGCGCACCCAATATTGGCCATAGATCCAGCCGTCGCCGGGATGGCTGTCGGCGTAGGCGAGGATGCTTTCACGCAGCTGTTCCGGGGTCGGGTCTTCGATGCCGACGTCGAGGTCATCGGCGTAGCGTGGCGCCAGCGCGAGGTCGGGGTGCGTGTGCATGTCGTGCAAGCCCGGCATGCAGAATGCGCCTTGCAGGTCGTGCACGCGGGTGTTCGGCCCCTTGTACATCTCGATCTGGCCGAGGCTGGCGACCCCGATCAACTTGCCGTCGCGGATGGCCACGGCCTCGGCCCACGGGTTGGCCGGGTCCTGGGTGTAGATACGCCCGTTAGCGAGGATCAGGTCGGCGTAGGTCCCCTGCACGGAATGGGTAGAGGAAAAGTTATCGGACTCAGCCATGTAAGCCACCTTTGAGTTCAGGAGATTGAAAGGTCTGCCGGACGTTGTACGTGTCGGCGACCTGAAAAATTGTTGTTTTAGTCAGCCAGAAACGTTGTGGCGTCGACCTCGATCATCACCGGTTGGCTGGTGTTGCCGAGTTGCCCGAGCAGCTCGCGCAAACCGTGCAGATTACTCACCCGGTGATGGGCAACGTGGCAGCTCTGCGCCAGCGCAGCGAAGTCCGGCGTGAGGATGTCCACCCCCAGCAACGGCACCGCCTTGGCATTCATGTAGTCGCGGATTTCGCCGTAGCTGCTGTTGTTCCACAGCAGCAGGATCACGCCGACGCCCGCCTCTTTGGCGGCGATCAGTTCGGCGCTGGAAAACTGCAAGCCACCATCGCCGACCAACGCCACCACCGGGCGCAGTGGTCGGGCCAGTTTGGCGCCGATAGCGGCGGGCAAACCGTAGCCGAGGGTTCCGTAGCCGCTGCCGGCATTGAACCAACTGTCAGGGGTTGGCGCGCGATAGCCGAGGGCGCCCTGGTAAACCGGTTGAGTCGAATCACCGACGATCAGCGGCTGCGGCAAGTGATCACGGACCGTATCGAGCAAGGCTTGCATGTGGTTCTGCTGCGCGTTCCAGCCAGCCCGTTCGATGGCGTTGACCCGGCTCACCCGCTCGCCCGCCCAACCGGCAACAGCCTGACGTTGTGGCAGTCGCGCCAGCAGCGAACGCAAGCCCTGTCCGGCATCACCGAGCAATCCGACCGTAGCGGTTTGCACGCCAAGCACTTGCATCGGGTCGATGTCCAGACGAATCAGCGGCGCCTTGAACACCAGTGGACCGAGGCCGAAAAAGTCATAGTCGGTTTCCCCCAGTTCGGTGCCGACAGCCAACACCACGTCGGCCTCGGCGAACAGTTCGCGACCATGGGCCGACGACTGCACACCGTCGAGCAGCAAAGGATGTTCGGGAGCCAGCAAACCACGGCCGTTGGTGGTCAACGCCACGGGGGCCTGAAGACGTTCGGCGAGCGCGGTCAGGACTTCAGCGGCCCGGCGTGCCCCGCCACCGGCGAGGATCAATGGACGCTTCGCGTTGCTGATCAGCGCCACCGCAGCATCGATGGCTTCCGGCGCCGGGGCAGGTGCTGCCGGTAACGGACGCGGGCGCAGGTCCAGACCTTCGGCAGACATTTCCAGCACATCCAGCGGAATCTCGATGTGCACCGGCCGCGGCCGCGTACAGCCAAACAAGGCAAACGCCCGCGCCAGCACTTCCGGCAATTGCGCCGGGTGCTGCAACGTATGGCTGAAAGCGCAGACCCCGGCGACCAGCGCGCGCTGATCCGGCAGTTCATGCAGGTGACCATGGCCCAGGCGCAGGTGTTCGCGACGGTTGCAGGTGGAGATCACCAGCATCGGCACCGAATCCGCATAGGCCTGGCCCATGGCGGTGATGATGTTGGTCATGCCGGGACCGCTGATGATGAAGCACACCCCGGGCTTGCCGCTGGCCCGGGCATAACCGTCAGCCATGAACCCGGCGCCCTGTTCGTGGCGCGGGCTGACGTGCTTCAGGCGGCTGCCGTGCAAGCCGCGATACAACTCGACGGTGTGCACGCCGGGAATGCCGAAGACGGTTTCAACGCCATAGCCTTCCAGCAACTGAACGAGCGCCTGGGCACAACGGGGCATGCAGCACCTCCTGGATAAAGGGCCACAGTGGCCCAACGACGAATGGGGCTAGTATTGTTGAATCAACCGATACAACAATCGATTTTTTTTGGCCTGACTGTTCGATTTACGTCACCATACCGAGAGCAAACGGTGAACCTGTGGCGAGGGAGCTTGCTCCCGCTCGGTTGCGCAGCAACCGCAATGGTGGGGGCCGCTGCGCGCCCCAGCGGGAGCAAGCTCCCTCGCCACAGGGGCTCAGCGTTTGCCTGCTTCTTTCAACTTTCAGCGGGATGATTTATGCGTTTTCCTTCGATGACAGCCCTTCGCGCGCTGGATGCGGTTGCCCGCACAGGCAGCGTGTCGATCGCAGCCCGTGAACTGAACCTGACCCGCAGCGCCATCAGTCACCAGATCAGCAAGCTTGAGGAATGTGTCGGTTTCGCCCTGACCGAGCGCATTGGCCGGGGCATCGGCCTGACGTATCAGGGCGAACGCTATGCGCGGGAAGTGCACGGGATTTTGTTGAACCTGCTGGACGCCGGGCAGTTGATCGACGATCAGGAGATTTCGGGCCGGTTGTGCGTCAGTTGCGCGCCGGGGTTCGCCACCTATTGGTTGTGTCACCACATCGGTGCATTCCTGCGTCAGTACCCGCAGGTGCAATTGCAGTTGATCTCGCCGCGGACACCGGACGACACCAACAACCCCAACACCGATCTGTTCATTGCCTACGGCATCGGCGACTGGCCGGAAATGGTCGTTGAAGAGATTGTGGCGCTGCGCTTTTTCCCGGTGTGCAGCCCGCGTCTGATCAACGCATTGAGCGGGCTGAAAAACCCGCAGGAACTCAGCGCCTACCCGCTGCTGCACATGACCGACTACTCGGACTGGCGCGTGTGGCTGACCGCTGCCGGTGCTTCAGGGGTCAACGCGACGAGCGGCATTCTGTTTTCCGATGCGCATTGCGCGCAGTCCGCCTGCATTGCCGGCCAGGGCATCGCCATCGGCGACAACCTGATCAGCGGCGATGCCTTGTCCAAGGGTTTGCTGGTGCGTCCCTTCGACATTACCATCGACCTGCACCGTGGTTATTACCTGGTCGCCGACCCACAAAAAGCCGAGCGCGCGGTGGTCCAGGCCTTCAGCAACTGGGTCAAGACGCAGCTGCAGTCGTCCCACCAGACCTGGCAGGACACCCTTTAAAACTCGCAATACATCCCCCTGTGGGAGCGGGCTTGCTCGCGAAGGCGGCGTCACATTCAACCTTATTGGTGACTGACACACCGCCTTCGCGAGCAAGCCCGCTCCCACAGGGGAAGGCTCTGTTTCAGGGCCTCTGGGCTGCATGGAATCCCCGGCCAATTTGTTCAATAAAACTAACCAATACGAGCAAAATAATTCCATTGATGTAGCAATATTTTTAACAATAATAAGCCTCAAAGCCCGTTTCGGATTCGCATCCGTCCTCGTACGTCTTACGGGCAATAAAAAGAGGAACTCCATAGTGTCCAGCCGTTCAGCGATTCAGCTCAGCGCTCAAGGTATCAGCCAGTATTACGGCCGTTTCGCGGCGCTGGATAACGTCGATCTCGACGTTCGCCAAGGCGAATTTCTTACCCTGCTGGGTCCGTCCGGCTCGGGCAAGACCACCTTGCTGATGATCCTTGCCGGTTTCCTCAGCCCGACCTCGGGCAAGTTGATGGAACAAGGCGTAGACATCATCAAGCGCTCCGCCGAGAAGCGGAACTACGGCATGGTGTTCCAGGGTTATGCGCTGTTCCCGCACATGAGCGTGGCCGACAACGTGGCCTACCCGCTGCGCATTCGCAAAGTCGCGGCGGAAGAACGCAATCGCCGGGTCAAGCACATCCTTGAAGTGGTCGGCCTCGGTGCACACATGCACAAGAAACCCGCCGAGATGTCCGGTGGTCAGCAGCAGCGCGTGGCGATTGCCCGGGCGCTGGTGTTCGAGCCGGAACTGCTGTTGCTCGACGAGCCACTCTCGGCGCTGGACAAGAACCTGCGCGAACAGCTGCAAACCGAGCTGCAACGCATCCACCGTCAGGTCGGCACCAGTTTCGTGTTCGTCACCCACGACCAGAACGAAGCGTTGGCGCTGTCATCGCGCATCGCGATCTTCAACCACGGCAAGCTGACTCAGGTCGACACCCCGGAAAACATCTACAACCGCCCCGAGAGTCGTTTCGTCGCCGAGTTCCTGGGCAAGATGAACCTGTTCCCGCTGGACAACCTGACCCGCAACGGCCAGACCGCCAGCGGCCGTTGCGGCACCAACGTATTACACGCCCAGGCCCCGAGCGCACTGAGCCAGGCGCCGATCGTGCTGGCCGTGCGCCCCGAGCACATGGAACTGCACAGCGAGTGCCCGACCCGGGACGGCTACAACGTGATGCCCGCACAACTCACCGACAAGGTCTATCAAGGCTCCAGCACCCATCTGGCGCTGAAGGTCGGCGGCGATACGTTGCCGATCAACCTGTCCGTACCCGGCAATCACCCGGGCGCGTCGATGGCCAGTGGCGCTCCGGTGTGGCTGAGCTGGCCGGTGCAGCAAAGCTTCCTGCTACAAGCCTGAACCCCCAAAAAAACTGCGTCACAAAGCTCTCTTCCAATGACAACAAAAAGGCCGGTGTCCACGCAGACACCCGCCGCCTGAGGACTTGCCCATGCGCCAGGATCACCAACAAGACTGCATCGAAGTGCTTATCGAAAAGGCCCGCGACGGTCAGATCAACCGTCGCACCTTCATCCAGGCCATGGGCCTGCTGGCCGCGGTGCCATTGGCGCTGCGCAGCGGCATCAGCTGGTCGGCGGACAAGCCGCTGGTGGTGGTCAACTGGGGTGGCGATGCCCTCAATGCGTTCCGTTCGGCGTGGACCGATACCTTCACCAGGAACACCGGCATCCAGGTGCGCATCGACGGCGCCGGCCCGACCGAAGGCGCGATCCGCTCGCAACTGGCCAGCGGTCAACCGAGCTGGGACGTGGTCGACGTCGAGAGCTACAGCGCCATCGTGCTGGGCCGGGAAAAGATCCTGCAGCCGCTGGATTACAACGTGATCAAGCGCGATAAAGTGGCCCCGGCGCTCTCCTCCGATTTCGGTATTGCCAGCTACCAGTTCAGCTATGTCATGGCCTGGGACAGCGCAAAATTCGGCGACAACGGACCGAAGACCTGGGCCGATTTCTGGGACGTGAAGAAATTCCCCGGCAAGCGCACGCTGTACAAATGGATGAACGGGATGCTCGAAGCGGCGCTCCTGGCCGACGGCGTTCCGGCCGATCAGTTGTACCCGCTGGACGTGCCGAGGGCGATGAAGAAGATCGACGAGATCAAGCCTCACGTCCTGTCGTTCTGGAGCTCGGGTGCCGAGAGCCAGCAATTGATGGTCGACGGCGAAGTGTCGGTGGGCGCGATCTGGCACACCCGCGCCAAGCTGCTCAGCGAAGACACCGACAACCGCGTGCGCTGGAGCTTCGACAACGGCTTCATCAACTCAAGCAGTTGGGCCGTGCTGAACGGCAACCCGGGCGGCACGCAACCGGCCATGGAGTTCATCCAGCAAGCCTTGCAGCCTGAAGGCCAGCTCAAACTGTTTGAATTGCTGGGCAACGGGCCGTCGAACAGCGCCACGGAAAAACTGATGTCGGCCAAGCAACTGGAAGGCAACTGCGCGTCCGAAGAGAACCTGAAAAAGCAGATCGCTCTCAATGCCCAGTGGTACGCCGACAACTACTCCAAAGCCCTGGAAGAGTATCTGACGCGGTTGTCCAAGTGAGCCATTGACCATGACTACGACCCTGACCTCAACCCTGACCACCCCCAAGCCCCGCTTCAGTTCGCCGGGGCTGGAGCGCAGCATGCTGCTGTTACCGCTGCCGGTATTGCTGCTGGTCTTCTACGTGCTGCCGTTTCTCGGTGTGGTCGGCTGGAGTTTCTCGCTGCCCACTCCGGGCATCGAGCAGTACCAGCGCATCGCCACGGACCCGGCGATCCACGAGATGCTCTGGCGCACCTTGCGCCTGTGCATGACGGTCAGTTGCCTGGCCTTGGTGATCGGTTATCTGCTGGCCTACTGCTGGGTGTTCAGCCCGCCGTTCTGGCAGCGGGTGGTGGAGATCTGCATCTTCATCCCGTTCTGGATTTCGGTGCTGGTACGGGCCTTCGGCTGGTTGATCGCCTTGCGCAGCAACGGTGTGCTCAACAACGGTTTGATGGACATGGGCCTGATCGATCAGCCGCTGCAACTGAGCCGCAATGAAATCGGGGTAGTCATCGGCATGCTCCACGTGATGATCCCGTATGCGGTGTTCCCGCTGCTGTCGACCATGCGCCAACTGGATCAGCGTGTGCTCATGGCCTCGCGCGGCCTCGGTGCCGGTGCCTTGCGCACCTTCTGGCAAGTGCTGCTGCCGCAGACCCTGCCGGGCATTCTGGGCGCGTTCATCATGGTCTTCGTGTTCTGCCTGGGCTTCTTCATCACCCCGGTGCTGTTGGGTGGCGGGCAAACGGTAATGATCGCCGAGTACGTGTTCCTGCAAATGTTCCAGACCAGTAACTGGGGCCTGGGGGCGGCACTGAGCGTGGTGTTGCTGGCCCTGGTCAGCGCGCTGATCTGGGTGCTGTTGAAAATGACCCGCGTGAACCGACTGGTAGGCTGAGATCACTATGAATACCCATCGCACTAGCCTGAGTACCCGGCTGCTGGCCGTCGTCGCCATGGCCTTCATGCTGTTCCCGCTGCTGACGGTCATTCCGGTGTCGTTCACCAGCAAACGCTTCCTGTCGATGCCCGAGGGCAACTGGTCGCTGCGTCACTATGAGGCGCTGGTCAGCAACCCTGACTGGTTCCACGCCATCAGCCAGAGCCTGACCATCGCCTTCGCCACCAGCATCATCGCCACCTTGCTGGCGGCGAGTTTCAGCCTCGGCATCTGGTACATGCGCTCCAAATGGGCCACGGCGCTGATTGGCCTGGTACTGTTGCCGATGGCGATCCCGCCGGTGATTTCCGCGCTGGTGTTGTACTTCATGGAAACCAAACTCGGTCGCTTCGCGCCGGGCATGGGCTACGACACCCTGACCGGCGTGGTGATTGCCCACGTGATCATGGTGGTGCCGTACGGCGTGGTGACCATGTTGGTTGCGTTGAGTCAGATTGACCGGCGCATCGAACTGGCCTCGCGCAACCTCGGTGCCAGCCTGATGCAGACCACGTTCATGGTGATTTTGCCAAACCTGAAACTGGGCCTGGCCTCCACTGCCCTGCTGGGTTTTGCCCTGTCCTGGGAAGAAGTGGCGGTGACGCTGTTCATCACCAGCGTCAACGTCGACACCCTGCCCAAACGCATTTGGAGCGGCTTGCGCGATAACGTCGACCCGAGCGTCGCGGCAATTTCGGTGTTGCTGATCAGCCTGACCTTGCTGGTATTGATCGGCCGGTTGGTGGTTCAGCATCTGGCGGACAAGCGCGCGCAGAAGCTGCAGCACCGGTAAAACACCCATTTCTTTTGACGTAAGTATTACCTGTAGGAGCCGGCTTGCCGGCGAACCGGGCGACACGAGGTGTCAGATAGGCCGCCTTCGCTGGCAAGCCAGCTCCTACAAGGGGGGCGTGCAGTGATTTTGCCCGTTGGCCTGTTGGGTCGTGACAACACCGCCCCGGTCCAATAGATTAGTCGGCCTGAAAAAGCCCCCGGGCTTTCTCGCCCCTATTCAAGTTCAAAGAAGTAGTGAAATTTCAATGTCCGATTCCAATACCGCTGAATCCGTAGTCACCTTGTCGTCCAAAGCGGAATACGAAAACTCCATCAATCTTTCACAACACGTGCCCCAGGCGAAAACCATCAGCGAGATGGTCCTGGACGCTTTCCAGTCCACCCGCGAAAGCGACCAGATCCGCGAACTGCGCGCCGCGATCCGCCAGGCCCACGACAGCTTCGACGACGATAAAGCCTACGAACTGATGGGCGAACTCAAGCAGCTCAAGGATGCCGAGGCCGCCGACATCGCCGCCCTGGAAGACCTGAGCAGCAAATTTCCGATCAGCCGCATCCTGTCCAGCTTCAAGGACGATCCGGCCTTTCAGGAGATCGTCTACGGTCTGGCGCTGAAGGTGCTGAACCAGACGCACCAGGCCATCAGCAACCCGAGCGGCGGCAAGAGCAAAGCCGCCAAGGCCAAGAAAGAAGTCGAAGTGTTCACCATCAGCAAGGACGGCATCAGCGTCACCTTGCCGCTGCGCACCCCGCGCTCGCGCCTGAGCGTCGACCGTGAAGCCCTGGAATTCCTCGGTTTCACCTTCGTTGGCGAAGGCGACGAAGCGGAGCTGGAAAGCGAGACGTTCCTGGACAACAGCGGCGCCGAGCAAGCGGTCAACCGCAAGAACATCATCACCGCCCTGCAGCAGCAGACTGCGTTCGACGGCTATAGCATCGCCGCGCAGTAAGGTGCCCCACCCTGATCTGTGGTGAGAGGGCTGCCTGTGGCGAGCGAGCTTGCTCGCGCTGGGCTGCGAAGCAGCCCCAAACAATCTGACAACACTTGCCGATTGTTGTGAGTGCTGCGCACTCAAGCGGGAGCAAGCTCCCTCGCCACAGAGTCCTCAACGACTGACTCAAGGTCCTCAACGACTGACTCAAGGTCCTCAGCGACTGACTCAAGAGCCCCGCCATCAGTGCGGGGCTTTTTATTGCCCGTGATTCGGGCAAAACCGCGATTACTCTTCCAGTATCGACGCAGAACCACACTTCCCTTCACCCATGAGCACCACGGGTCCGCCTGCGGGGAGCGTCAACTCACTTTCCAGCCCAGACCTCAGTGGTGCAACTGCCGAGGTCATCATGAACACGACCCCCTTGTATCGCCAGTTGGCCAACCATTACCTGGACGCTATCCGCAGCGGCACCTTGAAAACCGGTGAGCGCTTGCCCTCGATCCGCTTGATGATGGAAAAACACGCCGTCAGCCTGTCAACCGCCGTACAGGTGTGCCGGGAGTTGGAAGACTATGGCGTGCTAGAGGCCCGGCCACGCTCCGGCAACTACATTCGCCAACCCGACACCGCATCCAAACCCACCCCGACGGCCTTGGCACCAGCACTGGATACCAGCGCTTATGTCGGCATTCACCAACAGGTGTCTGCGGTGCTCAAGGCCAGTCAGCGCGCGACGATCAAGGTCAATTTCGCCAGTGCCTACTGCGCGCCGGAGCTTTATCCGCTGAAGACCTTGCAGGACAACATGATCAAATCCCTGCGCTACGATGCAGGCCTGCTCGGCACCGCGGGCACGACCTGCGGCAGCAGCGCATTGCGCAACATCCTGGCCCGGCGGGCACTGGCCAGCAAGACCCACCTGGCCTCCGAGCGGATCGTGATCACCAACGGCGCCACCGAAGCGATCAACCTGGCCTTGCGTGCGGTCACCCGCCCCGGCGACACCGTGGCCGTGGAGTCGCCGACGTTCTACGGCCTGCTGCAAATTCTCGAAAGCCTGAACCTGCGGGTGCTGGAAGTCCCGGCCTCGGCCCATACCGGGCTCAATCTGCAGGCCCTGCAACGACTGCTGCAAGGCCCCGAGCGGATCAAGGCATTGATCGTGGTTCCCAACCTGCAAAATCCGCTGGGCAGCATCATGCCCGACGCCAACAAGGCACGGCTGGTGAAACTCTGCGCCGAGCACAACACCGTGCTGATCGAGGACGACACCTACGGCGACCTGGTGGACACCGAGCAGCCGTTATCCACCCTCAAACACTGGGACCGTACCGACAATGTGATTTATTGCGCCTCACTGAACAAAACCCTGGCACCGGGCATGCGCCTGGGCTGGATCAGTGCCGGCAAATGGCACGACCGCGTGGAGATGCTCAAGCATACGCAGTCCCGGAGTTGCGAAGCGTTATCGCAATTGGCGGTCAGCGAATTCATGCGCACACCGTCCTACGAACGTTACCTGCGCCGGTTGAGGAAAACCCTGACCGTGCAACGCGCGCAGATGAGCGCGGCAATCACCCGCTATTTCCCCATCGGCACCAGTGTGACCCACCCGCAGGGTGGCACGCTGTTATGGGTGGAGTTGCCTCGCCGGTATTCATCCATGGCGTTTTTTCACGAGGCGCTGAAGATCGGCATCCAGATTTCCCCTGGGGATATCTTTTCCAACACCGAGCGTTTCGATCACTTTGTGCGCATTGGCTGCGGCGCACTGTATACGCCGCGGATTGATGAGGCTGTAGAGACCTTGGGGCGCATCCTCAAGAATCAGGGCTCCCACATTTGATTGTTGTCATTCACCAATATTGTGTTCACCGAAAATCCCTTGTGGGAGCGGGCTTGCTCGCGAAGGCGTCAGCACATTCAACATTGATGTGACTGATGTAGCGCTTTCGCGAGCAAGCTGAACTGGCCTAATAATTCCGGACACCTCTTAAGGGCGATATGATTTCGCCAACTTGGAGGTT
>NZ_JBWKXF010000087.1:0-13242 GCF_059422645.1 Pseudomonas sp. GW821-FHT01C01 | reverse complement strand
CGAAGGGGTCGTGTCAGTCACCTTTTATGTCGACTGACACGACCCCTTCGCGAGCAAGCCCGCTCCCACAGTTTTTTCAGACGGCGGCAGGGCGCAGGGAGTAGGTTTTCAACTGGTCGGCGAAGTCGCGCAGGGATTGAATCCCGCTGGCTTCGGCTTCGTGTACCCAATCCTTGATGGCCGCCAGCATGTCGTGACCATTTGAGCTGGTCTTGACCCAGATCTGCTGCAGGGCCAGGCGTTTCTCGTAAATTACCTTCAGCGCCTGACTGTGCTCGAGCATGTTCTGGATGCGCACGTGGTGTTTGTCATCCAGCAGGCTGGTCTCCCGCGAAAGCAGGCGTTTGGCCCGGTGGAACTGGTGACGTACCGAGTGATCGACCTTTTCCAGTTCTTGCTTGACCAGCGGGCCGATCACCAATTTGCGGTACTGGGCCATGATCTGGAAGCGGTTGTTGAGGATCGCCATGGCGGTGTCCATGTCCAGGTTGCCCTTGCCTTCGACACGATGGGCAATTGGCGCGACCCGTTGAACCTTGGCCAGGCGCAGGAAGCTGAAGACTTTGATCCACGCCCAGCCGAGGTCGAATTCCCACTTCTTCACCGACAGTTTTGCCGAATTAGGGTAGGTGTGATGGTTGTTATGCAGTTCTTCGCCGCCAATCAGGATGCCCCACGGCACCAGGTTGGTCGCCGCATCGCGGCATTCGAAGTTGCGGTAGCCGATGGCATGGCCCAGGCCATTGACCACGCCGGCGGCCCACACCGGGATCCACATCATCTGGATAGCCCAGATGGTGATGCCGATGGTGCCGAACAGCAGCAGGTCGATAACGCCCATGATCGCGATGCCCAGCAGCGGGAAGCGGCTGTAGAGGTTGCGCTCGATCCAGTCTTCGGGGCAGTTCTTGCCGTAGATGCGCAGGGTCTCGGGGTTTTCCGCTTCGGCGCGGTACAGCTCGGCGCCTTTGCGCAGCACCGTGGACAAACCCTTGATGACCGGGCTGTGCGGATCATCGACGGTCTCGCATTTAGCGTGATGCTTGCGGTGGATGGCGGTCCACTCGCGGGTGTTCTGCGCCGTGGTCAGCCACAGCCAGAAGCGGAAGAAATGCTTGAGGCCCCCATTCAGCTCCAGGGAGCGATGGGCCGAGTAACGATGCAGATAGACCGTGACGGCGATGATTGTGACGTGGGTCATCAGCAGGGTGACTGCCACCAGTGACCAGGCCGACAAGCCAAGAAAACCTTCGTACCACATAGGCTATAGGGCCCTCGATAAAGAAAAAAACAGCCGTTGCATTATCACTAAGCCCACACAGAAAACCAGTCGCCCTTTCAGATAAGAGTGGCTGGATGTGTCTTTAAACTATTATTCCAACCTTTTTGTAGGGACATGGATCGCCGGATGTCTGCCACCTATCGCGATGCCTTGCGCGCAGCGCTGCTCTATCTGTTGCTTTCTGTGGTTTGGCTGCAGATCAGTGGCTATCTATTGAACAGTTTCTTCGATAGCTCCACCGAGCGACTGCACTGGCAACTGATCAACGGTTACGTTTGGGGGCTGTTCAGCGCCGGGTTGATCTTCATTGCCCGGGCACGGCTGCTGCGGTGCCTGGGGATCGGCGCCACTTTGCACGAGCGCAATATCAACCGCGAGCACCTGCGCCAGGCGGCTGCGGTGTTCGACTGCACCCGTGAAGGCGTGCTGGTTACCGATCGGGAAGGCGTGATCGTCCATGTGAACCGGGCGTTCATGGAAATCACCGGCTATGGGTGTGAGGACGTGCAGGGACAGCGGCCCAATATGTTCAAGTCCGGACGTCATCCACCCGATTTCTATCAGGCGATGTTTGCCGCGCTTGAAAGCGCCGGGGAGTGGAGCGGGGAAATCTGGAACCGGCGCAAAAGCGGCGAAATATACCCGCAATGGCAGACGATCCGCCTGATCCGCGACGACGATGGCCAGCCGAGCCAGTTCCTGGCGGTGTTTTCCGACATCAGTGCGATCAAGAACTCCGAACACGAGCTGATGCACCTGGCGCACCACGACCCGCTGACCGACCTGCCGAACCGCCTGTTGTTCACCGACCGCGCCGAACAGGCCCTGGCTTCGGCGCAGGTTCACAAGCGTGGTTGCGCACTGCTGATGATCGATCTCGACCACTTCAAGATGATCAACGACAGCCTCGGGCATACCATTGGCGATCAGTTGCTCAAGGCTGTGGCCGAGCGCCTGGGCGCCATGTTCGGCCCGGGCATCACCCTGGCGCGCTTGGGCGGGGATGAGTTCGCGGTACTCGCCGAAAGCTGTCCGCAACTGGTTCAGGCCGCTGCGTTGGCCCAGCGGATTATCGATGGCCTCAAAGAGCCGTTCCTCATCGATGGGCACCCGCTGTTCATCAACACCAGCATCGGCATCAGCCTGTTCCCCAGCGATGCCTTGAGCGTCGAGCAACTGCTGCGTAATGCCGACTCGGCACTGTTCAAGGCCAAGAGTACGGGGCGCAATGGTTACGCCCTGTACACCGAAGAGCTGACGGCCCACGCCCAGCAACGGGTCGAGATCGCCTTCGAACTGCGGCGGGCCCTGGACCGGCAAGAGCTGCGGGTTTATTACCAGCCGGTTCATGACCTCAAGACCCGTCGCCTGATCGGTGTCGAGGCGCTGGTGCGGTGGCAGCATCCGCAGCGGGGATTGGTGTCGCCGGCGGAGTTCATTCCGGTCGCCGAACGAACCGGTCTGATCGCCGAAATCGATGCCTGGGTCATGGCGCAGGCGTGCCGGCAGATGTGCCAGTGGCAGCAGGACGGGGTGGCGCTGTCGTTTGTTGCGGTCAACGTATCTTCACGGCTGTTCGCCCGGCGTGAGCTGTATCGACAGGTGGCGCAGGTACTGCGCGAAACCGGGCTGGAACCGGCCTTTCTGGAGCTGGAAGTGACCGAAAGCGCGGTGATGGAGGACCCGGAAGTCGCGCTGGAGCAGATGCATCGTCTGCGCGAGTTGGGGGTGCGCCTGGCCATTGACGACTTCGGTACGGGTTATTCATCGCTGCTGCGACTCAAGCGTCTGCCGGTGCAGAAACTGAAAATCGACCAGGGCTTCGTGGCCGGGTTGCCGTGGGATGAGGACGATGCAGCGATTTCGCGGGTGATCATTGCTCTGGCGCAGAGCATGGGCATGCAGGTGCATGCCGAGGGGATCGAGCAGGCTGAGCAGGCGGCGTTCCTCCTCGAACACGGTTGCGATCTGGGGCAGGGCTACTGGTTTGGGCGGCCGGTGCCGGCGGTGCAGCTGGATTGGCTGCATGCGCCGGTGATCGTGTAGGAGCGAGCTTGCTCGCGATGAACGTCAATGATGACAAGGACTGCCTGAATGAACGCAGTGCCCGCTGCCACCATCGCGGGCAAGCCCGCTCCTACAGGGTTTTTGGTGTGCTTGAAAGAGGGCGATTCACCTCAAGCCCTTGTCCCTCCAAGTAATGTCTTATGGTTATATAAACATTCTTAAATAGTCTTTTTAAGAATATCTGTGCCTCTCTACTATTGCTCTCACGCCGCAAGCAGTGCCGCCACTGCCAGGCAACCCCTCAGTTGAAGGAGCAGCAATATGAGCGCATCCCTGCGTAGCGTCGACGGTCAAGACGAAGCCACCATCCTGCGTGAAATCCAGAGTGCCCTGCGCGACCTGCGTTTTGGTGCCGTGGAAATCACCGTGCACAACGCCCAGGTGGTGCAGATCGAGCGTAAAGAAAAATTCCGTTTGCAGCAGCCGGGCAACAAGCCGGGCTGAGGCGAATCAGGCACCGCGATTTCCGATATCCCATAAGAAAAAGCCAACAAACCAAGAATTCCAGGAGCTTTCACCATGTCGTCGATTCGTCATTTCGCTTTGGCCGCCCTGGCCAGCGCCCTTTTTGCCGGTTCTGCAGTTGCCAAGGACTACGAGTTGCTCAACGTGTCGTACGACCCGACCCGCGAGCTCTATCAGGACTACAACGCCGAATTCATCAAGTTCTGGCAGAAAGACCACGCGGGCGACACCGTGAAGGTCCAGCAATCCCACGGCGGCTCGGGCAAGCAAGGTCGGGCGGTGATTGATGGCCTGCGTGCAGACGTCGTGACCCTGGCTCTGGCCGGGGATATCGACGAAATCGCCAAGCTTGGCAAAACCCTGCCAGCCGACTGGCAAAAGCGCCTGCCGGACGCGAGCACGCCTTACACCTCGACCATCGTGTTCCTGGTGCGCAAAGGCAACCCTAAAGGCATCAAGGACTGGGGTGACCTGGTCAAGAATGACGTCTCGGTGATCACGCCGAACCCGAAAACCTCCGGCGGTGCGCGCTGGAACTTCCTCGCGGCCTGGGCCTATGGCCTGAAAGCCAATGGCGGTGACGAAGCCAAGGCCAAGGAATACGTGCAAACCCTGTTCAAGCACGTGCCAGTGCTGGATACCGGCGCTCGCGGCTCGACCATTACCTTCGTCAACAACGGCCAGGGCGACGTGTTGCTGGCCTGGGAAAACGAAGCCTTCCTGGCCCTGAAAGAAGAGGGCGGCGCCGACAAGTTCGACATCGTCGTGCCTTCGCTGTCGATCCTCGCTGAGCCACCGGTGGCCGTGGTCGACAAAAATGCCGAGAAAAAGGGCAACGAGCAAATCGCCGAGGCCTACCTCAAGCACCTGTACAGCCCGGCCGGCCAGGAGATCGCGGCAAAAAACTTCTATCGCCCGCGTGACAAGGACGTGGCCGCCAAGTACGCCCAGCAGTTCCCGAAACTGGAACTGGTGAGCATCGACAAGGACTTCGGCGGCTGGAAAACCGCCCAGCCGAAATTCTTCAATGATGGGGGTGTATTCGATCAGATCTACCAGGCGCAGTAATCTTAAATAGCCACCGCGAGCCCCAATGCTAATCAGCTAAGGTGCTTAACATGTGGGAGCGGGCTTGCTCGCGAAGGCGGTGTATCAGGCGGCATTAACGTTGACTGACACACTGTTTTCGCGAGCAAGCCCGCTCCCACATGGGTGGGTTTAGCTGATCGCTTTTTAACCAAGGACTTTTATGTCGCGTCGTATCTCCCCCGTCATACCCGGCTTCGGGCTGACGCTGGGCTACACCTTGGTGTACCTCAGCCTGATTGTGCTCATACCACTGGCGGCGATGTTCGTGCATGCCGCTCAACTCACCTGGGATCAGTTCTGGGCAATCATCTCGGCGCCACGGGTGCTGGCTGCGTTGAAGCTCAGCTTCGGCACCGCACTGTGTGCCGCGATCATCAACGGCATTATCGGCACGCTGCTGGCCTGGGTATTAGTGCGCTATACCTTCCCAGGACGCAAAGTCATCGACGCCATGATCGACCTGCCGTTCGCATTGCCCACGGCGGTGGCGGGTATTGCGCTAACCGCGTTGTACACCCCTACCGGTCTGGTTGGTCAGTTTGCAGCGGATATGGGTTTCAAGATCGCCTACACCCCCCTGGGCATCACCCTTGCCCTCACTTTTGTGACACTTCCATTCGTAGTACGTACCGTACAGCCAGTGCTGGCGGATATTCCTCGTGAAGTCGAAGAAGCGGCGGCGTGCCTGGGGGCAAAACCATTGCAGGTTTTCCGTCATATCCTGCTGCCGGCGCTGCTGCCGGCATGGCTCACCGGTTTCGCTTTGGCCTTTGCCCGCGGGGTCGGCGAGTACGGTTCGGTGATTTTCATCGCCGGCAACATGCCGATGAAAACCGAGATCCTGCCACTGCTGATCATGGTCAAACTCGACCAATACGATTACACCGGCGCTACCTCCATTGGTGTGCTGATGCTGGTGGTTTCCTTCGTCCTGTTGCTGCTGATCAACTTGTTGCAGCGGCGCATCGAAACCCCATAAGGAGGCGCACACATGTCCCAATCGTCTATTGCTGCCGCTTCCTCGAATGCTGCCCGGCGTGGCAGTGCGACTTCGCGGCGAGTCCTGATCGGCCTCGGCTGGTTGATTTTTGCGCTGTTCCTGTTGCTGCCGCTGTTCATCGTGGTGTCCCAGGGCCTGAAGCTTGGCCTCGGTGCGTTCTTCACCGCGATCTTTGAACCGGACGCTCTGTCGGCGCTGAAGCTCACGGTAATCGCCGTGCTGATTTCGGTGCCGTTGAACCTGGTGTTCGGTGTCAGCGCCGCGTGGTGCGTGAGCAAGTACTCGTTCCGCGGCAAGAGCATGCTGGTAACGCTGATCGACCTGCCGTTCTCGGTGTCGCCGGTGATTGCCGGTCTGGTGTATGTGCTGATGTTCGGCGCCCAGGGCCTGTTCGGGCCGTGGCTGCAGGATCACGACATCCAGATCGTCTTCGCCCTGCCGGGTATCGTGCTGGCGACGATTTTCGTCACCGTGCCGTTCGTGGCCCGGGAATTGATCCCGCTGATGCAGGAACAAGGCACTCAGGAAGAGGAGGCTGCGCGCTTGCTCGGGGCCAACGGCTGGCAGATGTTCTGGCACGTCACGGTCCCCAACATCAAATGGGGCCTGATCTACGGCGTGGTGCTGTGTACCGCGCGGGCCATGGGTGAGTTCGGTGCGGTATCGGTGGTTTCCGGGCACATTCGCGGGGTGACCAACACCCTGCCGCTGCACGTCGAGATCCTCTACAACGAATACAACCACGTAGCCGCGTTCGCCGTGGCGAGCCTGTTGCTGATCCTGGCGCTCTTCATCCTGCTGCTCAAGCAGTGGAGCGAAAACCGTATTAACCGCCTGCGCGCCAGCGCCGCGGAGGAATAATTCATGTCGATCGAAGTGCGTAACGTCAGCAAGAATTTCAACGCGTTCAAGGCGCTGGACAACATCAGCCTGGATATCCAGAGCGGCGAGCTCGTCGCGTTGCTCGGTCCGTCGGGTTGCGGCAAGACCACGTTGCTGCGGATCATCGCCGGCCTGGAAACCCCGGACCAGGGCAACATCGTGTTCCACGGTGAAGACGTTTCCGGCCATGACGTGCGGGATCGCAACGTCGGCTTCGTGTTCCAGCACTACGCCTTGTTTCGCCACATGACGGTGTTCGACAACGTCGCTTTCGGCCTGCGCATGAAGCCGAAAAACCAGCGCCCGAGCGAAAGCCAGATCGCCACCAAGGTTCATGAACTGTTGAACATGGTGCAACTGGACTGGCTCTCGGATCGCTACCCGGAGCAACTCTCCGGCGGTCAGCGTCAGCGCATTGCCTTGGCCCGTGCTTTGGCGGTGGAGCCGAAAGTGCTGCTGCTCGACGAACCGTTCGGCGCCCTCGACGCCAAGGTCCGCAAAGAGCTGCGCCGCTGGTTGGCGCGTCTGCACGAAGACATCAACCTGACCTCGGTGTTCGTGACCCACGACCAGGAAGAAGCGATGGAAGTCGCCGATCGGATCGTGGTGATGAACAAGGGTGTGATCGAGCAGATCGGCTCACCGGGTGACGTCTACGAAAATCCGGCCAGCGATTTCGTCTATCACTTCCTCGGTGATTCGAACCGTTTGCATTTGGGCGAAGACAATCACGTGCTGTTCCGTCCGCACGAGGTGTCGTTGTCCCGGCATGAACTGCAAGACCACCACGCGGCTGAAGTGCGGGACATTCGACCGCTGGGTGCGACGACTCGGGTGACGCTGAAGGTCGAAGGGCAGAGCGATTTGATCGAGGCCGAAGTGGTCAAGGATCACGACAGCCTGATCGGGTTGGCGAAGGGTGAGACGCTGTTCTTCAAGCCGAAGGTCTGGCAGAAGGTCGCGAATATTTAAAATCAAAAGCTTCGCGAGCAAGCCCGCTCCCACATTGGATCTATGGTGTACATAGAACCCCTGTGGGAGCGGGCTTGCTCGCGAATGCGATCTAGACAGCTGCACGCTTCGGATTGATCCGCACCCCACCCGCCCGCGCCTCGATCTGCTCTTTGAGGTCATGCCGCATCCCCAGCATGAACGCCAACTCAGCCACCACAAACAACGGCCCGACAATCAAGCCGGTCACGTCATCGACAAATGCCGGTTTGCGCCCTTCGTAGTGATGGCCGACAAACTGGATCGCCCAACCGATCACGAACATCCCCACGCCGCTGCTCAGCCAGACCAGCGTGCTTTGCTGCGCCAGCGCATGACCTGCCCAGACGCAAAGCCCGAGCAACACGGTCATCAACACACCCAAGCGCAATTCCAGGCGCAGGTAAAACCACGCCGATGCCAACGAAACGAGCACCGCCGGTGACATCCACAGGCCGCCCAGCGACCACTGCGGCCGGGACAACAACACCGCGACGGCCACCACGATCAGTGGAATGCCGATAAAGTGCGAGGCGATGTTGCGCGGGTCACGGTGGTAGGCGGCATATTGACTGAGGTGGTCGACGAGGCTTTTCATTGTTGTTCTCCTGTGGGGTGATTGATCATGCCCCGGGGCCACTTCCCGCTCTGTCAGCCAGGCGACAATCTCTAGGAGTTTTCATGGATATGCAGGTCTGGCGTCCACGCCTGATGAGCGGTCAGTGGTTCAGTCATTTGCCTGTTTCCCTACAGGATAGTCTGCTGTCGGTGGCCAGGGTGCGGCGCTTGTTGCCGGGCCAACGGCTGTTCAAACGCGGCGATCCGCCCTGTGGCCTGTACGCGGTACTTGAAGGCGCGGTGCGCGTCGGTGCCGTGAGCGAGCAGGGCAAGGAAGCGTTGCTGAGCCTGGTAGAGCCACCGCACTGGTTCGGCGAAATCTGCCTGTTCGACGGCCAGCCGCGCACCCACGATGCCTACGGCGTCGGCCAGTGCACGCTGCTGCACATTCCCCAGAACACCTTGCTGGCGCTGCTCGACGAGCATCCGCAGCACTGGCGGCAATTGGCGTTGCTGATGAGCCAGAAATTGCGCATGACCTTCATCAATCTCGAACAACTGAGCCTGTTGCCGGCCCCGGCAAGGCTGGCGCACCGCTTGTTGATGATCGCCGAAGGCTATGGCGAGACCGCCCCGCCGCGCCGCATCCTGCAATTGCCCCAGGAGCAGCTTGCTGCAATGTTGTCGCTGTCGCGCCAGACCACCAACCAGATTCTCAAGGAGTTGCAGGGGCAGGGGATTATCGGACTGAGTTACGGCGAAATCGAAATCCTCGATGCTGCCCGGTTGCGGGAACTGGCCACGATCTGATGGCTGGCACGAACCATTGTGGGAGCGGGCTTGCTCGCGAAGGCGTCAGGTCAGGTATATCAATTTCAACTGACACTCCGCCTTCGCGAGCAAGCCCGCTCCCACATTAGGTAAATGCTAATCCTTCAGGCGCGTCTGGCCATCAGAAGTACCGAGGCCGCAGCCGACAGCAACCCGGCGCAGCAGCGATTGAATATCCGCTTGCCCGACGGCCTGGCGAACCAACGACGCATGTGCAGACCCATGTAGGCATAGGCGCCGATGGCAATCCACTCCAGCACCAAAAACAACGCCCCCAACACCACGAACTGCGGCGCAATGGCGTGGGTCGAGTCGACGAATTGCGGCAGGAACGCGGTGAAAATCAGAATCGCCTTGGGGTTGCCGGCCGCCACCAGGAATTCCTGCCGGGCCAGTGCCAGCGTGCCCACGGGGGCTGTGGTAACCAGGTTTTCGACGCCTGGATCGGCGCGCCACAATTGCCAGGCGAGGTAGAACAGGTAGGCCGCGCCGAGGATCTTGATGGCGTAGAACAGCAACTCAGAGGTTTGCAACACCACCGCCAACCCTGCCGAAGCGAGGGCAATCATCCCGGCGAACGCCAGCAGCCGGCCGATGCCGGCCACGCACGCGGTGCGGTAGCCATAGCGGGTCGAATTGCTGACCGACAGCAGGTTGTTGGGGCCGGGTGCCATGTTGAGGGCGAAGCAGGCCGGCAGAAACAGGGTGAGGGTGGCGAGGTCCATGGTGGGCTCCTGTAGCAAGAGCGCTATTTTTATCACGGCCCACCGTTGGCCAGACCCATACAGTCATGGGCGTAAACCACCGTACACGGGGCTATTTGGCAAATTTTTTCGCCCCGGCGACGCAAAGGATCACGGCAGCGGTGACACCCAACATGCCAAGGCTGACGTGCTCATGCAGCAGGGTGGCGGCCAGGGTCAGCCCGAAAAACGGCTGGAGCAGCTGCAATTGCCCAACGGCGGCGATGCCCCCTTGGGCCAGCCCGCGATACCAGAACACGAAACCGATCAGCATGCTGAACAGCGAGACGTAAGCCAGACTGAACCACGCTGGCGTGCTGATGCCGGTGAACGAATCCGGCATGCGCATCCAGCTGAGCACCGCCACGACCGGTAGCGACAGCACCAGCGCCCAGGAAATCACCTGCCAGCCACCGAGCGTGCGAGACAGCTTCGCGCCTTCGGCATAACCCAGGCCGCAGGCGAGGATGGCCAGCAGCATCAGCATGTCGCCTTGGGGTGATGCGCTCAGCCCTTGGGACAGGGCAAAGCCGACCACCAGCAGACTGCCCAGTACCGAGAATATCCAGAACGCCGCCCGTGGCCGCTCGCCGCCGCGCAGTACACCAAACACCGCAGTCGCCAAGGGCAACAGGCCAACGAAGACGATGGAGTGCGCGGACGTCACGTATTGCAGCGCCAGCGCGGTCAACAGGGGGAACCCGATGACCACGCCCATGGCCACGATGATCAGCGGTATCAGTTGCTGGCGCGCCGGACGTTTTTCCTTGAATAACCCCAACAGGCACAGCGCCAGGACCGCAGCGATGGTCGCGCGCGCGACCGTCAGGAACACCGGATCGAACTCCAGCACCGCCACCCGTGTCGCCGGCAGCGAACCGCTGAAAATCACCACGCCGATCAGGCCGTTGATCCAGCCGCTGGTGCTGTTTTCCAGTGTCCGGTGTTGCAGGTTCGAAGTCCGTTCCATTTGGCTCACGCTCATTGTTTGGTTGCACGAAACTCATCGTATGAGCGACTATCGATACAATCAAAAAATTGTCATGGATACATCTCGACATGCCTCGATCCCGCTACAAAACGCTGGTGGATGCCTTTGCCGCCGACATCCGTTCCGGGCGTTTGTCGCCTGGCACGCGGCTGCCGACTCACCGTCAACTGGCCACTGAGCACGGTTTGGCACTGGTCACCGCCAGCCGGGTGTATGCCGAGCTGGAGGGCATGGGTCTGGTCAGCGGCGAAACCGGACGCGGGACCTTTGTCAGGGAGACTTCGCTGCCGCCGGGGCAGGGCATCTCGCAGCACGTGGTGGCGGCGGGGATGCTTGACCTGAACTTCAACTATCCGTCATTGCCCGGTCAGGCCGACCTGTTGCGCAATGCCTTGCGTCAACTGGCGCTGTCCGGTGATCTGGAATCCCTCCTGCGTTACCAGCCCCACGCCGGGCGCCTGCACGAGCGGGCCTCGGTTGCGCGTCATCTGCTCGAGCGCGGGCTGAGCGTGGCGGCCGAACAAGTGTTGATCGTCAGCGGCGCCCAGCATGGCCTGGCGGTGGCGATGATGACGCTGCTCAAGCCCGGCGATGTGATCGCCGCTGATGCGCTGACCTATCCCGGTTTCAAGACGCTGGCCGAAACCCTGCATCTGGAAGTCTTGGCCATTCCGGTCACGGATACCGGGCCTGATCTGCCTGCCCTGGAAAAACTCTGCCGCAGCCGCTCAGTGCGGGCCGTGTACTCGATGCCGACCTTGCACAACCCCTTGGGCTGGGTGATGGACGCCGATCAGCGTGAGCAGTTGGTGGCGATAGCGCGTCAGCATGACCTGACGATCATCGAGGACGCCGCCTATGCATTCCTGGCCGAAAACGTACCGCCACCGCTGGCTGAGCTGGCGCCTGAGAGAACGGTGTACGTGTCCGGCCTGTCGAAGAATGTCGCCACCGGGTTGCGCGTCGGCTTCATTGCTGCACCCGTGCATTGGATCGCCGCTTTCGAGCGCACCGTCATGGCGACCACCTGGAACACCCCCGGCGTGATGACCGCCATCGCCACGGCCTGGCTCGACGACGGCACCGTCAGCCAGCTGGAAGAGCAAAAAAGGGCAGATGCCCGGGCCAGGCAAGCCCTGGCCCGCGAGGTGCTGGCGGGGCTCAGGACCATCAGTCACCCGAATTCCTACTTCATCTGGCTACCCTTGGCGGAAGACGCTCGGGCCGACCAGATCGCCATGGCGCTGATGCGCGAGCAGGTGTCGGTGTCGCCGGCCGAGCCCTTTGCGATTTCGGCCCATGTACCGCACGCGATACGCCTGGCGTTGGGCTCCGTGGACATGGATTCGTTGCGCATTGCCCTGACCAAAGTGAAAAGCGTCGTTGGCTATTACTCATAGCGATGCAGGACAGGGCAGTTTTCTTCAATACGCGAGCCGGTCGGCTCTTTACCTTGAGGGCCTTGTTCAACTCGATGGAAGAAGGTGTGCAATGAATCTGATGATGTCCATGGCGGCGTTTGCGCTGGTCGCCTCCATCACGCCGGGGCCGGTCAACATTGTGGCGTTGAGCTCCGGCGCGCGGTTCGGCTTCAGGGCCAGCCAGCGTCACGTGGCCGGGGCCACGCTGGGGTTTGTCTTGCTGTTGGTGCTGATGGGGCTGGGCCTGCATGAGTTGTTGCAACGGTGGCCGGCGCTGACGCAAGTGGTGCAATGGGCGGGCGTGGCCTTTCTGCTGTACATGGCCTTCAAGCTGGCGGCCGACAATGGGCACGTGCAAGCCAGTGAATCGGGCCGGGCGCCGTCAATGCTGTATGGCGCCATCATGCAATGGCTCAACCCGAAAGCCTGGCTGGCCTGCGTGGCCGGCATGGGCGCGTTTGTCGCCGATGGCGAGGCACGCCTGGTTTGGCAATTCGCCGCGATTTATCTGGTGATCTGCTATGCGTCGGTCGGTTGCTGGGCGTATGCCGGGACATTTCTGCGCGGCTTTCTGAACAACCCGTCCGGTATGCGCCTGTTCAATCGCGTCATGGCGTTGCTGCTGGTGGTGAGCGCGGTGTACCTGTTGCTGCCGTAACGGCGATCAACACAGAAATTGTGGCGAGGGAGCTTGCTCCCGCTTTGCTTCAGATAAGTCATGCATCCCGGTTTTGCGACGGCTTCGCCGTCGAGCGGGAGCAAGCTCCCTCGCCACGGATTCAGGCAGGCCACGCCTGTTCAATCGTGTCATGGCGTTGTTGCTGGTGGTGAGCGCGGTGTACCTGGTGCTGCCGTAACGGCGATCAACACAAAAATTGTGGCGAGGGAGCTTGCTCCCGCTGGGCTGCGAAGCGGCCCCCGCT
>NZ_JBWKXF010000086.1:0-13798 GCF_059422645.1 Pseudomonas sp. GW821-FHT01C01 | reverse complement strand
AACCGCTTAACTGACTGGCATTAGGGGCTTGCGGTCGGATCGGCTGATCCACGACACTGTCTGACCTGTGTGAAGCAATTATTTCGTAGTGGAGGCTGCCGTCATGGCCCACGAACTTTATACCCGCACCAATCAGAAGATTTATTTCGCCGGCTTGTCGCTGGAAGCGCTGGCTCGCACTGAAGAGGGTCGGGCGATGAATTCGCTGGCGCTGATCCAGGCCGGACGCGAATCTGCGCTGTTTCACCTATACGGTGCTCTGTTGGGTCTGTGTCATGAAATCGCCGGTTTCTATCGCTTGCCTCAGGCCAATGCGCCCCGTGCAGAGTTGTTGCTGACACGCGAGGTACTGGAAACCATCGCTATTCCGGAATTGGCTGAGATGGTTGAGTTGGTCAATAACCCGGAGACCTGGCTAGCCAAACTGTTGGCGGCCCATGCTGCGCTGTTTCAGCCGCCACGGGCGCCGCACAAGCCGAAAGGGGATGTGACCCAGCCACTGATCCAGGCTGTAAATCTGGATGAGGAAGATGCGCCGGAGGAGTTGAGTCGGGAGGAGCTGGAGAGTTGGCGTCAGAACCTGAAAGGATTGGCGATTCGGTTTCGTGAAGGGTTGAACGAGTGCTGACACAAGCAGCTGGATGATGACATCTGGTCAAGATCCCAAGCGAAGCCCGAGCGATGCCTATATAATCCCCGCCTTTCGTGGAGAACAGTCCTTTATGCCAACGTCCTTTCTAGAAATTGTCGAGTTACCAGACGGCCGTATCGAGCTGCGCAGGGCCGAGGACGAGGGTTCTCTGGTTACTTTGGATTTCTCCGAGGATGCCAAGGCGTTCCTGCAAGGGCAGCACGTGGAAGTCGCCAAGGCGATGTTGAGCGTGGGTGTTCAGATGGCCGGTCGCCTGGTTGAAGGCGAATTCGACAAGGAAGAGGGGACGCGGGTTCTTCATTGATCCCCGTTTGTCGTTTTTCTTGATATCGCTACCCATCGGCTTCTCTGTCCTTGGAGAAGCCTCACGCTTTGTCTGTCAGTTAACCCAGTCGAATGTTCAGGCTCTGAGCGTCGCCGGTGCGGGCGGCGCTGATCAGTTGTTGTCGCGATTGCGGGCTCAGTGGGTTGATCCAGCTGACCACCGTGTGGCTGCGACCCAGACGCAGAGCTTCGCAGGTCAGTTGTTGAGCGCTCTGGGTGCCCCGCGGTTGCAGCAATAGAATGCGTTCGCGGTTGAGGCCGGCATCTCGCAACCAGGTTTGAGTCAGGCTGGCGGGTGGCGCGATCAGTGTCAGCCAGCGTGCGTCCTGGTCCTGGCTCAATTCCCTGAGGATCGGTGCCAGAAGGTTCAGGCAGTTCCCGGCTGCACCACGCAGTGACAGCTCGCTGAAAACGTCAGGTTCGACGCTCCAGGGGGACTCGACTACGTCTTTCAGAATCGGCGCCAATGGCTGTGCCATGAACGCTTCGAACAGCGGCAGTTGGGTTTGCTGTGGTGATGTCTGTGGGAACTGCATGGTGCCTCCTTTAGCGGCGAATGACGCCGACACTCAAGCCTTCGATCACCAGTTCCTGATCTTGAAGGTTCACTTCAATAGGGGCGAACTCGGGGTTCTCGGCAATCAGCCAGACTTTGCTGCCGTCACGCTTGAAACGCTTGACGGTCACTTCGTCGCCGATTCGCGCAACCACGATCTGGCCGTTACGGGCTTCACGGGTGGTGTGGACCGCCAACAGGTCGCCATCGAAAATGCCGATATCCTTCATGCTCATCCCGTGAACGCGCAGCAGGTAGTCGGCGCGCGGGTGGAAGAAGGCAGGGTTGATGTTGCAGGACTCTTCGATGTGTTGTTGCGCAAGAATCGGGGCGCCGGCTGCGACCCGGCCAATGATCGGCAGGGTGGAATCGTCGGCCTTGGCTTCGAAGCCGGGGATGCGAATGCCACGGGAGGCGCCAGGCGTCATCTCGATTGCGCCCTTGCGGGCCAGTGCCTTGAGGTGTTCTTCCGCCGCATTGGGTGACTTGAAACCCAGTTCCTGAGCGATTTCCGCACGGGTGGGTGGATATCCGTTGTCTTCCAGGCAGCGTTTGATGAAAGCCAGAATCTCTGCTTGTCGTGGCGTCAGCTTTAGCATTTTGATCGCTCTGTTTTTTTATACAGTGACTGGGATTATATACAGTGAGGCGGTCTTGGCAATGCTCCATTTTTCAGTGGCCGCCGGACGGTCAATCAGTCAGTGGATTGAAGCTTCGCCGTTGTGTGGTTAAATGTCTGACCGACCATTCCCGAAACGAACGGCCAGGCTTGACAAGGCACAGGCTGAAACGTATGTTTCAAACAAGTGTTTGTCAGGCGGAGTAGCCATGGCCCAGTCGGAAACCGTTGAACGCATTCTTGATGCTGCCGAGCAGTTGTTCGCGGAAAAAGGTTTCGCCGAAACCTCGTTGCGTCTGATCACCAGCAAGGCCGGTGTCAATCTGGCGGCGGTGAACTATCACTTCGGTTCGAAGAAAGCGCTGATTCAGGCGGTCTTCTCACGGTTCCTCGGGCCGTTCTGCATCAGTCTCGATAAAGAGCTGGAGCGGCGTCAGGCCAAGCCCGAAATCAAGCCTACCCTCGAAGAGTTGCTGGAAATCCTTGTCGAGCAGGCACTGGTGGTACAGCCGCGTAGCGGCAACGATCTGTCTATCTTCATGCGTTTGCTGGGGCTGGCGTTCAGTCAGAGTCAGGGACACTTGCGTCGCTATCTGGAAGACATGTACGGCAAGGTGTTTCGCCGCTACATGATGCTGGTCAACGAAGCGGCGCCGCGCATTCCGCCCATCGAACTGTTCTGGCGCGTGCACTTCATGCTGGGTGCTGCGGCGTTCAGCATGTCCGGTATCAAGGCCTTGCGTGCGATTGCTGAAACCGACTTCGGCGTGAACACCTCCATCGAGCAAGTCATGCGCCTGATGGTGCCATTCCTGGCTGCCGGCATGCGTGCCGAAACGGGTGTGACTGATGCGGCCATGGCCACTGCTCAATTGCGTCCGCGTAGCAAGTCGACGCCGGTTGCCGCCAAGGTATAACCGCACATGGGTGGGCGCGGCAGCTGACATCCGCTAAGCTAGCCGCCCATGCCGACTCTCGTTCTGAACCTGTTTCCCATTGATATCGCCAGTCTGCCGGGCCTTGCCCTTGGCGGCGCGTTCGTGCGGGGCGGGTTTTCTGTTATCAAGGAATATCTATGACTGCTGGCTTGCAAGGCTCGTTGATGGTGGACGTCGCCGGTACCTGGCTGACGGCTGAAGATCGCCAATTGTTGCGCCAGCCCGAAGTGGGCGGCCTGATCATCTTTGCCCGCAATATCGAGCATCCACGCCAGGTGCGTGAATTGAGTGCGGCAATCCGCGCCATCCGTCCCGATTTGTTGTTGGCTGTGGATCAGGAGGGCGGCCGCGTGCAGCGCCTTCGCCAGGGTTTCGTGCGCTTGCCCGCCATGCGCGCCATTGCCGACAACCCGAATGCCGAATACCTGGCTGAGCAGTGTGGCTGGATCATGGCGACTGAAGTGCTGGCCGTTGGCCTGGACCTGAGTTTCGCCCCGGTGCTCGACCTCGACTACCAACGCAGCGCGGTGGTGGGTACCCGTTCGTTCGAGGGTGACCCGGAGCGTGCCGCTCAATTGGCCGGTGCATTCATCCGCGGGATGAACAGTGCGGGCATGGCGGCCACCGGCAAGCACTTCCCGGGTCACGGCTGGGCCGAAGCGGATTCCCACGTCGCGATCCCGAATGATGAGCGCAGTCTCGATGAGATCCGCGCCAACGACCTGGTACCGTTTGCCAAATTGAGCAAGCAACTCGCCGCGGTCATGCCGGCCCATGTGATCTATCCACAAGTCGATACCCAGCCGGCCGGTTTTTCCCGTCGCTGGTTGCAGGATATTTTGCGTGGCGAACTGCAATTCGACGGGGTGATTTTCAGCGATGACCTGTCCATGGCGGGCGCTCACGTGGTCGGCGATGCCGCGAGTCGAATTGAAGCGGCGCTGACTGCCGGTTGCGACATGGGGCTTGTTTGCAACGATCGTGCGGCTGCCGAGCTTGCCTTGAGTGCTGCCCAGCGTCTGAAGGTCAAGCCATCCGGGCGGATCGCGCGGATGCGCGGTCAGTCGTTCGCCAATTCTGAATACCGTCAGGACCCGCGCTGGCTCACCGCTGTCGGCGCGCTCAAAGAAGCTCAATTGATTGATTAAGGACTGTTCGTTATGACGGTTTACGCGATTATCGGTGGCACTGGCCTGACTCAGCTCGAAGGCTTGAGCATTCGTCAGTCACTGGCAGTGGACACGCCTTATGGTGCACCTTCGGCCGAAGTTCAGATCGGCGAGTATGCCGGCAAGGAAGTGCTTTTCCTCGCGCGTCACGGTCATCCGCATCGTTTTCCGCCGCATCAGGTCAACTACCGCGCCAACCTCTGGGCACTGAAGCAGGCCGGTGCCGAAGCCATCCTGGCGGTCAACGCCGTGGGCGGCATCCATGCTGCCATGGGCACCGGGCATTTCTGCGTGCCGCATCAGTTGATCGACTACACCAGCGGTCGTGAGCACACCTACTTTGCCGATGATCTGGAACACGTCACCCATATCGACTTCAGCTACCCCTACAGCGAACCGTTGCGTCAGCAACTGATCGCGGCGTTGGCGGCAGAAGGTGTGGGCTACAGCAGTCATGGCGTGTATGCGTGCACTCAAGGACCGCGCCTGGAGACAGTGGCTGAAATCGCTCGACTGGAGCGCGATGGCTGCGACATCGTCGGCATGACCGGCATGCCGGAAGCGGCCCTGGCCCGTGAACTGGAACTGGATTACGCCTGTCTGGCGCTGGTAGTGAACCCGGCGGCGGGCAAGTCGACGGCGGTAATCACCATGGCCGAGATCGAGCAGGCGTTGCATGACGGAATGGGCAAGGTGAAGTCGACGCTGGCGCGGGTGTTGAAAGGGTAATTAGCCTTCACACCGAGTTGACCCTTTCGCTGGCAAGCCAGCTCCTACAAGGATCACGTTGACCTGTAGGAGCTGGCTTGCCAGCGAAGGCAATCTTTCAAATGCCGCAAATCTCAGCGTTTTTCAAGGTTTTCCGGCAGTGGCGCAAACAACGCCTCAATATCATCGCTCTGCAGCTTCCAGTCCCCGGCCTTGCGCCCATCCAGCACGCCGGCCGCCAGGTCGGATTTTTCCTTTTGCAGGTGCTGAATCTTTTCTTCCACCGTACCGCGCGCAATCAATTTGTAAACGAACACCGGCTTTTCCTGGCCGATGCGATACGCCCGGTCGGTCGCCTGATTTTCCGTCGCCGGGTTCCACCAAGGGTCGTAATGAATCACGGTGTCCGCTTCGGTCAGGTTCAGACCAACGCCACCGGCTTTCAGGCTGATCAGAAAAATCTGACGTTTGCCGCTCTGGAATTCCTTCACGGGTGTGCGGCGGTCGCGGGTCTGGCCGGTCAGCAGGGCGTAGGCAATTCCGCGCTTGTTCAATTCGTCTTCGATCAGCGACAACATTGAAGTGAACTGCGAGAACAGCAGGATCCGCCGACCTTCCTCGAACAATTCCTCGAGCATTTCCATCAGGCTGTCGAGCTTGCCTGACGTGCTGCCGCGGGTCGGCAGGGTGGCATCGTTGACCAGGCGCAAATCGCAGCACACCTGACGCAGCTTGAGCAGTGCTTCGAGAATGATGATCTGGCTGCGGGCCACACCCTTGCGGGTGATCTCGTCACGGACTTTCTTGTCCATGGCCAGGCGCATGGTTTCGTAAACGTCACGCTGGGCCTCGTTGAGTTCGACCCAGTGGATGATCTCGGTTTTCGGTGGCAACTCGGTGGCCACCTGTTCCTTGGTGCGGCGCAGCAGGAAGGGTTTGATCCGGCCGTTGAGGTGCTGAAGCCTGACCTCGCTGGTGCGTTTTTCAATCGGTACGCGGTAATCGCGGTTGAAGCTTTTGACGTCACCGAGCCAGCCGGGCAAGAGGAAATGAAACAGCGACCACAGTTCACCGAGATGGTTTTCCAGTGGTGTGCCGCTCAGGCACAGGCGCTGCCGGGCATTGAGCTCGCGGGCAGCCTGGGCGGCCTTGCTGGTCGGATTCTTGATGTACTGCGCTTCATCCAGCACCAGTATGTGCAACGGCTGCGCCGCCAGGCGTTCGACATCCTTGGGCAGCAGCGCATAGGTGGTCAGGATCAGATCGTGATCAGCCAGTTTGTCGAAGTGTTTTTTGCGGCTGGCACCGTAGAGCGCCAGTACTTTGAGCTGCGGCGTAAAGTGCGCCGCTTCGTCGAGCCAATTGGGGATCAGGCTGGTTGGCATCACGACCATGCACGGCCGATCGAGGCGGCCGGCGTTTTTCTCGCTCAGAACGTGCGCCAGTGTCTGTAGGGTTTTGCCCAGGCCCATGTCGTCCGCGAGAATTCCGCCCACGTCCAGTTGCCGCAGCGATTGCATCCAGCTCAAGCCTTCGAGCTGATACGGGCGCAGCGTCGCGTTCAAACCTTCCGGGGCGGTGGTCGTGTGGTCCTTGATGTCGCGCAAGCGCTGGGCAAAAGTGCGGATCTGTTCTCCGCCCTCCCAGAGCAGTGGCATGTCTTCCAGCGGGTTCAGGCGCGTGGCATCGGCCTTGCTCAGGCGCAGTGTGGTTTCGCCGGGCTCCTGCAGGTAGAACTCGCCGAGGGTTGCCAGCACCGGCTTCAAACGGCCGAAGGGCAGGGCGACTTGCAGCGGGCCATGCTCGGAGTTCGGACGGTTGGGGATGTTTACCAGGATCAACTCGTCGTCGCGTCGTCGGGCCAAGCGTTCCGGGTTGAGGATTTCGGTGTGGGAGCGCATCAGGTTGAGCAGGATCGGCAACAGGCTCAGGCGCTCGCCGTTGACGATGATCCCCAGTTCCAGATCGAACCAGTCGCGCTCCGGTGCCTGTTCGACAGTGGCGTACCAGTCGTCTACCGCGGTCAGGTCGAAACCGAAGTCTTCGTCGATCTGCAATTCCCAGCCCTGGGTGCGCAACTTCGGCAGTTCATTGAGGGTAAAGGTCAGCCAGGCGCTGTCATTGACCATCTCGAACAGCTCGCCGGCACTTTCCGGCAATGCCTTGCTTTGCCGGGTGGCGACTTTGAAGCCGAGGATTCGCAGCTGTTCCCGGTAGGACTGTTCCACTTCCGGGTGGCGTTTTATCCGCAGCGTCTGGCTTTCCTGGCGAATCAGGATGTCGGAGTTTTTCTGTCCGGAAACGTACTCGTCCAGGTAACTGAAAGACAGCGCCGCGCGATGCTGAATGTAGCGCTGCATTCGACCATTGCGCGGTTCGAACGCGCTGAACTCGATGCTGGCCAGCCACAGGCGCGGTACCGGTTGCACATTGTCCACCAGCACTTGCGGCGGTGCTTTCGGGCTGCGGTTTTCCAGGACTGCCTGGAGTTTTTCCAGGAGTTCGGCGTCTTTGGCGGCAGCGGGGTAGTCGAGGGTTTCCTGCACTTGCAGGAGCACCGCCGCGCAATGTTTGCAGTTGTTGTGGACCGGGCAGGAGCATGTGGCGTCGACCATCAGCAGCGTGCCTTTGGCTGACTCGCGCAGGCGAATGGTCTGACGGTAAACGTTACCGCCCGAGCCTTCGCACGCGGCGATGATGGTTGCGTCGCCGGCCTCGACGATCCTGACACGATTCTCCAGCGCGTAGCGGCGGCCACGCTCCAGGCTCTGTTCCTTGAATCGGCTGACCCACGAAGGTGCCAGGGGTTTGCTCAGGGTCGCAGACATAGGGACTTCAATCAGTCCGGAATTTCATCGGGGACTGGCCGAGGTGCGGGGGCTGTGAGCGAAGTGATCTTGATCAACAGGCCGAGGTGGCCGTTGTCGAGGAAGTTCAATTGGCCGTTCTTGGTGTGGCTTTCCTGTTTCAAGCGCTCGCTGGCGGTCACCATGCCATTGGTGTCGATCTGGTTGACCCAGAAATCGGCGTCGACGTCAGTGAAGCGCCCCAGTTTCACGTTCAGCGTGCCTTCGATCGGGAACTGACCGTACTGTTCCTTGCCGTCGCTGATCGCGATTTTGCTCGGCGCTTCACCGAGGGTCTGTTGCCAGGCCTTGTGCAGCAACACCGTGTAGTCGGCACTGCTGGTGAGTTTTTCCACCTCGCCATTCAGGCTTGGCGTACGCAGGCTGTCGGGGCTGACGGGTTGGGCACCAGCCGCCCAGTCTTCCGGCGCGGCGCGGCTGACAATCGCCGGTACGGCGTTTTGCCGGACCAGAATCATTTCGACCTGATACAGGTCATCGGCAAATGCCGTGGGTGCGACCAGCGCTGGCATTAACAGGGTCAGCAAGGTCAGTGAGCGAAACAGGCGCATGCGGCGTCCTTCAAGCAGTTTTCGGAACGAGGCGCTCGAACAGCGCCTCTACAGTATTAAAGCGCTCTTCCGGGCGCTCCATCGGAACCATGAACTTGAACATCGTGGCGCCTTCGAATTTGTAGCGTTTTGGCTGGCTCTGGATCAGTTTGATCAGGGTCAGCGGGTCGACCGGCGTCTGTGCGGCGAACTCGACGCGACCGCCTTGCGGGCCGCCATCGACTTTCTTGATGCCCAGTTGCTCGGCCTGCAATTTCAATGCAGTGATGCGGATCAGGTTCTTGGTCGGTTCCGGCAGCAGGCCGAATCGATCGATCATCTCCACCTGCAAATCCTTGAGGCCATCCTCATCGGTGGCCGAGGCAATGCGCTTGTAGAGAATCAGGCGGGCGTGGACATCCGGCAGATAGTCTTCGGGAATCAACGCCGGTACGCGCAAGTTGACTTCCGGACCGCCGCCGAGCGGTTGATCGAGGTTCGGCTGCTCGCCCTTGCGGATCGACTTCACTGCGCGCTCGAGCATTTCCATGTACAGCGTGAAGCCGACTGCCTGGATCTGCCCGCTCTGACCGTCACCGAGCAGTTCGCCGGCACCACGGATTTCCAGGTCGTTGGTGGCGAGCACGAAGCCCGCGCCGAGGTCCTGGGTGTTGGCAATCGCTTCCAGGCGCTTTTCCGCGTCCGGGGTGATTTGCTGGCGCGGTGGCGTCAGCAGGTAGGCGTACGCCTGGTGGTGACTGCGTCCGACCCGGCCGCGCAACTGGTGCAGCTGTGCCAGGCCGAACTTGTCGGCACGCTCGATGATGATGGTGTTGGCGCTTGGCACGTCGATGCCGGTCTCGATGATGGTCGAGGCGATCAGCACGTTGAAGCGCTTGTGGTAGAAGTCGCTCATCACCTGTTCGAGTTCGCGTTCGCGCATCTGCCCGTGACCGATGCCGATCCGTGCTTCCGGTACCAGTTCGGCGAGGTCGGCGGCGCATTTCTCGATGGTCTTCACGTCGTTGTGCAGGTAATAGACCTGACCGCCACGCAGCAACTCACGCAGCAAGGCCTCTTTGACCGTGCTCTTGTTCTGCTCCATGACAAAGGTGCGTACCGACAAGCGACGGGCCGGCGGCGTGGCGATGATCGACAGGTCGCGCATACCCGACACTGCCATGTTCAGCGTGCGCGGAATCGGCGTGGCGGTCAGGGTCAGGATGTCGACTTCGCTGCGCAGGGCCTTGAGTTGTTCTTTCTGGCGCACGCCGAAACGGTGTTCCTCGTCGATGATGACAAGGCCGAGGTTTTTGATTTTTACGTCGTCCTGCAGCAGCTTGTGAGTACCGATGACGATGTCGATTTTGCCTTCGGCCAGATCGGCGACTGCCGCATTCACTTCCTTGGTCGACTTGAAGCGACTCATCACTTCCACGGACACTGGCCAGTCGGCGAAACGGTCGCGGAAGCTGTTGTAGTGCTGTTGGGCGAGCAGGGTGGTTGGCACCAGGATTGCCACTTGTTTGCCGCCATGCACGGCAATGAACGCGGCGCGCATCGCCACTTCGGTCTTGCCGAAACCCACATCGCCGCATACCAGGCGATCCATTGGCTTGGGCGCGAGCATGTCTTCGCGCACCGCTTCGATGGTGGTTTGCTGGTCCGGAGTTTCTTCGAACGGGAAACCGGCGCTGAAGGTGGCGTAGTCGGCTTTCGGATCGGCGAAAGCGTAGCCTTCACGGGCGGCGCGGCGTGCATAGATGTCGAGCAGTTCGGCGGCCACGTCGCGTACCTGTTCGGCGGCCTTGCGCTTGGCTTTCTGCCAGGTCTCGGAGCCGAGACGGTGCAGCGGGGCCAGGGCATCGTCGCTGCCGGTGTAGCGGGCGATCAGGTGCAGGTTGGCCACGGGCACATAAAGCTTGGCGCCTTCGGCGTATTCCAGGGCGAGGAATTCAGCGGTCTGGTTGTCGATTTCCAGAGTTGCCAGGCCCAGGTAGCGACCGACACCGTGGTCGATGTGCACCACCGGCGCACCTTCGCGTAGCTCGGTGAGGTTCTTGATGACAGCATCGTTGTTGGCGTCGGCACGCTTTTCGCGGCGACGACGCTGCATCACGCGTTGGCCAAATAACGGACTTTCTGCGACGAGGGCAAGAGCCGGGTCGTCGAGCAGCAGGCCTTCGTCGAGCGGTGCGATGGTGATCGCCAGGCGCTCCTTGCCGGCAACAAAGTCCGGCCAGCTGTCGACGGTTTTCGGTCGCAGCTTCAGGCGTTCCAGCAGTTCCAGCAGCACTTCGCGCCGACCCGCGGATTCGGCAGTGAACAGCACCCGACCGGGAAATCCGTCGAGGAAGCTCGACAGTGCCGCCAACGGCTGGGTGGCCTTGGCTTCGATGGCAAGGTTCGGCAGTTCCCGGGAAGGGAAGCGCTCGCGGCCGACGCCGGTTTCCACGTCCTGTTGACTGGCAACCACCCGCGGCCAGTTCTTCAGGCGGGCGAAGCAGTCTTCCACCGGCAAGAACAATTCGGCAGGTGGCAATAAAGGACGGGATGGGTCGACGCGGCGTTCTTCATAGCGATTGCGCACGTCGTTCCAGAAGTTTTCCGCCGCTTGTTCGATGCCCGGCAGGGAAAACACTTGCGTGTCCTGAGGCAAATAATCGAACAGCGTCGAGGTTTCTTCGAAGAACAGCGGCAGGTAGTACTCAATGCCGGCCGGAGTAATCCCGCTGCTCAAGTCCTGGAAGATCGGGCAACGGCGGAAGTCGACGTCAAAACGCTCACGGAAGCGCGCCTTGAAACGGGTGACCGCTTCTTTCTGTAGCGGAAATTCCTTGGCCGGCAACAACTTGACCGAGTCGACTTTGTCGATGGAGCGCTGGTTCTCCGGATCGAAGGTGCGCAGGGTTTCGATTTCATCGTCGAACAGGTCGATGCGATACGGCAGCTTGCTGCCCATCGGGAACAGATCGATCAGCGAACCGCGAACGGTGAATTCGCCGTGTTCATAGACTGTATCGACATAGCGATAACCCGTGGCTTCGAGCCGGGTGCGCATTTGCTCGACGTCGAGCTTCTGGCCGATATCCAGCACCAGGCTGCTGCCGAGCAGGAATTTGGTCGGTGCGAGGCGATGCAGGGCGGTGGTGATCGGCACCACCAGCACGCCATGGCTCAGTTCCGGCAGCCGATACAGGCTGGCGATGCGCTGGGAAATGATGTCCTGGTGCGGCGAGAACAGGTCGTAGGGCAGGGTTTCCCAGTCGGGAAAGTGCAATACGGGCAAATCCGGGGCGAAGAAACTCAGCTCCTGTTCCAGCCGTTCGGCACTTTGGCTGTCGGCGGTCAGTAGCAGGGTAAAGCGCTTGGCAGCGCTGGCGGCCTCGGCGATGGCCAGGCTCAGGGCGGCACCGGGCAGGTTGCCCCAGTGCTGTTTACCTGCCGCGGCAGGGAGAAGCGGTAGACGCAGAACGGGCACGGAAGGTTGAGCTCCAAGCGTTGCGACAAAGTCGGTAATTGTAGCGGTCTACGATGCCGCCTGTCAGTTGCTGACTGCGCCTAATGCGCGGGTATGGCGAAATGTAGTGGTAAAGACAAAATTCGACGGTTTTTTACCTGAAATTACTGAATATGTAGTGGCAAATACAATGAGTGTTACGGAGGGTTACGGATAAGGAGGCGTGACCTCCAAAAAATTGACTGCGCTGAAAGCCCCGGTTTTACTGGGCTGGAGCGAGGCGTAAATTTTTTGAACGGTGAATTGTTACGTAAAGCACGACGGGCGCGCATTGCTACCGCTGTCACTCGGCGGCATAATGTAGCCCCTTTTTTCTGCCCCTACATGTGGAAGGTTCCCGTGACTCAGAAGCCCGACCAGTGTCTTGGTGAATGGATCGACCGTGAAGCACTCGCAGAAGCGATGATTCCGCTTATCGGTCAGCTCTACCGCAATAACAACGTGGTGAGCTCGATCTATGGCCGCAGCCTGATCAATCGTTCAGTCATTGCGATTCTCAAAGCTCACCGCTTTGCTCGTCACCGTCAGTCCGACGAAAGCGAGCTGTCCGTCCACGAAACATTCCCGCTGATCAAGGCGATGAGCGAGCTCAAGCTCGGCGCCGCTTCGGTGGACCTGGGCAAGCTGGCGGCCAAATTCAAGGCCGAAGGCAATGGCCGTACTGCCGAGCAGTTCGTCCGTGAAGAACTGGCTGACGTGGTTGGCCAGCAAAATGCTTCCGCCCGTAAAGGCACCGACGTTGTCCTCTACGGCTTCGGTCGTATCGGCCGTCTGCTGGCGCGCATCCTGATCGAGAAAACCGGTGGTGGCGACGGCCTGCGTCTGCGCGCCATCGTTGTCCGCAAGGGCGCCGAGAACGATCTGGTCAAGCGTGCCAGCCTGTTGCGTCGTGACTCGGTTCATGGTCCGTTCGATGGCACCATCACCATTGATGAAGCCAACAACACCATCACCGCCAACGGCAACCTGATCCAGGTTATCTACGCCAAGAGCCCGGCCGAAGTCGACTACACCCAGTACGGCATCGAAAACGCTCTGATCGTCGACAACACCGGTGTATGGCGTGACGCTGACGGTCTGGGCCAGCACCTGGCCTGCCCGGGCGCTGCCCGCGTGATCCTCACCGCACCTGGCAAGGGCGCGCTGAAGAACATCGTGCACGGTATCAACCATGGCGACATCAGCCCTGACGACAAGATCATCTCGGCGGCTTCCTGCACCACCAACGCCATCGTGCCGGTGCTCAAGGCAGTCAACGACAAGTACGGCATCGTCAACGGCCACGTCGAAACCGTTCACTCGTTCACCAACGACCAGAACCTGATCGACAACTTCCACAAGGGCAGCCGTCGTGGCCGCGCCGCGCCGCTGAACATGGTTATCACCGAGACCGGTGCCGCCACCGCAGCCGCCAAGGCGCTGCCAGTGCTCAAGGGCAAGCTGACCGGCAACGCGATTCGCGTTCCTACGCCGAACGTGTCGATGGCCATCCTGAACCTGAACCTGGAAAAGGCTACCACTCGCGAAGAGATCAACGAGTACCTGCGCCAGATGGCCATGCACTCGGATCTGCACAAGCAGATCGACTACGTCAGCTCCCAGGAAGTGGTTTCCACCGACTTCGTTGGCTCGCGCCACGCAGGCGTAGTGGACGCAGAAGCGACCATCACCCAGGATAACCGCGTTGTTCTGTACGTTTGGTACGACAACGAATTCGGTTACAGCTGCCAGGTGGTTCGCGTGATGGAAGACATGGCCGGTGTAAACCCGCCAGCATTCCCGCGCTAAGCCTTAGCTGCACATGAAAACGCCCCGACCTTGGTCGGGGCGTTTTTGTTTGTGGGTTTCTGTAGGAGCGAGCTTGCTCGCGAAAAAATCACAGGCGGCGCGGTTAATGCCGGTCAGTAAAGCGGCA
>NZ_JBWKXF010000085.1:0-13924 GCF_059422645.1 Pseudomonas sp. GW821-FHT01C01 | reverse complement strand
ACTCAAGAGCGCCGCGTTTAGTCAGTAAACACGCGGCATCGTTAACGACCATCGCGAGCAAGCTCGCTCCTACAGTGAATACTGAACAGCATTACGGGTTGCCGGGCGATTGTTACGAATTCTGCAATTAACCTGTGCAGGTTTTTGCTGTTTCCTCGCCGGAAAACTAATTAGCATATCTATTAATTAGGTTGCTAACGAAATTCGGGGGGGCAGCATGCAAGGCAAAGTTGATGTCGCGGTCATGATCGGCAGCGGTGTACCTGCCAATTTGCGTTCCATGGGACGCAAGGTTTGCTGGGTGGTGTTGCTCAATGGCGAGCGCCGGGGCACGGCGTTCTCCAGTCGCGATGAAGCGGAGGAGTGCAAGGCTGCCTGGTTGGCGCAATTGAGCGCCGAAAGACCTGGCAGCCTGCATTGAGGTTATCAGTGCGTCTGGTGCATGCGCAGGTTCAGGTCGTCGACCACCCGCGCCCAGTCAGCGTCTTCGCGCAATTGTTCTTTGAGGAAGCCTGCCTGTTGCGGTGACCAGAACTCGGCATCGATGAGTTTCTTGTCGTCACGCAGGGAATGGCTGGCAATGAAGTCGTCGATCGCGTTCTGGCTGGAGTCCAGGCCGAGCTGGTCGAAAAGGCCTTTCAAGTCGTGGGTCGGTGATTCCATCTTCATCTCCTTGCAGGTCATCAGTCGGGTCGAGGGGGCCGCACGGGCGGAGTTCGATCGCGATGTTCAGGCGCAACAGTGAGCATAGACCGCCAATCCGACAATCAGGCTTTCAATGCGCCCGCATCGACCGCCGCCTTCAGTTCCCTGGCCGATTCCTGGGCCGCAATGGCGGCGACATCCGGGGTTTTGAACCAACGATCCTTTTCGACCTGGTGATACGTCACGGTCTTCAGCGGTGGTTTGGCGCGCATGACAATCACGGCCTGGAATTCACCGCCGACTTCTCTGGCTTCACCCCGGATAAAAAATTCGCCGATATCAAATTCCGTCACGTTGCAGACTTCCCCTGGAAATACATTGTTGTTGTCAACGCACCCGATTTTTTGCGGATTCGTTTTATTGGGCGGGCAGTATGGCAGTAGTTGCCCGTCGACGGCTGAGATAAGTCGGCGGGCAGACGAAACGTCGACGGAAATGACAGCGCCGGGCATGTCAACAACGTGATTCAAGAAGCCGGGCGAGGGCACACGCTTCGTTATGATCAGCTCGGAAACCTCTGACGCAGCCTGTAGAAATGTCCTTGATATGGAAGAAGGCAATCCCCGCCATTACCACCTGAAATCGCGGGCGGGCCGGGACATCGTGAAGCGGTTCATGGGGGTGGAACCGTAGCGGATGTGAGATCGGCGTTGTTTCTGTGTCAGGCACCAGGGGATAAGCAACGTGTGTCAACGTGCACATATGAAGTCCTTTTCATTGTTTTACCGACGTATGTACGTCGTTTTGGCTAGTCTCCAAGAGCATCGCTGCTCTAGAATCACCCTCACTGGTGGGTGAATGATGTTTATCTAAAGCAATTTTTTGCGGACGATATGTAGGAAAAGATTTTTTCTTGAAGAGATTTTTCCCCGAAGTTGATAGTCCATAATTTTCTGGCAGCAGGAAGGGAGTTTTCCTTCAACCTGTGACGAACGCCAGGCAGGACGATGCGAGTGACGTTCCAGTAGTCTTCTCAAGCTTCGTGATGAGTGAGTGCACTGCTCATTCAGGACTTCAATCCGGGTTCTTTGGCGACACCTTCGGCATTGCCGCTTTTTTGGCTGTGCGTTTATTTTTCGCGCACGGCACCATTTTTCAGATGTGGGGATGTTTCCTTGGCAGTAAGTAATCTCGATATGCATGCTTTGTTCGTGCTGGGTGATTTGCGCGCAAAGCTGGTCAAGCAGTTTCAGTCACGTTTCGTTTACATCACCGAACAGAACGCTGAAGGCATTTACATTGCCGAAATCGACACCGAATCAGCCCTGGTGGTGGACGACAAGCCCGGACTCAAACTCAAGGTCGGCGATCATTTCAGCGCTTCGGTGCTGCCCAGTCGCGAAGGCGGCAAGCTGGACATCAAGTTCCGCGACATCAAGCTGACGGTTTACGGAATTGGCGATTACGCCTTCGTGACCACGGCCGATGGCCAGGGGATCGTGTTCAAGGAAGGTCACAGCGTGGTGATGGTGTTTGCTGCCCATCAACAGCTGCAGGAAGGCCTGACCAAGACCCTGAAAGCCGTGACCGCCAAAGCTGTCAAGTGGCGCAAGGGCGAACTGGTGACCTTCAAGGCCAGCGAGTGATGACCCTGACCCGCGCCGATTTCCACGAACAGAACCAGGCCAGCGCTCAAGACGAGGCGCGGCGGCTGTTCGGGCAGAAGACCATTCTGCAAGGAACCTGGCTGAATTGGGTGGCGTCACAGCTTTACCAACTGCAACCGGCGGCATACGCCAGCATGGTCAGACGAGAGCTGATGCGTTTGCAGGAAACTTCCGAAAACTGATCCGCACACCTCGAAAGCAGGAACCTCTACTACAGTCATTGGACTGAGTATTCAGAGGCTTCGCGGTCTACTGCCAGGCCATCCTGCTATTGCTGTGAACAGCACGAGGTGCAAAAGCATGAACGGATTTCGACGGTTGCTGGCTGCGGTCCTGGCCACTTTCGGCTTGATGGTGACGCCCGCCCCGGTGATTGCCGCGCAAACGACAATCCACTTCGCCGACCTGAACTGGGAAAGCGGCAGCCTGATTACCGATGTCCTGCGCATCATTGTCGAGAAGGGCTACGGGCTGCCGACCGACACTTTGCCGGGCACCACCATCACTCTGGAAACCGCGCTGGCCAACAATGACATTCAGGTCATTGGCGAAGAGTGGGCCGGTCGCAGCCCGGTCTGGGTCAAGGCGGAGGCCGAAGGCAAAGTCGTCAGCCTTGGCGACACGGTCAAGGGCGCGACCGAAGGCTGGTGGGTGCCGGAATATGTGATCAAGGGCGACCCGGCCAAGGGTATCAAGCCGCTGGCGCCGGACTTGCGCAGCGTCAGCGACCTGCCGCGCTATAAAGACGTGTTCAAGGACCCGGAAGCCCCGACCAAGGGACGCTTCCTCAATAGCCCGATCGGTTGGACTTCGGAAGTGGTCAACAAGCAGAAGCTCAAGGCGTATGGGCTGGACGACAGTTACGTGAACTTCCGCAGCGGTTCGGGCGCGGCACTGGATGCGGAGATCAGCTCGTCAATTCATCGTGGCAAGCCGGTGCTGTTTTACTACTGGTCGCCGACGCCGTTACTCGGCCGCTTCAAGCTGATTCAACTCGAAGAACCACCGTTCGACGCCGAAGCCTGGAAGACCTTGACCGACGCTGACAATCCCAACCCGCAGCCGACCCGTTCCCTGGCCTCCAAGCTGTCCATCGGTGTCTCCACACCGTTCCAGAAACAATATCCGCAGATTGCCGAGTTCTTCGCCAGGGTCGACTTTCCGATCGCTCCCCTGAACAAAGCACTGGCCGAGATGAGCGAGAAACATACGCCGCCGCGCCAGGCTGCGCAGGCGTTCATGAAGGCCCATCCGGACGTTTGGCGGGCCTGGTTGCCCAAGGACGTGGCGGATAAAGTCTCCGCCGCTCTGTAGGAACTGCCGCAGGTTGCGATCTTTTGATCTTGTCTTAAAAAAGCAAAATCAAAAGATCGCAACCTGCGGCAGCTCCTACAATGTTCAGTTCATATCCCTTTCAAGGATCTCTGAACCATGACCTTGTTGTTGGCTCAATGGCTGGTGACGATCTTCGCAGTGATCAGTCTGGTGCATGTGTATTGGGCGTTGGGTGGCGAATGGGCGGCGGTGGCGGCGGTGCCGCAAGTGCCACAGGAGGGCAGCGCACAACTGAGGCCGGCGTTCAAGCCACGGGGCTGGATCACACTGGTGGTGGCCGCGGCGCTGCTGTTGATTGCCGTGCTGGTGTGCTTGCGGGTGGGTTGGTGGCTGCCACCGTTGCATCACTGGTCGTTGCAGTGGGTGATCAGTGCGATTGCGATTTTGCTGTTTGCCCGGGCCATTGGCGATTCGGAGCTGGTGGGTTTTTTCAAAGAGGTCAAAGGCTCGGAATTTGCCCGGCTGGACACCTGGGTTTACTCGCCGTTGTGCGTGGTGTTGGGGGCTGGGTTGCTGGCGGTGGCCTGGGTCTGAGACAGCGACGTTTTTGTAGTGACAGTACTGGCCTCTTCGCGAGCAAGCCCGCTCCCACAGTGTCTGGTGTCGTACATACCTTTTGAGTTAGACACCCACCCTTGTGGGAGCGGGCTTGCTCGCGAAGAGGCCGGTCCAGTCAATACAACCCTTTCTAACTGCCACTCTCCGTACGCCGGCTGCTCACCTCGGCCGGCACATCATCCCCGGCCATGCGTTTACGGAACAGCGCCGCCCGGGCCAGCAGCAAGGTGGTCACCGGCACGGTAACCGCCAGCAGGATTGGAATCAGCCAGGCATGCAAGACCGGCGCGGACTTGAGCGCCGAAAAGTAAATGATCGAAGCCAGCGCCACGCACCAGGCCCCGAGCGTCGAGGCCAGGGCCGGTGGGTGCATGCGCTGGAAGTAGTCCTTCATGCGCAGCAGGCCCGTGGCGCCGATCAATGCAAACAGACTGCCGAGCACCAGCAGGATCGCCACCGGGATTTCCACCCACAACGACAATGGCGTATTCATTCGATCACCTCACCACGCAGCAGGAATTTCGCCAGGGCGAACGAGCCGACGAAACCGAACAGTGCGATCAGCAGCGCCGCCTCGAAGTACGTATCACTGGCATAACGAATACCCAGCGCCAGCATCATCAGCATCGCGACGATGTACAGGTAGTCCAGCGCCAGGACCCGATCCTGGGCCGACGGCCCCTTGAACAGGCGGATCAGGGTCAGGATCATCGCCAGGGAAAAGAAGAACAGGCTCAGCAGGATCGCGTTCGACAGTAATGGGCTCATTCGAAGATCTCCATCAGCGGACGTTCGTAGGTCGCCTTGAAGTGCTGGATGAACAGCGCCTCATCGTCCAGATCGAACACGTGCAACAGCAAAATGCTGCGGTCCAGCGCCAGCTCCGACCAGACCGTACCGGGCACTACCGTGGTGATCATCGACAGCGCGGCCAGGCCATTGGCGTCACGCAAGTCCAGCGGCACCTTGATGAATTGCGAGCGGGGCGGGCGGCGACCCGCATTGAGCACGCCCCAGGCCACGGCAAGGTTGGACACCAGCACATCACGCCCGACCAGCAGGACCAGACGCAGGATCACCCCGGGACGACGGATGCGTACCGGCAGCGGACGCAGCTTGCGCATCATCAGCGGCGCGCAGAACCCCAGCGCCGCACCCAGCAGCAGATTGCCGGGGCTGGTCGACAGGTTCAGCAACAACCACAGCAGCCACAAGGCCAGCGACAGCAACGGTGCCGGAAACAGGCGCTTCATGGTTGCACCTCCAGCGGGGTCGCTTTGGCCGACGGGTTTGGTACGACGCGAGTGTCGAGCACGGCCATCACGTATTGCTGCGGGTTGTACAAGGCATTGGCGGCGGCCTGGGTGTAACGCAACAGCGGATCTGCCTTGAAGGTCAGCAGAATACTCAAGCCCAGCAGTGCGAAGATCGGCACGCATTCAAAGCGTCGCAGCAGGGGCGATGGCCGTTCCGCTGGTGTCCAGAAGCGCTGGATGCCCAGACGCGAGAACGCGATCAGCGACGCCAGCCCAGACAAAATCAACAACACCAACAGGCCCCACGCGGCATTGGAAATCGGTTCGTCACCGCTGTTGCCCAGGCCCATTGGATTGAGCAGGGCGCCGATCAGCCCGAGTTTGCCAATAAAACCGGACAGCGGCGGCATGCCGATGATCAACAAGGCACAGGCGATGAAGCTCAGGCCAAGAAACGCCATGGTCCAGGGAATCACCTGGCCGACCACGGCTTTTTGATCGTCGTCGAGGTTGATACCTTTGGGCGGATGCAGGGATTCCAGTGGCCGGGGCAACAGTTCAGCTTCATCTTCGAGCAGGACTTCATTGGCCGAGCGCGAGCGCTCGATGAGTTCGGCCAGCAGGAACAGCGCACTCAACGCCAGGGTCGAGCTGAACAGATAGAACAGCGCCGCGCCGGCCAGGTTCGGCTGGGCGAAACCGATGCTCGACAGCAGAATGCCCGCCGACACCAGAATGCTCAGGCTGGCCATGCGCTCCAGGCGTTGCGCGGCGAGGATCGCAATGGCTGCGCAGACAATGGTCGCCATGCCGCCATAGATCAGCCATTCACCGCCAAAGAACGCCGATGCCCCGGCCTGGGCGGAAAACAGCAGCGTCCACAGGCGCAGCAAGGTGTAGACGCCAACCTTGGTCATGATCGCGAACATTGCCGCCACCGGCGCGCTGGCCGAGGAATAGGCCGGCACCAGCCAGAAGTTCAGCGGCCACATGCCGGCCTTGGCCAGGAACGCGACGGCCAGAATCCCCGCGCCGGCGTGCAGCAAGCCGCGATCGGCTTCGGACACCAGCGGGATTTTCACGGCCAGGTCAGCCATGTTCAGCGTTCCGGTGACGCCATAGATCAGCGCCGCGCCAATCAGGAACAGCGACGAGGCCAGCAGGTTGATCGAGATGTAATGCAACCCCGACGACACCCGTGCCCGGCCCGAGCCGTGCAGCATCAACCCGTAGGACGCGGCCAGCAGCACCTCGAAGAACACGAACAGGTTGAACAGGTCAGCGGTGAGGAACGCGCCGTAAAGACCCATCAACTGGATCTGGAACAATGCGTGAAAACTCGAACCGGCGCTGTCCCAGCGTGCCATGGCAAACAGCAGGGCACTGACGCCGATGATGCCGGTCAGCACCAGCATCAGCGCCGACAGGCGATCGACCACCAGCACCAGGCCGAACGGCACTTGCCAGTTGCTCGGCAGGTACACTCCGATGGAGCCGGGCACGCCGGTGGTTTGTGTCCATTGCAACAACGCCACGGCGATACCCAGCCCGAGCAGGCTGGAGAACAGATTGATCTTTGCCTTGAGCGGCCGGTGTTTCTCGCCGAGCATCAGCATGATCGCGGCGGTCAGCAGCGGCAGCAGAATGGGCGCGACGATCAGGTGAGAAATCGCCATCATTCCTTGGGCTCCCGGCCATCCACATGGTCGGTGCCGGTCAGGCCCCGGGAGGCCAGCAGCACCACCAGAAACAGCGCGGTCATGGCGAAGCTGATGACGATCGCCGTCAGCACCAGCGCTTGCGGCAAGGGGTCGGTGTAGTGCAACAGGTCCTGAGGGATGCCGTCCTTGATGATCGGTTCCTTGCCGATGAACAGGCTGCCCATGCTGAAGATGAACAGGTTGACGCCGTAGGACAGCAGGCACAGGCCCATGACCACCTGGAACGTCCGTGGGCGCAGGATCAGCCAGACGCCGGACGCGGCCAGTACGCCGATGGCGATTGCGATGACTTCTTCCATCAGACGGCTCCTTTGACGGCAACGGATTTAGGCTGGGCAGCGGTTTTGTGACCCCGCACCGATTGGTGGGCGAGGGCGGTGAGGATCAACAGGGTCGAGCCAACCACCACGCCGTACACACCGATGTCGAAGAACAGCGCGCTGGCGAGGTGGATGTCACCCAGCAACGGCAACGAAAAATGCCAGGTGTGGGTGGTCAGGAACGGATAGCCGACCAGCATTGCGCCCAGCCCGGTGGCTGTGGCAAACAGCAATCCGGTACCCATCCAGCGCAGTGGCCGCAGGCTCATTTGCGCCTCGACCCACTGCGTGCCGGCAACCATGTATTGCAGGATGAACGCCACCGACATCACCAGTCCCGCGACAAAGCCACCGCCCGGTTGATTGTGCCCACGCATGAACAGGTAGAACGACACCACCAGCGCCACCGGCAACAGCAGGCGCACCAGCACTGCCGGTACCATCATGAAGCCGAGCGCGGTGTCGCTGGCGTGGCGCGGGTTGACCAGGTCGGTGACCACATCCGGTGCGAGCAAGCGTTGCTGGGCCGGCAGTTGCAGGCTTTCTTTCGGCGGACGGAAGCGGCGCAGCAGGGCGAACACGGTCAGGGCCACGGCCACCAGCACGGTGATTTCACCGAGAGTGTCGAAGCCACGGAAGTCCACCAGCATCACGTTGACCACGTTGCTGCCACCGCCTTCGGGCAAGGCGCGACTCAGGTAGAACGAGGAAATATCGTTGGGTGTCTGGCGCGTCAGCATGGCGTAGGCCAGCAACGCCATGCCGACACCGACCGAGATCGACAGCAGCAAGTCGCGGATACGCCGCACCCGCGCCCGGCGCAGACTGCCCGGCAACGGCGAGACGTCCTCGATGCGTCGTGGCAGCCAGCGCAGGCCCAGCAGGATCAGCACCGTGGTCACCACCTCGACCGCCAGTTGCGTCAGGGCCAGGTCCGGCGCCGAAAACCAGACGAAGGTGACGCAGGTCATCAGGCCGCAGACGCTGACCATGGTCAGGGCCGCGAGACGGTGATACTTGGCTTGATAGGCCGCGCCAAGGGCGCAGGCGATGGCCAGCAACCACAAGGTGACGAAGACGATCGACCCCGGGATTTTCGGCCGATCACCCCAGTGCAGGCTGCTGTGCAACATGGGAATCAACCCCGCCAGCACGGCGGCAAGCACCACGAGGAACAATTGCATTTGCAGGCGCCTGGTGCCGATCCGGGGCTCCAGGCGACGGGCCAGGCGCATCATCACGACCAGGCCACGTTCGAACAGGCGCTTGCCGTCGAAACGACCAATGAGCGGCGGGCAGTGGAAGCGTCCACGTTTGAATTGGTTGCGCAGCAGCAAGTAGAGCAGGGTGCCGCAAGAGAGGGCGATCAGGCTCATGATCATCGGCGCGTTCAGGCCGTGCCAGATGGCCAGGCTGTACTCGGGCAGCGTACCGCCGACCACCGGTTGCGCCGCGGCAGCCAGCAGCGGGCCGACCACCTGGGCCGGGAATATCCCCACCAGCAGACAAGTGAACACCAGCAACTCGACCGGCGCGCGCATCCAGCGTGGTGGCTCGTGAGGCGTGTGGGGCAAGTCGGTCGCCGGCGGCCCGAAGAACACATCCACGGTGAAGCGCAGGGAATAAGCCACGCTGAAAGTCCCGGCAATGGTCGCCACGATCGGCAAGCTCAGTTCGACCCAGCGCGTGGCATTGATGAACACGGTTTCGGCGAAGAACATCTCTTTGGAGAGGAAACCGTTGAGCAGCGGCACACCGGCCATGGAGGCGCTGGCGACCATGGCCAGGGTCGCGGTGAACGGCATCAGCTTGTACAGGCCACTGAGTTTGCGGATATCGCGGGTGCCGCTTTCGTGGTCGATGATGCCAGCGGCCATGAACAACGAGGCCTTGAATGTTGCGTGGTTGAGAATGTGGAACACCGCGGCGACGGCGGCCAGTGGACTGTTCAAGCCGAGCAACAGGGTGATCAGGCCGAGGTGGCTGATGGTCGAGTAGGCCAGCAATCCCTTGAGATCGTTCTGGAACATCGCGCAATACGCCCCGAGCAACAGGGTGCAGGCACCGGCGCCGCTGACGATGTAGAACCATTCTTCACTGCCCGAGAGCGATGGCCAGAGCCGCGCGAGCAGAAAAACCCCGGCCTTGACCATGGTCGCCGAGTGCAGGTACGCCGACACGGGGGTCGGCGCGGCCATGGCGTGGGGTAGCCAGAAGTGGAAAGGGAATTGTGCGCTTTTGCTCAAGGCGCCGATCAGGATCAGGGGCAACAGGATCGGGTAGAGGGCATGGGCGCGAATCAGTTCGCCGGCGGCCAGGACCTTGTCCAGGTCATAGCTGCCGACCACATGGCCGAGCAGCATGACCCCCGCCAGCAGGCACAATCCGCCCGCACCGGTCACCATCAGCGCCATGTAGGCGCCGCGCCGGGCATCGGCGCGATGGTGCCAGTAACCGATCAACAGGAATGAGAAGAGGCTGGTCAGCTCCCAGAAAAACACGATCTGGATCAGGTTGCCGGAGATCACCAGGCCAAGCATGGCGCCCATGAAGGCCAGGAAAAACGCGAAGAAACGCGGCACCGGATCGTCCGGCGACATGTAGTAGCGGGCGTACAGCGAAACCAGGGTGCCGATGCCCAGCACCAGCATGGAGAACAGCCAGGCGAAACCATCCATGCGCAGGACGAAGTTCAGGCCCAGGCTGGGCAGCCAGAGAAACTCTTCGCGAATGACGCCGCCATGGGCGATCTGCGGGTACAGGAGCGCGACCTGGACGGTACCGATCAGGGCGACCAGGCCAGCTAACAGGGATTCGGCGTTACGTGCATTGTGCGGCAACACGGCCGCCAAACAGCTGCCTATGAAAGGCAGAAGCAGTAGAACTATCAGGGACATAGGCTTCTAATCTGCGGAAGTTTGTGAAGCATCATACGTGCCAGCTCCCGGATCACCAAACGCCAAGCTGTCGCAGAATCCTACACGGTAGTCCGAAAAAGCCCGTTTAACCTTGTTTAAGGGGGAGGGATTTCGTCTGTACCGGCCCCTTCGCGAGCAAGCCCGCTCCCACATTTGAAACGCATTTCAATGTGGGAGCGGGCTTGCTCGCGAAGGCGGTCTATCTGGCGATGCAAAAGCAGCGGTTTATCGCTGTGTTTCCTGTTCCAGCTCTTCCTCGACCGCAGCCGCCTTACCCTTGGTCTTCAGTTCACTGACAATCACCGCCGCCACAATCAACCCGGCCCCGACCAGGGCAATCGCAGGCAAGCGTTCCCCGGCGATGCGCCCGACAATCCCGGCCCATACCGGCTCGCCGGCATAGATCAGCGTGGCGCGGGTCGGCGAAACGCTTTTCTGGGCCCAATTCATTGCCACCTGAATCGCCGCACTCGCGCCCCCGAGGCCCAACGCGCTGCACAGCAGCAGCCACGAGAAGTCCGGTATCGCCTCGTTGGTCGGCACCACCATCAGGAACGACAGCACCGAAGTGACCGCCAGTTGCACCGTCGTCACCCGGCGCACATCGACCTGGCCGGCATAGGTGCTGATCAGGATGATCTCGGCCGCAATGGCCACGGCGCTGATCAAGGTGGCGATTTCACCGGGGCTGAAGTTGAACGACGCACCAGACGGCCCGGACAACAACATCAACCCGGTAAAGGCCAGCATGATGCCGATGCTGGGCATCAACCCCGGACGCCGCCCCAGCACCAGCCATTGCAGCAACGGCACAAAAGGGACGTACAGCGCGGTAATAAATGCCGATTGGCTGCTGGGAATGCTTTGCAGCCCGACCGTCTGCAAGCCATAGCCGAGCATGATCGCCACGCCGATAAACGACCCGGCCTTGAGTTCGAACAGGGTCAGGTCGCGCAGGTGGCGCCAGGAAAACAGGGCGACGATGCTCGCGGCGGCGGCAAAGCGCAGGCCGACAAAAAACATCGGGCCGCTGACGGTCATCGCATGCTGTACCAGCAGGAAGGTTCCGCCCCAGACCATCGTGATCAGCACCAGCACGCACTCGGCCTTGCTGAGCCTTGTAAAACGGGAAGAAGCCTTTGGGGAATTCACCGACGTCATGACCTTGCACGCTACTGGATGGGGACGCACAATGCGCCGAATGTTGCGCAGTATACTGCCCAACCCCACCCAGTGAGCAATATAGTGCACAAAGATTCTACTCAACGGGCTTCGGTCCTCCAGCATGTCAGTCAAAATGTTCGTCGTTTGCGTCATGCCGCCGACATGAGCCAGACCGCGCTGGCCGAAAAGTCCGGTGTCAGCCGCCGAATGCTGGTGGCGATCGAGGCGGGGGAAAAGAACGTCAGCCTGACCACCCTGGACCGGGTGGCCGAAGCCCTCGACGTCGCCTTCAGTGATTTGATCCAGGCTCCCGACGCCCGCGATCCCAGTCGTATCAATGAGCTGGCCTGGACCGGCACGATCCCTGGCAGTAAAGCGGTGTTGCTTTCCAAGGCCCAGGCCAGCCGCGAAGTCGAGCAGTGGGAATGGTGCCTGCAACCGGGCGAGGTGTATCCGTCGGAGCCGGACGCCGATGGCTGGAGCGAGCAGATTTATGTCTTCGAAGGTTGCCTGACCGTTATGCTCGGCGACCAGCCGCAGAATATCGCTGCAGGTGAATTCTTCATGTTCGCCAGCAACCAGCCGCACTGTTATCGCAACGACGGGGCAGTGGCGGCAAGGTTTGTGCGTAATGTGGTGATCTGAACAGGGAGAGCACGATGGACCAGGCCTTGACCCATGACGCCGACATCCTGATTGTCGGTGGCGGCCTCAGTGGCACGATGCTGGCGGCGCAATTGATGCGTCGGCCGGGCCGGCGCCGGGTGCTGGTGATCGAGCCCCGGGCCGAGTTGGGGCGGGGCGAAGCCTATAGCGCGGTGGAACTGGGCCATACGCTCAATGGCAACGCGGCGCGGATGAGCGTCGATCCAGACAACGCCGAAGACCTGACCCAATGGCTCACCGACTACATTGCCAGCGGCGGCTGGCCGGAGTCGGACCAGCAGCATGTGCCGATCAGCGAATTGTTTCCGCCTCGGGGGATATTCGGTCTGTACGCGCAACAGCGTCTGGCAGAAGCGCAAGCGGTGGGTGCCTTGAACGGTTCGACCGTCGAACATGTGCGGGCCGAAGTGGTGGATTTGCAAACCGGTACGGATAACGTGCGGCTGACTCTGAACGATGGGCAATGCCTGCAAGGAGCGTTTGCGGTGCTGGCCACCGGTATGTTCCCCGCCGCGCGTACACCGCAAACCCAGTCCAGTGGCTTGAACGCTGCGGCCCTCGATCCGTGGGATGTGGCGGCCATGCGCCAACTCGATCCGCAATCGACGGTCATGATCATCGGCTCGGGCCTGACCATGGTCGACGCCGTGGTGTCCCTGGATCAGGCCGGGCATCGTGGTCCGATTGAAGTGTTTTCCCGTCATGGCCTGCTGCCCCATGTGCGTCGCCAGCCACCGGCCTGGGTGGATTTTCTCGAGCAGGACCAGAGCATTCGCACGCCTCGCCAATTGCTGCGCGAACTGCGTCGGCACTGCCGGGACGCCATCGCCCAGGGTATTGACTGGCAGGCGCCACTGGACACGGTGCGGGCACACATCGGCCGCTTGTGGCATCAGGCGACGGACGTGCAACGTCGGCAGTTCGTGCGGCATGTGCGGCCGTGGTGGGAAAGCCATCACCACCGCTCGCCACCCTTGAGTGCCGAACTGGTGGAGCGCTTATATAAAGAAGGGCGGTTGCGTATTCACGCGGCCTCGTTCAAGGGGCTTGAGCCTTTGCTGAATGGCGAGGTGAGTATTCGCCTTCGACGGCGCGGCGAGACACACACCTGTGTGGTCAGTGGTGCTGCCCTGATCAACTCCAGCGGTATCGAATACGACTGGCGCCGGGTCGCGCGGCCGTTGCCCCGGCAACTGCTCGCCCGTGGCCTGGTCCGGCCTGGGCCGCTGGCCTTGGGCATCGCGGCAGAGGTCGATGGTGCGGTCCTGAACGCCGAGGGTGAGCCCGCCCGCCGTCTGTTTGCCATGGGCCCGCCGTTGCGCGGCATGTGGTGGGAAAGTACCGCCGTCACCGATGTGGCGAGCCAGGCCAAGGCGTTGGCCGAGCGACTGGTGCGCTAAGGCCGTCCATTCAACACACCGCGCAGTCAGCGCGGTGTGTTGGCGTTGTTGGACTCGTCGATCAGGTTGTGGGTCTGAGTACATATCCGTTGCTGCGGTAACGGCGGCTTATGGTTTCGCCCTTACGGCGAGTCCCTTTTGTCAAACGACACAAAAGGAACCAAAAAGTCTCGCCCCTTACGTACGGCCCCTCGCTTAGGCTCGGGGTTCCTTCGCTCCGGCATTCATCCGGGGGCATCGCCTCCGGTCGGCTTCGCTTCGACCTCCTCTCGAT
>NZ_JBWKXF010000084.1:0-14711 GCF_059422645.1 Pseudomonas sp. GW821-FHT01C01 | reverse complement strand
CGCGAAAGCGGTGTGCCAGTCAACATTGATGTAACTGACACACCGCTTTCGCGAGCAAGCCCGCTCCCACATTGACTGTGTCCAGCCCTTCTATTTCAGGCGCTGGCACCGCCCTGCGCCAGTAACATGCGTTTATCGAACGTTTAACCGCTGAATTTATCGTTTGTCGATCTTTGCCCCGCTGACAAAACTGCGGCCATCTCAAATAAAAACAACATGAGAGCTGCCCCATGCCCCATCTCGACGAGTTAAAGACTCTGGACGGCGCCCTGCCGCATCCAGCGGTAAACGACCTCTGCGCCCAGGTCAAAAGCGGCGAGATCAATCGCCGGCAATTCCTGCGCACCGCCGCCCTGCTGGGCGTCACCGTGGCCAGCGCCAGCACCTTTATCGGTTCGGCGCTGCTCGGTGATTCGGCATTCGCCGCCGAGGACCAGCCACCGCGCCAGGGCGGCAGCCTGCGTTTTGCCTGCGCCATCCAGGAAATCCAGGACCCGATGCTGATCACCTGGATCGAAGCGTCAAACCTGTTGCGCAATTCCCTGGAGTTCCTGACCTGGGTCGATGCCGAAAACATCACTCACCCGTACCTGGCCGAAAGCTGGAGCCCGTCCGAAGACCTCAAGGTCTGGACCTTCAACCTGCGCCAGGGCGTCAAGTGGAGCAACGGCGACGAGTTCACCTCGGATGACGTCGAGCACAACATCAATCGCTGGATCGCCGCCGACTCCAAGTCGGTCAACCGCACCGCGTTCCAGGACATTGCAGCCTTCGAAAAAACCGGCCCGTACCAGTTCCGCCTGGTGCTCAAGCGCCCGATCCTGGCCGTCCCGGAAATGCTCAGCGCATTCACCTGCACCCTGGTGCATCGCAGCTTCAAAAACGGTGACGACTGGACGAAAAACCCAATCGGCACCGGCCCGTTCAAGCTGGTTTCATTCGCGGTCAACAAGCAGGCCACCTTCGCCAAACGCGCGGACTACTGGCGCAAACCGGCCAACCTCGACGAACTGCGCTACGTCGACATGGGCACCGACATTTCCACCCATCTCGCAGCCTTGCAGGCCGGTCAAGTCGACGTGCTGTACCGCGTCACCGTCGCCGAACTGGACCTGGCCAAACGCTTGCCGGGCGCGCAACTGCTCAGCTGCAAATCGGCGCAGACCGTGGTCATGCGCATGGCCTGCGACCAGAAACCGTTTAGCGATGTGCGCATCCGCAAAGCCGTGGTGCTGTGTGCCGATAACGCGCAGATGCTGAAGATTGCCTATCGCGGCATGGGCACCCTCGGTGAAGACCACCACGTTGCCCCCTCCCACCCGGAATACTCGCCGCTGCCCAAGCGCGAGCGGGATGTCGCCGGGGCCAAAAAGCTATTGGCCGAAGCCGGTTTCCCCAACGGCATCGACATCGACCTGATCGTCGGCAACACCCAGGGCCGCTACGAACAGGACTGCGCGCAGATCCTGCAGCAGAACTGCCTGGAAGCCGGCATCCGCATCAACCTCAAAGTCATCCCGGCCACCCAGTACTGGCCGATCTGGGACAAAGCGGCGTTCAGCCTGACCTATTGGGCACACCGCCCGCTGGGCGTGATGTCCCTGGAACTGGCCTACCGCAGCGGTGCCGCCTGGAACGAAAGCCACTACAGCGACCCGGCGTTCGACGCCGCGCTGGACAAGGCCATGGGCATCATCGATCCGAAACAACGCGCCCTGGCGATGCAGGACGTCGAGCGCATCCTGCAGGACGCCGCGGTGATGGTGCAGCCGTTCTGGGGCGACAAGTTCACCGCCACCAGCAAGAAGGTCCAGGGCTTCAAGGTTCACCCTTCGGACTTCTACCCAATGGATGAAGTCTGGTTGAGCGCCTGACGCGCAGCCCCACATGTGCCCGCCCACCGACCGGTGCGGCGGGCCGGCATCCCTTGATTAGCCGGAGCCTGCAAACATGGCTGAATTTCTGTTGCGCAAATTGATGGCGTTGATCGCGACCCTGTTGTCAGTGTCACTGATCGTGTTCGTCGCCCTCGAACTGAACATCGAGGATGTGGCGATCAACGTCCTCGGCCCCTACTCCGCCGCCGACCAGCGCGCCGCGTGGCTGGTGGAACATGGCTACAACCAGCCGTTCCTGTGGCGCTACCTGGTGTGGCTGAAAGATTTCGTCAGCGGTGACTGGGGCACCTCGGTGCACTTTCGTGAGCCGGTGATCAATCTGTTGCTGCCCAACCTCGGGCAAACCCTGATTCTTGCCGGGCTGGCCTTGCTGGTGATGGTGCCGGTGGCCCTGACCCTGGGCATTCTGGCGGGCATTCGCCAGGGCTCGCTGGTGGACCGCCTGGTGTCGTTCCTGTCGATCGTCACCACTTCGATTCCGGACTTCGCCAGCGCGGTGTTCGTCTCGGCGATCTTCGTCTTCTGGCTCAACTGGCTGCCGGGCGTGAGCAGCATGAGCGAAGGTTTCAACGCCGCCGAACTGGCCCTGCCGCTGATAGTCCTGTGCCTGTTCGGCATCGGCTACCTGGCCCGCATCACCCGCGCCTCGATGGTCGAAGTGATGCAGGCGCCGTACATCCGTACCGCTCGCCTCAAGGGTGCGTCGACTTCGCGCATCGTGCTGCGCCATGCCCTGCGCAATGTGCTGATCGCACCGATCACAGTGATCATGCTGTACATCCCCTGGCTGCTGTCGAACGTGATCGTGGTCGAGGTGTTCTTCGCCTACAAAGGCTTCGGCTCGCTGCTGTACACCGCCTCGCTGAACCATGACGTGTACCTGATCGAGGCGTGCGCGATGATCAGCGGCGCGGTGGTTGGCGCAACCAAAATCTTTTCCGACCTGGCCTACACCTGGCTCAACCCGCGCATCACCTTGCGCAGTCTTGGCGGAGGTGGCCAATGAGCTTCCTGCAATCGTTCAAACATCCTTTAGCCCTGCTCGGCCTGCTGTTGGTGGGCGGCTGGGTACTGATCGCCGCGTTTGCGCCGTGGCTGGCGCCCCATGATCCGCTGGCAAGCTTCTCCCCGCTGCTGACGCCGATGACCGCTGACCCCAGCGGCCAGAGCTTCCTGCTGGGCACCGACATGATTGGCCGGGACATTCTTTCGCGGCTGGTCTGGGGCACACGTACCGTGCTGTTCTGGTCGATCCTCGCCACCCTGACCGCGTTCGCCGTGGGCATTGCCATGGGCCTGTGCGCCGGTTACTTCAATGGCAAGGTCGATGCCTTCCTGTCCTATGTCGCCGACACCGTGCTGTCGTTCCCGGTGCTGGTGCTGTACATCGTGATCATCATCGCCCTCGGCGCTTCGGCGCTGAACATTCTGATTGCGGTGACCTTCACCAGCGCCCCGGCAATCTTCCGCATCATGCGCGCCCTGACCATCGACATCCGCTCCCGGGACTACGTGCTCAGCGCCATCACTCAGGGCGAAGGCTCGTTGCGCATCATGCTGGTGGAAATCCTGCCCAACTGCGGCGGGCCGCTGATCGTCGATTTCTGCCTGCGCATCGGCTACACCGCGATCATGATCGGCGCCCTCGGTTTCCTCGGCCTCGGCCTGCCACCGCCGACCCCCGACTGGGGCGGCATGATCAACGAAGGCCGCAGCATGGCCATCGCGTTTCCGCACCTGGTGATCTTCCCGTGCATTGCCATCTCCACCCTGATGCTGGGCCTGAGCCTGCTGGCGGACGGCCTGGACGAACACGCCCAGAAAGGCGCAAGGAGCTGAGCATGAGCAACCCACAGAACCTGCAACAAGTACTGCGCGTGGAGAACCTCTCCATCGAACTGCCGGCCGGCGCCGACCGCAGCCACGCCGTGCACGGCATCAGCCTGGAGGTGCGCAAGGGCGAAATCCTCTGCGTGATCGGCGAGTCCGGCTCGGGCAAATCCGTGCTCTCGGCGGCAATCATGGGCGACTACGCCAAAGGCCTGCGCCACAGCGCAGGGGTGATCGATTTTCTCGGCGACGACATTTGCCGCATGCCCGACGATGCCTTGCGTCAGTTGCGCGGCAATCGCATCGCCATGATCTTTCAGGAACCGATGGCGGCACTGAATCCGGCGATCCGCATCGGCCAGCAAGTCGAGGAAATCTTCGACATTCATGCACCGCAAATGCCTGCCGCCGAACGCCGTGAACGCATGCTCGCCCTGCTTGAATCGACCCACTTGCCCGACCCGCCACGGATCGCCAACAGCTTTCCCCACCAGCTCTCCGGCGGCCAATGCCAGCGTGTGGTGATCGCCATGGCGCTGGCGATGAACCCGGACTTGCTGATCGCTGACGAACCGACCACGGCGCTGGACGTCACGACCCAGGCGCAAGTGCTCAAACTGGTGCGCGAACTGCGCGGGCGCGGCCAGCACGGGATTCTGTTCATCACCCACGACTTCGGTGTGGTGGCGGAAATCGCCGACCGCATCGCGGTAATGGAAGGTGGACGACTGGTGGAAATCGGTGAGCGCGATCAGGTGCTCAACGCCCCGGCGCACCCGTACACCCGCAAATTGATCGCGGCGGTGCCGGCGTTGCATCCCGAACTGCACGTACCGAGCGCCGACGGCGAACTGGCGTTGCGCATCGAACATTTGAACAAGACGTACAACGTCGGTGGTCGCTCGGTGGCGGCGCTGCGGGATGTCTCGCTGCAACTGCCACGGGGCAAGACATTGGCCATCGTCGGCGAGTCCGGCTCGGGCAAGAGCACGCTGGTCAAGGCGGCGATTCGCCTGGTGGACAGCGACAGCGGTCACGTCTGGGTCGGTGACACCGATTTCCTGGCCTTGCGCGGCGCGGCGCTGGCGGCCAATCGGCGGCGCATCCAGATGATTTTCCAGGACCCTTATGGCTCGCTCAATCCACGGCATCGGGTTGGCGACATCATCGCCCGCGCCGCGCAATTGCGTGGGTTGTCGGCCAAGGATGCCTGGGCTGAGGCCGGTGATTTGCTGGAGCAGGTCGGGCTCAAGCGTGACGCGCTCAAGCGCAAGCCCCGGCAGTTTTCCGGAGGCCAGCGCCAGCGCATCGGTATCGCCCGTGCATTGGCGATGCGCCCGGAAGTGCTGATCGCCGACGAAAGCGTTTCGGCCCTCGATGTCTCGGTGCAAAAGCAGGTGCTGGAGTTGCTGGCCGAACTGCAACAACGATTGAACCTGAGCATCCTGTTCATCACCCACGACCTGCGGGTGGCGGCGCAGATCAGCGACTACATCGCGGTGATGCGTCAGGGCGAAGTCGTCGAGTACGGCACTGCCGAACAGGTGCTGCTGCGACCGCACAACAGCTACACCCAGACGCTGCTGGCGGCGGCCCCCGGCGCTTCGGCAATACCGGCCAGTCCTGTCGATGGCCCTGCGTTGAGACTGATCAGACCCCAGGCCTGATAACCCGAATCACTTTCCCCACACCGCTGCGTTCGCCGCGGTTTGGGTTGCTGTTGCCAACATAAAATCAAAAACAGGAGCAAGACTTTGCGCACAACCACCCTTCGCGCGATTCATTCCATGGCCTTGATACCCGTACTCGGCGCCCTGGCGGCACCGGCCATGGCTGTGCAGGTCACCGACAACCTGGACCTCGGCGGCGCCGTCCGGGCCCGCTGGGACTACGACCCGGATCGTGACATCCAGAAATTCGGCCTGGACACAGTGTTCCTCAGTGCCAAGTACAACTCCGACACCTGGATCGGTGAGGCCCAGTACCGTTTCTACGGCCGTTCCTATCCCTACCAGTACACCAAGAACTACGGCGACATCCAGTTCGCCAAGTACGCCTGGGCCGGCTACAAGTTCAATCCCGACCAGCAGGTGCAAGTGGGTCTGAACACGGTGCCGTTCGGTTTGCAGCCGTACTTCGGCAGCACCTTCTACGAAACCCTGGGCAACGTCATCGGCCTGGAAGATTTGCAACAGGTCGGCGCCAAGTACATCCAGCAAAGCGGTGACTGGAACGTCCAGGCCGGTTACTACCTGCGCCCGGCGTGGCAAGGCAAGGGCACCAGCAACGGCGTCACCTACTCCAGCGTGGTGTCGCAAGCCGACAGTTATGTGGCCGACGGCAGCGACAACCAGGAACGCAACACCGTGGTACTGCGCGTGGCCAGGGCACTGGACCTGGGGCCGTGGAAATCCGAAGTCGGTCTGTCCGGCCTGACCTCCAGTATTCAGAACCGGGACACCGACAATGATGGCCGGCGCAACGCCGTGGCCTTGCACTACCTGGGCAAGAACGGCCCGTGGGGCGTGCAGTTGCAGGCAGCGCGACAGCAGATGTCACCGCGCAACCCCGGCACCGACGAACTGGTGACCCTCGGCGGTTACGACGGCACCTACAACGTCGCCAGCCGCGGCAACCTGTACGTGGCGGACGTGAGTTATGACGTGGCCGGCAAGTACCTGTTCGACCAGATCAGCGGGGTCAAGCTCTACGCCAACTACAGCGCCTTCGACAAATCCGCCGATGATTTCAAGACCTCGCAACGGATGATCCTCGGCACCTCGTTCGCGGTCAGCAAGCTCTGGGTCTACACCGAATGGCTGTTCGGCAAGAACGATCCGTACATTGGCGGCAGCAGCTATACCCAGAGCCTTGGGGCCGGCGGGACTGATCAGTGGGAGAATCAGTTGTACATGAACATCGGGTATTACTTCTGATCCGGGATTTGTAGCGTCCTTCAGGATGATTTCGCTGGCAAGCCAGCTCCTACAGATTTTGTGAACAGCGCAAACTTCTGTAGGAGCTGGCTTGCCAGCGATGGGGCCAGCCCAAACAACACTTGCATCAGCTCATCACTAATAGTCAGATAGGTCTTCAGAAAATTCGTACATTCACCCTGCCCCACGCAACACCGGCGTCCGGTGCGGAGCCCTTCCTTCATGCGTCAACTGCCCTCGCTCAACATGCTGCGCGTCTTCGAAGAAGTCGCGCAGCATCGCAGTTTCAGCCAGGCGGCCCTGGGATTGAACGTCACCCAGGGCGCCGTCAGCCGGCAGATCAAACAGCTTGAAGATTATCTCGGCGTGGCGCTGTTCGTCCGCACGCCCCAGGGCCTGACCCTGACCGAAACCGGCACCGCCCTCTCCCCACACCTGGCGGAAGCCTTCGACCATATCGAACGCGCCCTGCAAGCGGTACGCGTGCCCAATCTGCGGCAGCGCCTGCGCATCGTCGCGCCGCCTACCTGGGCGACACGCTGGCTGTCGGCGCATCTGCGAGCGTTCGTTCAGCGCTATCCCGACATCAGCCTCAGCGTAACCAACCAGTTGGGCCACGACAGTCTCGCGGAAATCGACTGCCACATCCGCTTCGGCCTCGAAGCCGCCAGCCATTGCAACAGTCGCTTGCTGGTGATGGAACGGCACATTGCCGTGGCCAGCCCGGAACTGTTCAGCGACGGCGACCCGCCGGACCTGCGGCAATTTCCATTGCTGCACATCCTGCACGACGGCAAACGCCTGAAGGTCTGGGAGAACTGGCTGGCGGCCATGGGCCGGGACGACATCGATGCCGGGCAAGGGCTGGAATTCAGCACCCTGGACCAGGTGATCCACACCGCACTGGCGGGCGGTGGGCTGGCGGTGATCGACCGGCAGATGATCGAAAAGGAACTGGCCAATGGCAGCCTGGTGCCGATCACCCCGGTGGAAGTGGTCGGGCCGTATGGCTATTGGCTGGATGTGGCGAATGACAAGCAGGGCTTGTCGAAGGTGCGGTTGTTTACCGAGTGGTTGGGGCTGGTCAGCAATCCCTAGACACCAATTTCCCTGTAGGAGCGAGCTTGCTCGCGATGGAACCGAAAGCGCATTGGGGTGTCAGGCACCCAGCGTTATCGTTGACAACCATCGCGAGCAAGCTCGCTCCTACAGGGTGTATTAGATGGGTGCCGTGACTTTCACGCCTACTGACACACCACCCTCCACCGGACTCTGCGCCTTGCACGCCTGGCTCAAGGTCAGCGACTTGGTCTCCGGTGCCCACGCCCAGGACAACAAGGCGCCCAGCGCCAGAATCGCCGCGAGAATACCCATGGTCGGGCTCAAGCCAATCCCCGCCACACTCACCGGCAACAGGAAAGTGCTGATCGCCGAACCCAGGCGACTGACCGCCGTGGCCAGGCCGATGCCGCTGGCACGCACTTCGGTCGGGAAGCTCTCGGCCGGGAACACACCCACCAGGTTACTCACCGCCGACAGCACCAGGGTGAACACGCCGAACACCAACACCATCAGCCACGCCGCGCTACCCGGCAACACCGCCAGCAGGAACAACGCCGCCGCCAGAATGATGAACGAGTTGATCAGGAACCCGCGTCGAGTGAACTTGATGGTGCACCAGATGCCGATCAGTGCGCCGAGGATCAGCAGCATGTTCAGCATCAGCTCGGTGCCGAAGCCTTCGGCCAGTCCCATTTTCTGCAGGATCGACGGCAGGAAGGTGTAGATGGCGAAGTACGGCATCACGATGCACACGAAGAACAGGCAGTTGAACGCCGTGCGCTTGCGGTACTCGCGACTGAACAAAACGGCGTAGCCGGAGCGGGTTTCGGTGGAGCGGGCTTCGTCGAGTTCGACGTGCTCGCCCAGGTGTTTCTTGACGATGGCGCGAGCCTCGGCGATGCGCCCCTGATTGACCAGCCAGCGCGGCGATTCCGGGGTGCCGATTCGGGCAATCAGAATCAGTGCCGCCGGGATCGCCGACGAGGCCAGCATCCAGCGCCAGGCATCGTCGCCGAGGCTGAGCATGGCGGTGCCGACGAAAGTTGCGGCGACGTAGCCGAACGTCCAGATCACGCTGAACGAACCGAGCAACACGCCGCGATGCTTCTTCGGCGAGAACTCGGCGAGCATGGCGTGGCCGACACTGAAATCACCGCCCAAACCGATGCCGATCAGCACCCGGCACAGGAACAGCGCCATGGCCGATTCAACGTAGAACTGCATCACCGAAGCGATGGTGATCAGTACGAAGCTGACCAGGAAGATTTTCTGCCGGCCGACCTTGTCGGAAATCCAGCCGAAGAACAGGCTGCCGAGAAACAGGCCGATCAGGGCCGAAGCGCCGATCAGGCCCTGCCAGAATGCGTCCAGCTGCATCTGCGGACTCAGCAGGGTGAACGCGATACCGATCAGGCCGAGGATATAACCGTCGGTGAAGTGCGCGCCGAAGGTCAGGCCGGCAATCTTGATATGAAAGCGGCCAATGGGCAGGTCGTCGATTTTTACCGGTGTTACGGACATGTTCGTCTCCAGTTGTTGTTATTGATGGAGAAATGAAACGTGTATCCCTGTAGGAGCGAGCTTGCTCGCGAAAAACCTGAGAACACCGCGGGGTATCAGGATTGCAGCGTTATCGTTGAAGACCATCGCGAGCAAGCTCGCTCCTACACAAGGGCGTCGTAGCGTTACAAACCGCCCATCAACAGGTATTTGATTTCCAGGTAGTCATCCAGACCGTACTTCGAACCCTCGCGACCCAGGCCCGATTCCTTGATGCCGCCGAACGGCGCCACTTCCGTGGAAATGATCCCTTCGTTGATCCCGACCATGCCGGCTTCCAGGCCTTCGGCCATGCGCCAGACGCGGCCGATGTCGCGGCTGTAGAAGTAGGCCGACAAACCGAACGGCGTGTCGTTGGCCCGCTGCAGCACTTCGGCTTCGTCCTTGAAACGGAAGCAGGCAGCCACCGGGCCAAAGGTTTCATCCTGGGCAATCAGCATCTCGCTGTTGGCTTCGGCGAGGATGGTCGGTTCGTAGAACGTGCCGCCCAGCGCATGACGACGGCCACCACACAGGACCTTGGCGCCCTTCTCTACCGCGTCGCTCACGTGCAACTCGACCTTGGCCAGCGCAGCGTTGTTGATCAGCGGGCCTTGTTCGGTCTCGCCATCCAGGGCGCCGCCGACGCGCATGGCTGCAACGGCTTCGGCGAGTTTGCCGGTGAAGGCTTCGTACACACCGTCCTGAATGAAGAAGCGGTTTACACAAACGCAGGTCTGCCCGGTGTTGCGGAACTTCGAGGCCATCGCGCCTTTGACGGCAGCGTCCAGATCGGCGTCGTCGAACACAATGAACGGCGCGTTGCCACCCAGTTCCAGCGAGACCTTTTTCAAGGTGTCGGCGGCCTGGCGCATCAGCAATTTGCCGGTGCGGGTCGAGCCGGTGAACGACAACTTGCGCACAACGCTGGACGCTTGCAGCGCGCCGCCAATCGCCACGGCATCACCGGAGACGATGTTGAACACACCGGCCGGAATCCCGGCCTGCTCGGCCAGTACCGCCAGGGCGAAGGCCGACAGCGGGGTTTCTTCCGAAGGCTTGAGGATCATCGTGCAACCGGCGGCCAGCGCCGGGCCGACCTTGCGGGTGACCATGGCCAGCGGGAAGTTCCACGGGGTGATCGCCGCGACGACGCCTATGGCTTCCTTGACCACGATGATCCGCGCATCGGCCTTGTGGCTCGGGATCACGTCGCCGTAGGCACGCTTGGCCTCTTCGGCGAACCACTCCAGGAAGCTCGCGGCATACACCACTTCGCCCATCGCTTCGGCCAACGGCTTGCCTTGTTCGCGGCTGAGCAGCGTAGCCAGATCCTTCTGGTTGCTCAGCATCAAGTCGCTCCAGCGCCTGAGGCGCTGGCTGCGTTCCTTGGCGGTCAGCTTGCGCCAGGCCGGCAAGGCGCGATTGGCAGCTTCGATGGCCAGGTTGGTTTCGTCTGCGCCGGCCTTTTGCACCTCGGCGATCAGCTCGCCGTTGGCCGGGTTCAGCACCGGATAAGTCTGCCCGCCGCTGGACCATTGGCCGTCGATGAAGTTGCCGTGACGGATCAAAGTACTCATGCCACGGCCTCGGTCAGATTGAAACGATCCAGGCCCGGACGCGCGGTGCGCAGGATACGTTTACCGGCGGTGTAATCGTTGATCACGTCGCACGGCGTGTAATTGCGCTCCAGCTCATGCAGTTCTTCGGCGTCGAGCCTGGTTTCCAGGGCCGCCAGGGCACTGTCGAACTGTTCGGTGGTGTCGGCGCCGACCAGCATGCAATCCACACCCGGATGGTTGGCCACCCACGCCTGGGCAATCTGCGCGTTGGACACGCCACGGGCACGGGCTACACGTTGCACCGAATGGGCGATTTCGAACGAGGCTTCGTCGCTGTACATCTGCTGGGTGAAGAAGTCGGTCTGGTTGCGGGTCGACTGCGCGTCACCGGTCAGCAGGCCACGGGCCAGCGGGCTGAACACCGAGACACCGAGGCCCTGATCACGACAGAACGGGATCATCTCGCGCTCTTCTTCACGGTAGGCGCAGTTCAGTTGCAGCTGCATGTTGATCGGCTTGACCCAGCCATTGCGCTCGCAGGCCATGAGGATTTTTGCCAGTTGCCCGGTGAGCATGGTCGACACGCCGATGTAGCGGGCCTTGCCGGAACGCACGATGTCATTCATCGCGCTCATGGTTTCTTCGACCGGGGTGTTGACGTCGAAGTAATGCAGCATGAAGACGTCGACGTAATCCATGTCCAGGCGCTTCAGCGAAGCATCGATGCTGTCCATGATGTGCTTGCGCGAGTGACCGCTGGCATTGATGCCGCTGCGGGTGCCGTAGCCGACCTTGGTGGTGATCACCAGGTCTTCGCGACGGGCCAGGCGCTTGACGATACGCCCGACCACTTCTTCGCCGACACCGGCGGAATAGAAGTCCGCCAGGTCGATGAAGTTCACGCCGTTGTCCAGGGCGTGCTTGACGATCGGTTCGCTTTTCTTCTCATCGAAGATCCACGGTTTCCAGTCCGGGGTGCCCATGTTCATGGTGCCCAGGCACAGGCGGGAGACTTCGAGGCCGGAGTTGCCCAAACGAATGTATTGCATGGCGCGGACCTCAGGCTTTTGGCGTGTAGAAAGGGTTGCTGATGTGATCGACCACATCTTTGAGCTGCGCGGTTTCCGGCTTGCCGGTCAGGGCGGCGCGAATCGCGGTGCGGCAGGCGTTGTAGTTGTTCAGGTACACGGCGTCGAGGTCGTCGCAGGCCGGGTTGACCCAGTTGGCGGTGACGATGGCCCACTCGTCCTCGGCTTCCGGCGGCAGGGTGCCGTCGAGCAGCGCTTCCAGAACCGCCTTGGCAATGCCGGCCTGGGACGCGCCCCAGGTGGCGTTGCCGTGCAGGTCACTGCCGATTGCGGCCTTGTTCACATACAGGGTCATCGGCTTGACCGGGATGTTCGGCTGGGCGATCACCATGAACGGGCAATGGCCCTGGCTTGGCGACGCCAGGCTGTTGGCGAACGCCTGCCCTGCCGGGCCGTTGCGCGGACCGATCAGGATATTGATGTGCGCGGCGTTCACGCCTGGGCCTTCGAAACCTTCACCGATGTACAGGTCGAGTTCTTTCATGATCATTACTCTTTGGGACGCAGAGGGATTTGTTTGGGGGGTTCAGCAGCGCACGCAGGCACAGGGCCTGGCGTGGCAGATGTCTGGATTCGAAGAGCGCAGCAGGAAGCTTGCGAAGACGCGGCAGTGATGATGAGTCATGGTTGCAAACGCTCTTTTTTGTTGTTGATGAGCTGGTTTGCGATTTTTAACACCGGGGGTTGGCGGGGCTGTAACCATTAAAAGTCATGCGGGTATGACTTCAAGTCATACCCGCTGAATACCTGCGAAAAACCTGTGGGAGCGGGCTTGCTCGCGAAGGCGTAGTGTCAGTCGTTATCGATGTTGACTGATCCACCGCTTTCGCGAGCAAGCCCGCTCCCACAGGGGGGTTCGGTTGTTTGGACTTACTGAGACATTTCGCTTTTTTTCATCGCATCCTTGGACATTGCGTCTTTTTTCATGCCGTCCTTGCTCATGGAGTCCTTGGACATGCTGCCTTTGGACATGGCGTCCTTGGACATCGAATCGGTCTTCTTCATCGCGTCTTTCTTCATCGCATCCTTGGACATGGCGTCCTTGGACATCGAGTCCTTGCTCATGCTGTCGTTGCTCATAGTGTCAGCGGCAAAGACACTGGCGGCGCCAACGGCCAGGCACATGGACAGAACAACAGTGGTCAACTTTTTCATGATGAAACTCCTTGGAGCACGGGTTTGCGGACGGTGAATGTTCGGGCGTTCATCAGCTGCCACCAAACCAGTTGTAGCCCTGGTCTTCCCAGAAGCCGCCGCTGTAGGTGTTGCTGACGAAAATCGCCTGAATGTGTTTGGGGTTCTTGTAGCCCAGCTTGGTGGGCATGCGCAGCTTCATCGGGAAGCCGTATTCGCGCGGCAGTACTGCGCCGTCATAGGTCAGCGTCAGCAGGGTCTGCGCATGCAGCGCGGTGGCCATGTCGATGCTGGTGTAGTAGTCGTCGGCGCATTTGAAACCGACGTACTTGGCGTCGGTATCGGCGCCGATGCGCTTGAGAAAATCGCTGAAACGCACGCCGCCCCAACGGCCGATCGCGCTCCAGCCTTCGACGCAAATGTGCCGGGTGATCTGCTCGGTCTGGGCCATGGCGCGCAGCTCTTCGAGGCGCCAGCTGCGCTTGTCGGCGACCAGTCCGGTGACTTCCAGGCGATAGCTCTCCTCCGCCACCGTCGGCGCCTCGTCGATGCCGTAAAAGGCATTGAAGGGAAACGGCCGGGTGATCATCGATTCGGGATAGGTCGGCGCCATCGCGTTGGGGTTGAACAGCCAGCCCTGCACCCGGTCATTGAAGCGCGACATGGACGACAGCGCAGTCTCGACGCTTTCGTTGTCGGTGATGTTGCAGCCGGACAACATGGCCACGCCGCCCAGAGTCAGGCCGCGCAGCAGGAACGAGCGGCGCGAGCGGTCTTCGATCTGTGGGGCGAGGACCTTGCGGGCGTCGGTCAGGATCAACGACTCGTCCAGCCCGGGTATCTGAATGCGCTTTTTCATACTGGCTCCTTGCGACCGACGATCATGACCAGCAGCGTTTTCGGAACCAGCGCGACCATCAGCAGATGCACCGCCACGAAGGCCACCAACAGCGCCATCGCAAAGAAATGCACACGGCGTGCGCCTTCGTAACCGAACAGCAATTCACGCAGCAGCGGAAACTGCACCGACTTCCACAACACCAACCCGGAGAGCACCAGCAGCGTGATGTCGACCATCACGAACAGGTACGCCACCCGTTGCACCTGGTTGTAATGACTGAGGTCGGCGTGTCCGAGTTTTCCGCGCAACGCGGCCCACAGGTCTTGCAGCACGCCGCTTGGCGAAACCGGGAAGAAGCGTCGCTTCAGGCGTCCGCTGAACAGGTTGAAGGCCAGGTAGATCAGACCGTTGATCGCCAGGAACCACATCGCCGCGAAATGCCATTGCAGCGCGCCGCCCAGCCAGCCGCCGAGGGTGATCGACGTGGGAAAACTGAATTCGTAGATCGGCGAGGCGTTGTAGATGCGCCAGCCGCTGGTGACCATCACCAGCACCGCCAGGGCGTTGAGCCAATGGGTCAGGCGTAGCCAGCGTGGATGACTGGACTTGGGTGAAGCAGTGGTCTGCGACATGTCCGGCTCCCGGTTGTTATTCGTTGGAGCCGATTATGGGAGCCGGAAGATCGCCAAATCCTCACGTAAAGTTAAATTAAACGTGATAACTCGCTCATAACGAGCAGCGCAAAACCCTGTGGGAGCGGGCTTGCTCGCGAAGACGGTGTGTCAGTCGACATCTGTATTGCCTGACACACCGCCTTCGCG
>NZ_JBWKXF010000083.1:0-15288 GCF_059422645.1 Pseudomonas sp. GW821-FHT01C01 | reverse complement strand
CCATGGAGCAAAAAGCGGCATAAACACCGTAATCGGTGTCCGGGATTACTTGACCAGTTCAAGCCCGCTCCCACAGGGGGACTGTGTTCTTCTTCAAGGTCTGGGCGCTGGGGCGAGTTTCTGTCCTTGCTCGACTGTCCAGTTCACCACCTGCACGGTCAACTGATCGTTCGCCTGACCAAACCCGGCCACCACCGCCGGTACCTGCACATCGCTGAGTGGCTGGCGCACTTCAAAGCGGCGGCTGGCGAGGATGCGCTGGTCGTAGCTGCGCACCAGCAACGCATCCAGACGCACGATCACGCTGGCATTCGTACCTTGGTATTCCGTCTGGAACGCCTGCAGGCTGCCGCCCAATTCAAGATCGGCCTGGAAAATGCTGTCATCGGTGCTCAACAGCGGCACCCGCCCGTCATGTTGAAAACCGTCCAGCAGTCGATTGCGCACCAGCACCGGCGCCGGGTCGCTCCAGCGCGAGCCCTGGTAGTGACTGATCAGGTCGCCCTGAGGAATCACGGCAATGTTCGGACTGTTCAAGGCTTCGCTGGATTGAAGTTTGGTCAGGCGCAGCGACCAGCGCTGCGGCACGCCATGGCTGGCCGATGCACTCTGGGCCGACGGCAATCGATAGACTTCGAAGGGCTCGGGTTTGGGCAGGATCGAGCACGAACTGATCAGCGTGAAGCCAGCGAGGAGGGCAATCAGAATCAGCTTCATGGCGTGAATTCCTTGGTCTTTTCGCTGCCCAGCAGGTAACCGCTGGGGTTGGCCTCCAGACGTTTGGTAATGACGCGCAACGAGGACAGAGTTTCGCGCATCTCGCGCACGGCCGGGCCCAGCCCATTGAGGCCCTGCATGCCGCTGTTGAGCGAATCCTGATTGGCGGTGATCAGTTTGTTGAGGGTAGCGCTGCTCTCCTGCAGCGATTTCATCGCCTGCTCGGCGCTGCCGAGCGCTTCCTTGCCATGCTCGTTGAGCAGCCCGTTGGCATTACGCATCAGCGTCGTGGTCTGTTCCAGCATGTTGTTGGCCTGCTTGCCGACCGAGGCCAGTTGCTGCATGGCCTGGCGGATATCGCCGCGCTGCTCGGCAATGGTCCCGGTGGTTTGCTCCAGATGCTCCAGGGTGTTGCTGATGCGCTCGATGTTTTCCGTGGAAAACATCAAGTTGACGTTTTGCATCAGGGTGTTCACGCCGGACATCAGGTCGTTGCTGTCATTGAGCAGGCGGGCGATGGGCGAGGGCGATGCGACGATGGTCGGCAGGTTGCCGTCCTTGCCCTTGAGCGTCGGGCTCTGTGGCGTGCCGCCGCTGAGCTGGATGATCGAGGTCCCGGTGACACCGGTCAGGGCCAGCTTGGCGTTGGTGTCTTCCTTGACCGGGGTGTCGCCGGCCAGGCGAATTCGCGCCAGCACCCGGCGCGGGTCTTTCGGGTCCAGGCGCAGCGAGATCACGTCGCCAACCTTGATCCCGCTGTACTGCACCGAACTGCCCTTGGACAAACCGCTGACCGCCTCGTTGAACACAACCTCGTAGTCCTTGAACTCGGTGTCGACACTGGACTTGGCCAGCCACAGGCCGAACAGCAGCGCGGCTGTCACCACAATCACCGTGAACAGGCCGATCAATACATGATGGGCTCGGGTTTCCATGTCAGACCTCTTTGAGCTGTTGGGCGGCCGTCAATGCCGCGCGGCCGCGAGGGCCATGGAAGTATTCGTGAATCCACGCATCGTTGGTTTCCGACACCTTGTCGATGGCATCCGCCACCAACACTTTTTTCTGCGCCAGCACCGCCACCCGGTCGGTGATGGTGTAGAGCGTGTCGAGGTCGTGGGTCACCAGAAAGACACTCAGGCCCAGGGCATCGCGCAGGGTCAGGATCAATTGGTCGAACGCGGCGGCGCCAATCGGATCGAGACCGGCGGTGGGTTCGTCGAGAAACAGGATGTCCGGGTCCAGTGCGAGTGCCCGGGCCAGCGCGGCACGCTTGATCATGCCGCCGGACAGCGACGAGGGGTACTTCTCCGCCGCCGACAGCGGCAATCCGGCCAGGGCCATTTTCACCGCGGCCAGGTGCTCGGCGTCGTTGCGGCTCAAACCGGCGTGTTCGATCAGTGGCAGGGCGACGTTCTCGGTCACCGTCAGCGAAGAGAACAGCGCACCCTTCTGGAACAGCACGCCAAAGCGTCGTTCCACCAGCGAGCGCTCGTGCTCCGACAAGGTTGGCAGGTTCTTGCCGAAGACTTTCACCACGCCTTCGCTGGGCTGGCGCAACCCGACAATGCTGCGCAGCAGCACCGATTTGCCGCTACCGGAGCCGCCGACCACGGCGAGGATCTCGCCTTTGTACAAGTCCAGGTCGAGGTTCTCATGCACGCTCTGGCGGCCAAAGCGATTGCACAACCCACGCACTTCAATCACCGCCTCGGAGGGCGCTCGGGGGACACGACTCACCAGCCCATCTCCATGAAGAACATCGCGGCTATCGCATCCATCACGATCACCACGAAAATCGACTGCACCACGCTCGATGTGGTGTGGGCACCCACGGACTCGGCGCTGCCACTGACCTTGAAGCCTTCGAGGCAACCAATCGCGGCGATGAGGAAGGCGAAGACCGGTGCTTTGACGATCCCCACCAGAAAGTGCTGAACGCCGATGTCCGTTTGCAGCAGCGACAGGAACATCGCCGGCGAGATATCCAGCGCCACCGCGCAGACTACGCCACCGCCGATAATCCCCGACAGCATCGCCAGGAAGGTCAGCATCGGCAGGGCGATCAGCAACGCCAGGACTCGCGGCACCACCAGCAATTCCACGGGGTCGAGGCCCAGGGTGCGAATGGCGTCGATTTCTTCGTTGGCCTTCATCGAACCGATTTGCGCCGTGAACGCACTGGCGGTACGCCCGGCCATCAGGATCGCGGTCAGCAGCACACCGAATTCGCGCAGGAAGGCGAATCCCACCAGGTCCACGGTAAAGACAGTGGCGCCGAAAGTGGCCAGCACCGTCGACCCGAGAAATGCCACGACGGCGCCTACCAGAAAGGTCAGCAGGGCAACGATTGGGGCGGCATCGAGGCCGGTCTGTTCGATGTGCGCGATCATCGGCGTGACGCGCCAGCGTTTAGGCCGGAACAGGCCGCGGGCGATGGTTTCTATGATCAGACCGACGAAACCCAGCAGTTGCAGGGTGTCCTGCCAGACGGCGTCCACCGCGCGGCCAATGCGGGTCAGCAACTGAATGGAAACACTGACTTCCGGTTCCTTGATCGGTACACAGAAATCGCTCAACGAGCAGTAGACGGTTTGCAGCAACGCCCGATCGGCGGAGGAGAGTGTGCAATCAGGATGTTCGGCAGAGCGACCGAGGCGCTCAGAGCCAAGCAACTCGACCAACAGCGAGGCGCCGGCGGTGTCGAGGGCACCCAGTCCGTTGAGGTCGATGGGGGTGTTGGCGTCGTACTGGCCCTGGAGTTTTTCGCTCAACAACTTGAGGTCAGCGTAATGGGCAAGCGTCCAGTCGCCCGTCACCCGCAACCGCGCAGGGGTAAGCGACGTGTCTAATCGGGCGTTGCCGGCCATCGTGCTGCTGATCATAAGCTCCGTGCTTGTTCAGTGATTATGCAGCTGTACGTAATAGCACGAACCGGGCTACTTTTCTTTGATCGCTGTGCTGTCCGTGACTTCGAAACGCAGCACGCCGATGACCTGGCCATCTTCGGTCAGCACCCGGACCTGCCATTTGCCGACCGGATTGCCCGTGAAGTTCTGCTTGTGGGTCCAGGCCCGGTAACCTTCCTTGCGCCCGCCACGGATATCCAGGGGGATGCGGTCGACCTCTTTACCGTTGAATTGCCAGACGTGATAAATCCGTTCGTCCAGGCCACGCGGGGCGTTGATTGCGGTGTACGCGTAGAGCCCGCCATTGCGAATCTGCTCGGCGCTGACTTCGTCGAGGCTGGCGCCTGGCGTGCGGTCCTGCATTTGCGTGCTGATGGCCACATCGGTCATCCAAAGCGTCGCCGGTGGCACCCACGAGCGCAGCTCCCAACCAACGACACCGATACCCAGGGTGATACTCAAAATCGCCAGCGCACTGCGCACGGTACGAATCGGGAAGATCGACGCCAGGCTCGGGAACGACAACAGCACCGAAATGCCCAACGCCCATTTGAAACTCTGTGCGGTGGTCAGGTGCATGATCACCGGCAACGCAGTGAGCAGCGCGGCAAACAAAGTCAGGGTGTGCAGCGCCAGAAACGCCCAGCGCCGTGGAGCCAGCCATTTGTAGTAGAGCGGGTCGATAATCGAAATCAGCGCCGCGATACCCAACAGCCCGGTGAACACCAACTGGCCGCTGTTCCACGTCGTGGTGATGAAGAAGAACGGCAGGACAAAGAACAGGCTTTCCTGATGAATCATCTGCGTCGCGTAACGCAGCAACGGCTCCGGGATCTCTCGTTTGAAGATGCGCGTGAACAGCTTGGTCAGGCTGTTTTCCAGCATCAACCAGATCCAGCTGATCAGCATGATGGTGGTGATCCAGCTCGCCAGGCCTTGCTGGCGATCGACCAGAATGAAACTGCCCACCCCGGAGATGAAACCACAAAGCGCAATGACCCCGGGGTAGCGCTTCATCAATTCGAGGATGCGCTGTACGAAAAGGGTCAGGTTTTGCATTCGGCAGTTCACAGTAGTCGTAGGAAAAAACCTCGACAGAGTACCGTTGGCGCGGCGCTGTGGCGAGGGTCCCGGTCAGCCTGAGCGAACATAAAACCCTGTGGCCAAAACAAAACAACCTGTGGCGAGAGAGCTTGCTCCCGCTGGGGTGCGAAGCGCCCCCAAAACCATTCATCGCATATTGTCAGATGGCACGCGGACTCCCCTATTGCGACTGCTGCGCAGCCGAGCGGGACGGTGCGGCGATCCGACAAGCTCCCTCGCCACAGGATCGGGTTAACGCCTACGGCTGAAGCGCCAACCCAGCAGCCCAAGCACACTCAACCCCAACACCCCGACCACCAACCACATCAACTGGTCATAACTGAACAAAGGCTTCTCGATCCGCAAATACCCCGGCTGCAGGAGCAATTCACGCACGGCCTTGTTCGCCTCTTCCAGCGTCACGGCTTGCAGCTCCCGGGCCGGGTTGGCGAATTGGCCGTCCTCGTAGTCGCCGATGGCGCTCCAGTAGTAGTCGGCCAACGCACTGTTGCCTTGTACGGCCCAGGCCTGGCGGGCAATGGCCGCCTGCTTGAGGCGTTCGAAGGTGTCGGCTTTGAGGCCATCCTTGAGCAACCCGGCCTTCAAGTCATCGAGCACTTGTTCGGCTTCGGGCACGTCGTCGCGCTCAAGGTCTGCATTAAGGCTCATGAAGCCGACGCCGCCGAACACCTCGCGTTCCGCCCACGGGCCGTAGGACAAACCATGAGCCAGGCGTAACTGGCGATAGAGCGCCCAATCCAGATAATCCTTGAGCAAATCGAAGGTTTCGTCGTGTTCGTCCTCCAGTACCGGCTCCGGCACCAGCCAGTGCAACTTGGCGCCGTTGCCGACCAGACCGTGGGTCAGGGTGCGCTCATGGGCGGCGCTGGCCTGGATTTGCGGAAGCGGAGGATGCTCGCCAGGGGTGATCGCTTCCAGCGCGCCATACGCCCGCTCCAGATAGGCCGGCAGCAACTTGTCGAGGTCGCCGACCACGATCAGGGTCATGTTGTTCGGCGCATACCAGTCCTTGCGCACCCGCTCCAGTTGTTCACGGGTCAGGTCGTCGACTTGCGCACGCTCCGGGCATTTGAGGCCCAGTTCCACGGCCAGCTGGTTGCTGGCGGTGTGGCCCAGGTCCTGACGATCGAGCCAGCGCTGCAGGTGCGAGTAGTGGCCGCCGTCTTCACGCTCGACCACTTGCTTGGCAGCGTTGATGGCGTAGTCGTCGAAGCGCGTCTGGGTCAGCAGCGCCAGCAGCAGGTCGAGTACCTTGCGCTGGTTTTTCGCCGGGGCCTCGATGACGAAAGTCGTATCGGCGTTACTGGTGTAGGCGTTCCACTCACCACCCAAGGCCTGCATGCGTTCTTCCAGGCCACCTTCGCCGCTGGCGTCGATGCCGCTGAACAGCAGGTGTTCCAGCAGATGCGGCAACTCCTTTTCTTCGCAGTTGAAATCGTCCAGGCCAACGCCGACCACCAGCCGGATCGCCACATGCCCGCGGTCGGTGCCGGGCTTGAGCAGCAACTGCAGACCGTTGCGCAGGGTGTAGCCCTCGACCTGGAAGCGATCCAGGGCGAATGAAGGGAATGCACCAAGCAACAGGCAGGCGAACAACAGACAACGCATAACGGGTTTCCATACGGCGAGCGTAAGTTCAACAGACTTCAGGCAACTGTGGACGTTCAGGGTGAATGCGTGATGTCACTCAAATCGTCGACCACCAGCGCGCCGGTGTCCGATGTTTCCAGCACCACGTAGGCACTGCTGCAAAACAGTGAATTCAGACGCTTCATGTCGGCGATCAGCTCCAGGTGCAAAGAACTGGTTTCGATACTTTGCACGATTTTACGTTGCAAGCGGCTGACATGAGCATGGGCCAGGCGCCGTTCCTGTGCACGGAAACGACGTTTTTCACGCACCAGCTGCCGGGCACTTTCCGGGTCGCCGCTGAGAAACACCGACATCCCGAGCCGCAGGCTGGAAATCAATTGAGTATGCAGCCCGGTCAATTCATCCAGCCCGACTTCGGAAAACGACCGGCGCTGCGAGGTTTTCTGCTGCTGAATCTTGCGCAGCATGCGTTCGATCAAGTCGCTGGCGAGTTTCAGGTTGATCGCCAGTTCAATGATTTCCCCCCAGCGCCGGCTGTCCTGATCGCTGAGATCTTCCCGGGGCATTTGCGCCAGATACAACTTGATCGCGCTGTAGAGCGCTTCCACATCATCGGTCAGGCGACGCATTTCCTGGGTGACGGCAGTTTGCTTGCCGCGCAACACATCGAGCATGGCTTCGAGCATGCTGTCGATCAGATCACCCATGCGCAGGGTTTCCCGGGCCGCGTTGGCCAGCGCCAAACCGGGGGTGACCAACGCCGTGGGGTCAAGATGCCGGGGCTTGGCCGTGCCGTTGGCCTGCGGGCGGTCCGGCAGCACCCAGGCACAAAACCTGGCCATCGGTTCGAGGCTGGGCAGCAGGATCAGGCAACGCACGGTGTTGTAGAGCAGGTGAAAGCCAATGACCAGTTCCTGAGGGCTGAAATCGAGGCCATCGAGCCAGTGCGCTAGCGGATCGAGTACCGGAATGATCAATAAAAGACCAATCAGTTTGTACAGCAAGCTGCCGAGCGCCACTTGGCGCCCGGCGGCGTTCTGCATGCTGGTGCTGAGGAAGGCGAGTACGCCACTGCCGATATTGGCGCCGATCACCAGCCCGATGGCCACCGGCAGACTGATCACGTTGGCACCCGCCAGAGTCGCGGTCAGCAGCACAGCGGCCAGGCTGGAATAGGAAATCATCGCGAACAGCGCGCCGACCAGGGCGTCGAGCAGGATGTCGCCGGTGAGCGAGGCGAAAATCACCTTCACGCCTTTGGCATGGGTAATCGGATGCGCTGCTTCGACAATCAGTTGCAGCGCCAGAATGATCAACCCCAAGCCAATGGCGACACGGCCCATCTGCCCAAGTCGAGTCTGCTTGCGCGACAGAAAGAAAATCACCCCGACAAAAATCAGCAACGGCGACAGCCACGACAGATCGAACGTCAGCACCCGCGCCATCAGCGCCGTACCGACGTCCGCGCCAAGCATGGTGGCCAGCGCCGGGGTCAGCGCCATCAGGCCCTGGCCGACAAAGGAAGTGACGAGCATGGCGGTGGCGTTGCTGCTCTGGACCATCGCCGTCACGACGATCCCGGAGACGAAAGCCAACCAGCGTTTGGACATGTTCTGGCCAATGACATGGCGCAGATTGGTACCGTAGACCCGCAGGATGCCGGTTCGGACGATGTGCGTGCCCCAGATCAGCAGGGCCACGGCAGAAAGTAAATTGAGCAGGGTGAGCATACAGGCCCCCTGTGGTGTAGCGCTCCAAAGGAGCAAGTTGACGGTACCGCGCGACGTTCTACGTTCTGTACTTAAGCTGTAGTTGGCTAACGGTCTGCGCGCCAGCATCGCATAGCCAAAGAAGGGATTGAAACAAAACAGTCATGAAATCCCGTTCATGCAACCCGCCAAAAAACAAAGTGGGAGCGGGCTTGCTCGCGAAAGCGGTGTACCAGGCAACATTGATGTTGACTGACACTCCGTCTTCGCGAGCAAGCCCGCTCCCACAGGGTGTTGTTACTGGCCCGGAATGTCCTTGCGCAGTTTCACCGGGTCCTGCTGTTTCTTCTTTCTCGCAATCGCGGTGCGCATCTTGATGTTGATCGCTTCCACTGCCAGCGAGAACGCCATGGCGAAGTAGACGTAGCCTTTAGGGATATGCACGTCGAAGGATTCGGCAATCAGCACAGTACCGACGATCAACAGGAACGACAGCGCCAGCATCTTCAGCGACGGGTGCTTGTCGATGAACTCGCTGATGGTGCCGGAAGCCCACATCATCACCAGTACGGCCACGATGATTGCCGCGACCATGACCGGTACGTGGGACACCATGCCGACCGCGGTGATCACCGAGTCCAGGGAGAACACGATGTCGATGATCGCGATCTGGATGATGGTGTAGAGGAAGTTACCGCCCTTGCCGCTTGGCTCGTCGCTGGTTTCGTCTTCACCTTCCAGCGCGTGGTACATCTCTTGCGAACTTTTCCACAGCAGGAACAGACCACCGAAGAACAGGATCAGGTCGCGCCCGGAAATACCCTGGCCGAACACTTCGAACAGGTCGGCGGTGAGGCGCATGACCCAGGTGATCGACAGCAGCAATAGAATCCGCGTGACCATCGCCAGCGCCAGACCGAAAATTCGGGTGCGCGCCTGCATGTGCTTGGGCATGCGGCTGACCAGGATCGAAATCATGATGATGTTATCGATACCCAGGACGATTTCCAGGGCGGTCAGGGTAAAGAAGGCAACCCAGATCTCAGGGTTGGTCAGCCATTCCATGTGTATTCCTTTGAGCGATTGTTAAACCACAAAGGGCCCGGGCTTCAAACAGCGAAGCCTGGACCCGAAGTGGTGAGTCTTGGGCTTATAGAGTGCTGAACATCGGGAAAGTCCCCAACAGCAGTGCAGCAATCAGTATGCAGATACAAACCAGCACTGCCCACTTGAGTGTGAAGCGCTGGTGGTCACCGAAGTCGATACCGGCCAGGGCCACCAACAGGTAGGTCGATGGAACCAGCGGGCTCAACAGGTGGACGGGCTGACCGACGATCGAGGCACGTGCCATTTCCACCGCGGTTATACCGTAATGGCTGGCGGCCTCGGCAAGAACCGGTAACACGCCGTAATAAAATGCATCGTTCGACATGAAGAAGGTGAACGGCATGCTGACCAGCGCCGTGATCACCGCCAGGTACGGGCCGAGGAAGTCCGGAATCACCGCCAGCAGGCTTTTCGACATGGCGTCGACCATCCCGGTGCCGGTCAGGATACCGGTGAAGATACCGGCCGCAAAGATCAGCCCGACCACCGCCAACACGCTACCGGCGTGAGCCGCGACGCGATCCTTCTGCTGTTGCAGGCAAGGATAGTTGACGATCATGGCGATACTGAACGCCACCATGAACAGCACCGGCAACGGCAGCAGGCCAGCGATCAGGGTGCCCATCAGGGCCAGGGTCAGGGCGCCGTTGAACCAGATCAGCTTCGGACGACGGGCATCCGGGAACTGCGAAACGCTGATTTCACTGTGGTCGATTTCATCACCCACCAGGTGCAGTTCACCCAGGCGTGCACGTTCACGCTTGCCGTAGAAGTAGGCAATGACCAGGATCGCCACCACACCGGCCAGCATTGCAGGAATCATCGGTACGAAGATGTCGGACGGGTCCACATGCAACGCACTGGCGGCGCGAGCGGTCGGGCCGCCCCATGGGGTCATGTTCATCACGCCACCGGCGAGGATGATCAGGCCGGCCATGATCCGCGGGCTCATGCCGATACGGCTGTAGAGCGGCAGCATGGCGGCCACGCAGATCATATAAGTGGTCGCGCCGTCACCATCGAGGGAAACGACGAGCGCCAGTACGGCGGTGCCGACCGAAACTTTCAACGGGTCGCCCTTGACCAGTTTGAGGATCTTGCGCACGGCCGGGTCGAACAGGCCGGAGTCGATCATCAGGGCGAAGTACAAAATAGCGAACATCAGCATCACGCCGGTTGGCGCAAGCTTGGTGATGCCTTCGAGCATCATCGGGCCGATTTTCGGCGAAAAACCGCCGAACAGGGCAAAGACAATCGGAATGATGATCAGGGCGATCAGCGCGGACAGGCGCTTGGTCATGATCAGGAACATGAACGTGATGACCATGGCGAAGCCAAGGAAAGTCAGCATGGGAATACTCCAGGCGTAGCGCGGCTAGGGAATGGGCGGATCGGGCGTGATCAGCGCAGAACGGGAAGCACGAGGCGTACGGGAGGAGTTTCAGCGAAGCGGCGAGTAGTAGAAGAGGACATCAGAATCACCATTGTTGTTGTTAAATGGGCTGTGCGAGCGATAACACGCTGGCATTGGCCAACCGGTCTTTTGCCGGCAGTGGCGGCGATCCTAATCGGGGAAGCTTTCAGCCAGCTTTCGGTGATGAAAGCTTTGACCAGATGCACGACCAGTCGTCGGACCGGGCTGGGAGGTGAACCGGGTTACAGCCTTCGCGAGCAAGCCCGCCTGGCTTTATGTCCGACACAGATCCAGTGTGGGAGCGGGCTTGCTCGCGAAGGCGTCAGTGATGACGCATCAGGAGAGGTGCCATGAACAAAACTCACACCGGCGGCTGCCATTGCGGGCAACTGCGCTATCAATTCAGCGGGCCGCTGCACGATATCGTCCACTGCCATTGCTCGATTTGCCGACGGGTCAGCGGCGGCATCGTGACCACCTGGATCACCGTGCCGGTATCCGCCTTTAAATGGTTGGCCGGGACACCGTCGCGGTACGACTCGTCATCCACCTGCGCGCGATACTTCTGTGGCCACTGTGGGGCGCAACTGGCGGTGGTGACGCACCTGAGCCCGAAAACCATCGACCTGACCATCGCCACCCTCGACCATCCCGAGCAAGCACCGGCCGAGCGGCACATCTGGACCGACAGCCGCTTGCCGTGGCTGCACCTGGACGAACACTTGCCCGGCGAGGCCGAAGAAACCATTTGATCAAAAAATAGACAGATCCAGCGGCCGAATCGCGCCCATCCAGATCGCGTGCTCGGTGTGGTCGAGCAGATCGTCACCGGTGTCCGGGTGCAGGAACACCACCAGCCCCTTGCGGTTGAGCGCCAGCCACGGCAGCACGTCGCCCAGGACCTGCGGCTCGAACGCCAACTGGCAGCTCCAGTCCGGGTGCGGACCGACCGGGCGCTCGTGCACGCGGCCCATTTTCAGTGGAAACAGTTGCGCGGCCTGTTCACACAGGGCTCGCGCCTGATCGATGGTGCTGGCGTCGAAATAGACATGGGCGTGGTAGCCCGTTATGCGTTGCATTTGAAATCCTCTAAATCTGCTCGAGCAGATCACACGGCACAGGCTGCGATCTTTTCACGTCTCACACCGCAATCGAAGGCAATGACAACCCCGACAATGACTCCGCACTGCTGGCCTGCTCGGCCATCAACCAGTCCACAAACTGCTGGATCAACGCTCCACGCCGTTTGCGCTGGGGCAGAACCACGTAGTAACCCAGCCTCGACATCACCGTTTCGCCGATCGGTCGACACAACAACCCTTGTGCGAGCAAGTTATCCACAAGGTGCCGCCAACCAATGGCCACGCCCTGACCGCCAATTGCGGCCTGAATCAGCAGGGTGTAGTTGTCGAAGCGCAACTGTCCGGGCGCCGGGGGCGAGGTAATGCCCAGGGCGCGGAACACACCACTCCAGTCGAACCAGTTACTGCTGTGTTCCCCACGCAGGTGCAGCAGTGGAAACTCCAATAATGCCTGGGCCGGCAAGGGCAAGGTCCGTTCGCTCAACAATTGCGGGCTGCACACCGGAAACACTTCCTCGCTGAACAGCCAATGACTTTCACCCTGCTTGAAGCGGCCATCGCCGAACAGCACCGCCACATCGATATCTGTACGAAGCATGTTATGACTGCGTTCACTGGTGACCAGGCTGACATCCACCTGTGGATTGGCCGCATGAAAGCGGTGCAGACGCGGCATCAACCAATAGGCGGCGAAGGCAAAATCCGTGGCAACCTGCAGCACTTCATGCTGTTTCTGTGCACTGATTGCGCTCAATCCTGCGTCGATATTCTGCAATCCGAGCTGAACCTGCTCAAAAAGAATCTGCCCGGCCTCGGTCAGCCCGATACCGCGATAAATGCGGTCGAACAATCGGGTCGCCAGTTGTTCTTCAAGGCGCTTGATCTGCTGGCTGATGGCCGGTTGTGTTGTGCCCAGCTCAACCGCCGCCGCGGTAAAGCTGCGCTGACGGGCCGCCGCTTCGAAGGCGCGAAGCAGATCCAGTGACAGGTCACCAAGGGCGTCATACATAAGCTGTGCTTATCCTAGTCATTGCCGTGCGTGGGCTTTACCGCAAGGTGCGAGGGTTTCATTCTCGAAGCCAGCACTCTCGCATAAACATCCACTATGGAATGCCGCGATCACATGAAGCGCAAGAACATTCTTTTCATCATGGCCGATCAAATGGCCGCGCCAATGTTGCCGTTCTACGGCCCATCGCCGATCAAGCTGCCCAATCTCAGCCGCCTCGCCGCCCAAGGCGTGGTGTTCGACTCCGCTTATTGCAACAGCCCACTGTGCGCGCCTTCGCGCTTCACCCTGGTCAGTGGCCAGTTGCCGAGCAAGATCGGCGCCTACGACAACGCCGCCGACTTCCCCGCCGACGTTCCGACTTATTCCCACTACCTGCGTCGCCTCGGCTACCGCACCGCCCTGTCGGGCAAGATGCATTTCTGCGGCCCGGACCAACTGCATGGCTACGAAGAGCGCCTGACCAGTGACATTTACCCGGCCGACTACGGCTGGGCGGTGAACTGGGATGAACCAGACGTGCGCCCGACCTGGTATCACAACATGTCGTCGGTGCTGCAAGCCGGCCCATGCGTGCGTACCAATCAGCTGGATTTCGACGAAGAGGTGGTGTTCAAGGCCCAGCAGTACTTGTTCGATCACATTCGCGAGGATGGCGATCAGCCGTTCTGCCTGACCGTTTCGATGACTCACCCACACGACCCGTACACCATTCCCAAGGCTTTCTGGGATTTGTACGACGATACCGACATCCCGCTGCCTGCAACCCCGGACCCGCATGACCTCGATCCGCACTCGCAACGTTTGCTCAAGGTCTACGACCTGTGGGGCAAGCCACTTCCTGTGGATAAGATTCGCGATGCCCGCCGCGCCTATTTCGGCGCGTGCAGCTATATCGACAGCAACGTCGGCAAACTCCTGCAAACCCTCGAAGATACCGGATTGATCGACGACACCATCATCGTCTTCTCCGGCGACCATGGCGACATGCTCGGCGAACGTGGCCTCTGGTACAAAATGCACTGGTATGAGATGGCCGCGCGGGTGCCGTTGCTGATCAGCGCACCGGGGCAATTCGGTGCCGGTCGGGTCAGCGCCAGCGTTTCGACCGCCGACCTGTTGCCGACCTTCGTTGAACTGGCCGGCGGCTCGCTGGAACCTGGCTTGCCGCTGGATGGCCGTTCGCTGGTGCCGCACCTGCAAGGGCAGGGTGGGCACGACGAAGTGTTCGGCGAATACATGGCTGAAGGCACCATCAGCCCGTTGATGATGATCCGCCGGGGCGCCTACAAATTTATCTACAGCGAAGACGACCCTTGCCTACTCTTCGACGTACACAACGACCCTCACGAACTGGAAGAACTCAGCAATTCGCCGCAACATCGCCAGCTGTTCGACGATTTTCTCGTCGAAGCACGGGCCAAATGGAACATCCCGGCGATTCACCAGCAGGTGCTCGCCAGCCAGCGGCGCCGGCGTTTCGTGGCCGAGGCGCTGACCCTCGGCAAGCTGAAGAGCTGGGATCACCAGCCGCTGGTGGACGCCAGTCAGCAATACATGCGCAACCACATCGACCTCGACGATCTGGAACGTAAAGCACGTTATCCACAACCCTGCCAAAACCAATAATGTTAAGGGGAAGTCCATGCAAAGGTTATCCACAGTACTGACGGTCGGGCTCCTGGCTCTGGGCAGTGCATCGGCGTTTGCCGATCAGAGTTGCGAGACGGTGAAGATGGCCGACCCGGGCTGGAGCGACATCGCCGCGACCAATGCCATCACCGGGTTTCTGCTGGACGGCATGGGCTACAAGGCCAAGGTCGACACCCTCGCGGTGCCGATCACCTTTGGCGGGCTCAAGGATGGCCAGGTCGATGTGTTCCTGGGTAACTGGATGCCGGCGCAGCAGGGCTTCTACGACAAATTCGTCGCCAGCGGCGATGTCACGCAACTGGCGAAGAACCTCGACGGCACCGAATTCACCCTCGCCGTCCCGGACTACGTGTGGGACGCGGGTGTGCATAACTTTGCCGACCTGAACAAATACGCCGACAAGTTCGACCGCAAGATCTACGGCATCGGCTCCGGCGCGCCGGCGAACATCTCGCTGCAAGAGATCATCAAGAAAAACGATTTCGACATGGGCCAGTGGAAACTGGTCGAGTCCAGCGAGCAGGCAATGCTGGCGGAAGTGTCCCGCGCGGTGAAAAAACAGAAGTTCGTGACCTTCCTCGGCTGGACCCCGCACCCGATGAACGTGCAGCTGAAAATGCATTACCTCAAGGGCGGCGAGAAATACTTCGGCGACACCGGCAGCGTTCACACCCTGACCCGCAAAGGTTATGCACAGGCCTGCCCGAACGTTGGCAAGCTGCTGACCAACCTGAGTTTCACCCAGGACATGGAGAACAGCATCATGGCCGAGGTGGTGAACAAGAAAGTCAGCAATACCGATGCGGCCAAGGCATGGATCAAGGCCAACCCCGCAGTGCTGGATAAATGGCTCGATGGGGTGAAGACCGTGGATGGGCAGGATGCGTTGCCGGCGGTCAAAGCCAAGTTGTAACGCTATTGTGGGAGCGGGCTTGCTCGCGAAGGCGGTGGATCAGTCGACATTAATGTTGTCTGACCAACCGCCTTCGCG
>NZ_JBWKXF010000082.1:0-15766 GCF_059422645.1 Pseudomonas sp. GW821-FHT01C01 | reverse complement strand
GGGAGCGGGCTTGCTCGCGAAAGCGGAGTGTCAGCCAACAGAGATGTTGAATGATCAACCGCCTTCGCGAGCAAGCCCGCTCCCACAGTTTGAGTTGTGTACACCCTTGAAGGACTGGTCGGCTGTCAGGCTCGCTCCTGCGGTTCAAGGCTGCAATGCCTGGGGCGCGGTGGACTGCGTTTTCGGCGGTCCGTCGGTGCCATCGGGGACAACTTTTTCGGCCACGAACTGCCAGTCCTTATAGCTGGCCATACCGTTGAAGTCCGACCACTGGCTGGGAAAGTTCACCTGCTTGAGCGGCTTCTGCGTGGACGGGCAGTACACACCGCTGATCCGTCCGTCGATACCGCGTATCAGCTCCCATTCACCCCCGGTCATTGGCTCCGGGTACAACTGCCGGATATGGTGCTTGGCCGTCGGGAAACGCTCATCCTGCAACAGGTCCGCGAGTTCTTTCGGGTACTGCGCCATACCGGGCGAACTGCGGTAATAGCTGCGCAGCGCCTGGGCATATTGTGTACCGACCCAGAGCAACTGGTTTTCGCGATCCCGGCGTGCAGCGGTAGCCCACAACTCGCCGGCACTGGCCAGGCCCATGCCCATCACGACGATCAGAAACAGCACACCCAGGTAGGTGAAGCCGTCCTGGCTCGAAGGTTTACCACTCGGAATACAGGCTGCCATCACGCGCCCTCCCCGTGGCTCCACTCTTGATATCGGCAACCCCGCCCGCCACGCCATCCGGTGGTGCGACCATGACCCAGGTGTCCTTGCGCTCGGCAATCGGGTCCAGCGGCTGGCTACGCAGGTAGCGCAGTTCAACCAGTTGATTGATGGAATCGGGATAACGACCGGTGTCCCCATAGTAGTGATCCAGCGCCTCGCGCATGGCCGACAGGCTCTGGTGCAGGGTGGTCTCTTTCGAGGCTTCCAGGCTGCTGAAATAACGTGGCAAGGCGATCGTCATCAGGGTCGCGATGATTGCCATGACCACCATCAGTTCAATCAGGGTAAAACCCTTTTGCCGACGCATAGGCTCACCACTCCCGATAAGCGATGCCGTTGAGACCCTTGCCCCGGGCCTTGGAGTAAACGTCAAAGACGTCCTGGCCCTCCCGCGGGTTCTCAGCCGAACTGTCATAGGAACGCAGGCCCCAGCCGCCACCGTCGTCACGCTTGACGATGGCCAGCGGGTCACGGGGGATACGCCGCAGAAAATAGAACTTGGCCCCCTTGGCGCTGCGCACGTCACGCACACCATCGACCAGCACTTTCAGGTTCGGCGGGTAACCGCTGCTGTCGACCGACTTCTCGATGTAGCCGGCGTCGAAGGCCTGTTTGTAGGCGTCGATGGCATCGCGGATCTGGTACAGCGCGGTCCGCAGATCCTGCTCTTTGCCCCGGCGCACTATCGTCTCGGTCAGCGGTGCGGCCATGCCGGCCAGCAGACCGACCAGGGCGAGCGTCACCACGACTTCGATCAGGGTAAAACCGCGCTGCGAGGCGTTCATGATCAAGGCTTCCCAACGGTAACGGTGGTGGCGATCGGTGCGCTCATGGGGCCGGTCTGAACCGTCGTGCTCATCGAACGGTCCGGTGCCTGGATGTGCATGCTGGTTTCGGTGCCGGTCGGGAATTCCATGTCCGACGGGCTCTGGTACGGCAGGTTGCGCACGATCCGCGGGGTGATCGACAGCACCAGTTCGGATTTGCTGACGTCATCCTTGTTGCTGCCGAACAGGCGACCCAGGCCGGGAATGTCACCCAGGCCGGGGATCTTGTTACCGGTGGCGCCGTGGTCGTTGCGCACCAGGCCGGCGAGGATCTGGGTTTCGCCATCATGCAGGCGCAAGGTAGTCTGGGCGTTGCGGGTATCGACCTGGACCGGAATGGTGCCCTGAGCGGTCGGCGTCAGCGGCGTGGCGTTACTGACTTCCAGCGCGATCTTGATCGCCACTTCGTTGTTCAGGTGCACGATGGGTTGCACTTCGAGCTTGAGACCGACGTCAAGGTAGGTCACGCTTTCGGTGATCACCGGCCCCTGGGTCGAAGGCACCGAAGTGGCGCTGATGATCGGCACGCGCTGACCGATGTGGATGCGCGCCTGCTCACGGTTACTGACCCGAATCACCGGGCTGGCCAGGGTGTTGATGTCCTTGTCCGCCGCGTTGATCTTGGCCTGAGGCGATGGCGAGATGGTAATCCGGCTGGAGTCGATGCCTTTGAGTTGGTCAAGAATGGTCACTGGCGAGCCGTCGCTGTTGACCACACCGAAGGTGTTGGGCCATTGCAGGCCAAGGTCGAGAATGCGTTGGCGGGCAACCTCCATCACTTCCACTTCCAGCACCACTTCCGGGTTGGACTGGTCCTGGGATTGCAGGAGTTTTTCCGCCATGCGCACCGCATCACCGGTATCGCGCATGGTCAGGGTGTTGAGGCGTTCATCAACGAACACGTCGCGGGTCTTGAGCATGGTCTTGATCATGTTCAGTGCCGTGTTGGCATCGATGCTGGTCAGGTAGAAGGTGCGCATCACCAGCTCCTGATAATCCTTGAGCTTCTGCGGCGAGTCCGGGTAGATCAGCAAGGTGTTTTCATTCACCACTTTCTGATGCAGCTGGTTCTGTTGCAGCAGCAGTTCCACGGCGTCTTCGATACGCACGTCACGTACGAAGATCGTGGCTTTCATATCCGGGCGCAGATCCTTGTCGAAGATGAAGTTCAGGCCGGCAACCTGGGACAGTACTTCGAAAATGGTTTTGAGATTGGCATCGCGAAATTCCAGGGTCACCGGCCGGTCCAGGCGCGTGCGCAGTTGCGGGTACTGCACCACGTTGCGGCTCTGCACCAGGCGGATGCTGTCTTGCAGTTCCAGGGCGCCATCGTTCTTGGGGTCCAGTTCGAGTATCTGTTTGACCTGGCGGTCGGCACCGTAGATGTCACCGCGACGCAGGTCGCCACGGGCCAGTTCGAGTTTCTCATCCATGCTGCGCAGGTAGTCGAGCTGGCGCAGGGCATCCTGGGCACGACGGTTGTTCGGCTCGATGTTCAAGACCCGGCTGTAAGTCATGCGGGCCCCGGCGAAATTACGCTGGGCCCGGTCCATGTCGGCCTGGGTCAGCAGCGTCGTCACGGCGAGGGCCCGACCGTTGTTGAGGGCCATGTGCAAATCGGTATCGCGAGGGTTTTCACGCAATCCCTGTTCGATGCGGGCCAGACCGGCTTCGTACTGGCCCGATTCGATCAGGGCGGAAGCTTCATCCTTGGCCACCTGCGCCGAACTGCATGCGGCCAGCCCTGCGCACAGACAAAGGCTCATCAGCAAACGGGATTTGTTCATTCCGTACTCCCCACAGACAAAGTCTGCGATAAATGCAGAGGCAGGTAGACCAGGCTCAGTTCCTCATTGGAAATCCGCTCGATCCGCCAGGTTTCGTCGATAACATCCCCTTTGCGCACGACGTATATTTTTTCGCCGCTCTGCAAAAACACCTGCAGATCGGAACGGTCATCCAGCCTGCCGACAAACTGGAAGGGCAACGGCGGTGCAGTGGGGACTTGCACCACCGGAGTAACGTCTACCGATTGTTCCGTGACGGTGCCGGGGGCCGGCGCCGCTTTCCAGCTGTGGGCGGCGAAGAGGTCGCCTGCAGGGCTCAGGTCCTTGATCGGCGCCACTGCTGCGACGGTCGATGCAGTCGTCGATGCGCCTGGGATCTTGCCCTTGGTTGGCGTGGCCACGGCGGCCACCGCGGGGTCGCTGTCGTCAGCCGGCTTGAAGTATTCGGGGAACCAGGCGAGCGCTGCCGCTATACCGAAGAACGCCACCCAACCCGCCACTCGTTTGGTATTCATCATGACCTCGACAGGTAAAGGGTCATGCGGATTCGCCCGGTCAGGTCGGTATCGGCGATGTTCTTGCGCTGAAACTCCACATCCTCCAGCACCACCGCTGGCAACTGGCCGAGCAAGGCGTGCAGGAAACGCCGCAGTTGCGGATAGCTGCCACGTACCGGCAGCAGAATCTGATAACGGGCCAGGTGCGTCTTGGGGTCCACGCCCAGGGAGTATTCGCCCCGGGACAAGGTGATGCGCTCCTGGGCGGCCAGGGCGTAAATCTTGTCGATGGCCACGGTGGCCTGAGGCTGGGACGGCAACTTGCTGCGGAAATCGTCGAGCTGACGCTGCGGCACCACCGGCGCAGCCACGGTGCCGTCTTCGACCTTGGCCAGATACTCGGTGGCTTCGCGAGTCTGCTGGTTGAGGCTTTGCAACGACTCCCAGTCCGGCAGCAACCCGACCAGGCCATAGCTCAGCGACAGCATCAGCATGGCCAGCCCTGCCAGTCCTGGAACGCCCAGGCCTTGCAGGTATTCGTGGACGATCAATTTAGGGATTTGCATCGCCGATCTCCCAGGTAGCCGACAGGTTGAACTGCACCGGGTGTTCCGGCACGTTGGCGACAATTTCGTGGCTCAGCAGCGACACGTCGGACAACTCGTCGCTGGCTTCGAGGCGGCGGTGGAAATCGAGCATGGCGTCCAGGTCCAGCGCCTCGGCGCTGATCCGCACCAGGCCTTTGCGGGCGTCCGGGGTCAGGGTCAGCAGGGCAATGTTGTCCCGTGGCATGGTTTCGAGCGTGGCGAAAAGGCGTTCCCAGGGGCGGCGCAACTGCTGGGAGACCTTGCGCATTTCGGCCAGGTTCTGCGCCTGCTCGCGGATTTGCGCCGGTGTCAGGCTGAGCCTGGTGCCGGTATCGCCGGTGAGCACTCGCTGTGTGGTTTGCAGGTGGCCTTGCTGTTGCTCGGCCTCGTTGCTCAGATGCTGTTGCACCAGAAGACAGGTCAGTGTCAGTACCACGCCACCGGCCAACAGGCTCCAGCCCAGGGGACCGGAACGACGGCGCGGCTGAAAGTCGAGCATCAGGGCGCGCATGTCAGGCCACCGCCCGAGACATGACGTACAGGCAATCGCGTACGGCTGTCCGGTCTTCTTCGAGGGTGCGCAAATGCACACCGGGCACGTCAGGGTGTGAATCGATGCGCGCCGGTGCATGCAGATAGACATTCAACGGCCGTTCGCTGGTGGAAGCCTGCAACTGGTTTTCACGGCCGATCAGCGCGGCCAGCGCGGCATCGCTGTCGCTGCTGCCGACCGAACGCACCGAGGTCCAGCGCCCTTCCCGGGCCAGCAGCAACACGCTGCGCACCGGTTCAGCGACCACGAACAGGAAGTCCCCGGCATCAAAGCTTTTATCGAAATGGTTGAACGCCGCCATCAGGTAGGGTTGCACCGAACGCAGGCGCAACCCGCGAGCGCTGACCACGGCGCGCAGGCGTTCGAGCAAGTCCTGTGGCAGTGCGGTGGCGATGCGGTCGTAACCGGCGGGTTCGGGCGAGAGCACCAGGCTCCAGGGTTGCTTCGGGGCACCGTAGAGGTCTTCGAAACACAGTTGGGCGAAGCCGAGCAATTCGGCCGGGCTGCTGATCTGCTCGCTCCAGGGCACCAGGCAATAGCGGCTGAAATGCCCGGAGATCACCACGGTCAGTTCCGCCCTGGCAACGGTGTGTTCGGCCAGCAAACGGTCGAGGGTGTCGAGGGCTACCGTCCAGGCCTGGAAGCCTTCGTCGATGTAGCCGACGCTGCCCAGCCAGCGGGTTGCACTGCCTTGTCGTTGCCCCAGGCCAACACCGCTGGAGCCGAGCACCGCGACAAACTGCTCACGAGATAAAAGTGACACGATTGATCTCCTCGAGAGTGGTCCGGCCTTGTTCCACCATCTCCAGCGCCGACTCGCGCAACAGGCGCAAGCCACGTTTGCAGGCATGGGCCTTGATTTTCGAAATGGGTTGGCGCTCGACGATCATTTGCCGCAGTTCGTCGTCCAGGTGCAGCAGCTCGGCAATCGCGCTCCGTCCGCGATAACCGGTGCCCCGACAGTGCCCGCAGCCCTTGCCGTGGACAAACTGGTAGTGAGCGACCTTTTGCGGATCAAGCCCCGAGACCTCCAGCTCTTCTTCTGTCGGGCTGTAAGGGCCGCTGCAGCTGGTGCAGACCAGGCGGATCAAACGCTGGGCCAGCACGGCATTGAGTGCCGAGACCAGGCTGTAGGGATCGATTTCCATCTGGGTGAAACGGCTAATCACGTCGAACACGTTGTTGGCGTGAATGGTGGTGAACACCAGGTGACCGGTAAGCGCCGATTGCACGGCGATCTGTGCGGTGTCCGGGTCGCGGATTTCACCGACCATGATCTTATCCGGGTCATGACGCAGGATCGAGCGCAGGCCCCGGGCGAAGGTCAGGCCTTTCTTCTCGTTGACAGGGATTTGCAGCACGCCTGGCAGTTGATACTCCACCGGGTCTTCAATGGTGATGATCTTGTCCACGCCGTGGTTGATCTCGGTGATCATCGCGTACAGGGTGGTGGTCTTGCCGCTACCGGTAGGACCGGTCACCAGCACCATGCCGTAGGGTTCGGCGGCCAGCCGGCGCAACTGGCGCAGGGTTTCTTCTTCAAAGCCCAGGGCCTGCAGTTGCACGCCACAGACTTTGTCGGCGAGGTCCTGTTTGTCGAGTACCCGCAGCACCGCGTCTTCGCCGAAGATGCTCGGCATGATCGACACCCGGAAGTCGATCTGCCGGCCGCTGATACCGATCTTGAAACGGCCATCCTGAGGCACGCGTTTTTCGCCGATGTCCAGTTCGGCCATGACCTTGACCCGGGAAATCACTTGCTCGGCGAACTCGTTGCCCTGGATCTTGCTGATGTTGTTGAGCACGCCGTCGATCCGGTACTTGATCACCAGGCCGCTGCCAGTGGTGCCGAGGTGGATGTCGCTGGCGTGCATTTTCAGCGCGTCGTACAGGGTCGAGTTGACCAGTTTGACCACGACGCTGGAGTCTTCGCTGATGCTGGTCAGGGACAGGCTTTGCAGGTTATCGATTTCGGCGCCGGCGTCGCTCTGGGCGTTGAGCGACTCCACCGCATGGAAGCTTTCTTCGTGACGCGCCAGGTAGGCCTTCAGGTCATCGGCATGCACCAGGTACAGCGGCGCACCGTGCAGGCATTCATCGATCCAGGCCAGGCGAGCGCTGTCGAAAGGGTCGGCGAACACACCGATGACCGCATCGTCATGACGCAGCAGAATGAATTCGCGCTTGAGGCATTGGGCCAGGGTCACCCGGTCGAATACCGGGGTGGAATTGAACAGGCTGCCGGTGTCGAGCACCGGGTAGTGCAGGGTCACGCCGAGGCATTGAATAAAAGGCATGGGCGCCAGTTCACACAGCCCCGCCAGGGCGTCCAGCATCCGTTCGCCGGAACTGGTGGCCAGGGCTCGGGCCTGGGCCAGTTGTTCACTGGTAAAACGAGTCGGTACACATGCCAACTGCGCCGGTTCTACTGCAAGGGATAGACGGTCCATGGCTTGCTCTCCAACGCCCGGGGCTTTGAGCCCTGTCGGCGCGACGAGCAATTTCGGCGGAGGCCGGAACGTCTTGTCGCGCCACTACTCCCCGGTGAGCAATTGTTCGTCGTCTGGCGCCATGGAGGCCGATGAACTTTTTCGGCGATCAGCAAGCACCCAACTACCGTCGTACAACTGCAGCGGGAAACTCTCGGTCTTGCTCTGGCGTCGCTCGACAAAGCCTTCGGATGTGCTCACGCCCGCTTTGGGTTCGCGCTTCCTGCCCAGAAGATCAAGCACTGCACGGGCCAATTCCGCCAATGGAAACGGTTTGAACAGGATATGGCTGACTCCCAGTTGCCGGGCCCGCTCGCAAACTTCTGCGGTGGGATGCCCTGTGATCAGCACAAAATGGCACTTCCTGTTCTGGCGGACGGCATCGAGCACCTGAAAGCCTTCCATATCGGGCAAGCGGTAATCGAACACCATCACATCGGGTGCGAAAACGCCTGCTTCGGCGATTCCTTGTGCACCGTCGTGAGCAATCCGGACTTCCAGTGCTTGCGCCTGCAGGTAACCCTGAAGGTTTTCCGCCAGCAACTGTTCGTCGTCAACAACCAGTATTTTGTTCAACAAGGTGGACTCCTTGTAACCGCAGGTCCGGGTTTTGAACCTGACGGAGTGCGCGCCCTGACAGGACTAACGCACACTTCATGCCAGGCTGAGCGCCGGTAATTTTAGGTCTTCATGTCCTTGAATTTAAAAAACAATGCCTTCTTGTACAGAAATCCCATCCCCCAAAAACGGGGAATGCGATTGGATTGGCATTGAAGTTTTTTCCCCACTTTTGGGGAACCCCCCTATTCATCGTCAAGCCGCTCGATTCGATTGCGCGAACGCAATTGCGCCAATACCTGCAAGCGAGCTTGAACCTCTTGTTGTCGGCCAAGGTAAGCCCGAACCATATCAAGTCCTTGCGGCTCCGGAACATTGGTCGCCTCCATGTGATTCTCTAAATAAATCAAATGCCAGCCCACCGACGTACGCACGGGTTCGCTGACGGCCCCCGGTGCCAGGGCAAACGCAGCGGCCTCGAACTCCGGCAGCATTCGTCCACGGGGAAAGTAACCCAGGTTGCCACCGTCGCTGGCCGACGCGTCTTCGGACCCACTGCGGGCAACGCTGGCAAAATCGGCCCCGGCAACGATGGATGCCCTCATCCCGGATAAGCGTAGTCGCGCGGCTTCGACAGTGGAAGCGTCGGCACCGGGCGCTACCTTGATCAGGATATGCCGGGCTTGCACTTCTTCGGGCCGGTTCATCTCGGCACGGTGTTCATCGTAGAACGCCCGGACCTGCTTTTCGTCCGGCTCACTGGCCTGGACAAGGTCATTGAACACCTGCCGGGCCGCCAGTTCGCGACGGGTGTATTCGGTGTAGCCGGCTTCGTCGAAACCGGCGTCCTCCAGACGCCTGGCAAACACCTCCGCGCCGCCCATGGCCTGACGGGTCTGATCGACCTGGTCTTTAACCACGACATCATTGATCACCACGCCGCGCTTGACGGCTTCCTGCCACAACAATTCGCGGTCGATCAAGGCATCCAGCGCGGCCTTGCGCAGTTGCTTGTAGGCGTTCGGATTGCCGATGCTGCCTACCGCCCGGCCCTGATCCTCCAGGTACTCGGCGAAGTAGCGCTCCAGGCGTAACCGGGATATTTCCTCGCCATTGACCCGCGCCGCGGCCGGGCCATTGCTGCACCACGCCACGGGCACCCACAGTGTCAGCAGGACCAGCAACGAGTTGAGTTTCATGATCGGCCTCCGGTCAGGGCGTGGCAGCAATGGGTTTATAGGGGGCGACCAGATAGAAACGCTGGGCCGGCAGATCCACCGTGACGATATGGGCACCGCGCAAGCCCAGGCGCCGGCCCGGACCAAAGCTGATCAGCGGCGTCAGCCCGGTATCGAAGTCACGCAGGCCTTCCAGGGCACTGACCAGCTTCTCGCGACTGGCATCCCGCCCGGCCTGCTTCATGCCTTCGCTGAGCAGCATCATCGAACTGAACGCGCCCACTTGCAGTACCGCATGCTGGCCGCCGAGGCCCTGGTGTTCGCGCAACTGGGTCAAGGCCAGGCGCCCGGCCAGAGTCCAGTCGCTGGGCACGAACGGATAGGCCAGGAACACCCGCCGGGAAAATCCGCTGGGCACCTGCATCAGATTGCCCGCCACCTGGTTCGAGGTGGCGAACAGGTAAGGCACCTGCCCTGCCGTTTGCAAGCGCTCGGCCAGATGACTGAAGCCGCTGCTGCTGCCCAGGTAAAACACCGAGCGCGACCCCAAGGGCAAATCATCCCTGGTCGGGTCGTAGGCTTGCAGGCGCACCTTTTGCCAGGCGTGTCCCTGCAAGTACTGGCTGAGTTCCTGCGCCGCCAGCCGTTGGCCCGATTCATCCGGGTAGGCGATCAGCGTCGGCCCTTGAAGCACCCGCAAGCTGGCACTGGCGTAGTCGGCCAGGGCGATCAATTGCTCGCGAAGCCCCGGCAGCGGTTCGAATATCTGCGGGCTGGTGTGGGGCGTGCCTTGCAAGGACAGCGGCCCGATCAGGGGAATGCCGGCCTGTTCCAGGCGCACGGCGAAGTCCAGGTCCAATGCCGGCGCCAGCGGTGCAATCAGGGCAAACACCTGCTCTTCATCGATCAACCGGTCCAGCGCCTTTTCGGCACTGGCGCGGTCGGCGCCGGGGTCGAGGATGGTCAGGCGCAACTGCCGGCCATGAATTCCGCCAGTCTCGTTGATACGCGCCACACAGCCGTTGAGCACCGCCGCCACCGTGACGCCCTCCTCGCTCAATGGCCCGGTGCCCGGCAACAACGTGCCCAGGTGCAGACTGTCGGGCATCAGGCCCGGGTCGCGCTCTTCGGTCAGGCGCTTGAGGTACGCCGTGAGGTTGCGTTGATCGTTCATCGACAACACGAACCGTGGCATCGTCGGGTCGAGCCGATTGTTGCCGGGGTCGCGCCCCTCCTGCACCGCCCGCGCCAGGGTGCTGTCGTTGTAGGCCGGATAACTGCGGCCGTTGATGTGTTGCTGGCCATGGCTGCTGGTCAGCCGCGACCATCTCAGGTCCGGCGGTCGCACCCCGCCTTCCGGGCGCCCGAGGCCATCTTCGCCGTGACAATTGGCACACGGCAGGCTAGTGGCCGGCAGCACCATGTCCGATGCACCGACGCGGGCCATGATCGGTTCGCCGCTGGCCGACACGCCTTCGCGGTACAACCGCTTACCGGCACTTTCACTGAGACTCAGCGGCAACGCCTGGGCGGTGAGCGTGATGCCGCCGAAAAGGAGCAGGCCAAGGACCAGGGCAGTATTCATGGCCGTGGCTCAGCGACCGGCCACGGACATTGTCAGCAACTGCAAGCGCTGGGCAATGGCGGCGGCCGGGGCATCGGGACGGATTTTGCTCCAGCGCTTGTTCGCCACGTCACCGACGATCAACTGGATGGAGTGCTGCTCGGGGGTCGGCACGATCTGGCCGATGCGGCCCAATACAAGGTCCATTTGCACCTTGTCGCCGGTAAGAAAAAACCAGTGGGGCCCATCGATGCCCTGTTTCAAGGTGTAAGCCTTGGGTACCGCCGGGGTGTCCCGCAGCGGATCACTGGTAAGGGAGATAAAGGTGATGCCGTCGGTCTTGTCGCCCAGTAATTCACGCATTTCTTTTTTGAGCTTGCGGGTAATCCGCCAGCAAGCATCGTTGAAACAGATGCTCAGGGCGAACCCGTCGATGGCTCTCATGGCTGATGCTCCATGGCAATGGCGGTGTGCTTGGCATGGGCGTTGCGTTCACCACTGAGCTTCTCGACGGCACGGGCCAGCTCCGTCGGGTCGGTGAAACCGTAGTAGCGGGTCCAGAAACGGCTGTTGCCATCCCCCACCAGAATCAGCGGCGAGTGGTTCCTGAAATCTTCGCTGTAGGCGCCCAGGCCCTTGAGGGTGGCATCGACCGACTGCTGCGAACCGGTCAGCCAACTCCAGCCCGGCCCTATCTGGAAGGTGCGGGCGTAGTCATTCAGGCGTTGGGGATCATCACGCTGCGGGTCGATGCTGATCGACACCAGTTGCACCTCGGTGCCGACCCGCGCACCCAACTGTTTCTGCACCTTGCCCATGATCGAGGACACCACCGGGCAGACCGTGGTGCAGCTGGTGTAGATGAAGCCCATGACCACGATCTTGTTGCTCACCAGGTCTTTTTCCAGGTTGACGACCTGGCCGTTCTGGTCCAGCAGGGCCACGTCGGCAAACTTGATCCGGGCGGTCTCCGGGCTGGCGGACCTGGTCGGCATGTCGTGCCCGCCGTGCTCGCTCTCCGAGTGAGCCAGGGCCTGGTCGATACCGATGGCCAACAGGCAGAACGTCAGCAGGCCGCAATGTGCGAATCGGTTCATGTCAGTTTCCTCTTAGGGGGTATCGCCGGGTATGACCCGAACACCTGGCGCGACGCCGGACAAGGGTTGGCCGGAGGCTTTGTCCGTCACACGAAACTGCGCATCGGCAACGCCACCCTCACGCAGTACACCGTCCTTGGCCGGGGGCTTTACATCAAGGGCCACCGAAACCCCGTCACGCTCCAGCGTCTGGTCGCTCCAGGTGTCGGGCAAGGCGACTTCGTTGAGCGCAGTCGGGGGCTTGGTCCGCCATACCCCGAACACGATCAATGCCATTCCAAGAATCAGCGCGCTGCCAGCGATTGTGATGGTCCTGTCCATAACAACATTCCTCTTACCGATCTGTTCCTGCCTTGCCCGCCCCTTGTAGGAGCGAGCTCGCTCGCGATGGCTGCTTTACAGTCGCCAGCGATGTCGACTGCCAGTCTGCTATCGCGAGCAAGCTCGCTCCCACGGGGGGGAGGTCAGCAGGTTCTGCAGCTTGAAGGTCAGGCAATCGCCGGCAGCTACCCGAAGCAAATTGATCAAGGACGGAGCGTGGGAAATACCGATCATGAACTCGGGCCTCGCTTCGGGTTATCAGGGAATGCTTCTCGACAATTCGTCTGGAGCAATCCGCGTGCCACAAAAAAATAGGTTATTAATCAGCCAGTTATGTTCACGACTTGATAAGCCGGGGGATATTCCCCACCCAATCCCCCACTTTCTCTCCGGGGCCACTTTTCCCCACTATTGGGGAAAACTACCCCGGGGTTTCGATCACAGCGGCGCATCCGCCGACAACCCCTGTAAAAGCCGATACTGGTTCAGCACGCTGGGCACATATCGCTGGGTTTCGGCGAACGGCGGGACCACGTTGCCCCGGCTGAGCACCGCTTGCGGGCCAGCGTTGTAGGCCGCCACGGCGAGGCGGATATCGTTGTCGAACATCGTCATCAGGCGCTTGAGATAGCGGGCGCCACCCTGGATGTTGGCCTTGGGGTCGTAGACGTTGGTCACACCCATTTCGCGGGCGGTGTCGGGCATCAACTGCATCAGTCCGCGAGCGCCCTTGGGCGAGGTAGCGCGGGCGTTGTAACGGGATTCGGTCTTGATCACCGCGTGCAGCAGCGCCGCCGGCAGTTCGTTGGCCGTGGCCGCCGCCGACACCAGCTCGGCATAGGGTTGCGCGGCGATCATCTGCGGCTGCTGGTCGAGGCTGACGACCGCCGCATCGGGCTCATGGATCACCCGTTCATAGTGGCGTCCCGGGCGGTGGACATTGGACAGGACATAGCTGCCTTTGGCGTCCACGGAAACAAACACATCGGCCTGTGCGGCGCCGGTCAACACAAGCAGACCCAGCAACCCGGTGGTGAGTGATTTCATTGTTATACCTCCCCTTCCCGGCCCCGAAAATTGGGGGTATTGCCCCAATGGCCAGTCGTGGAACAGCCATACGCAAGCACTGTGCCGTAAGTGAGAAGGCCCATAGCACGGGGGGTGCAGAAGGATCACCAATCATGAGCATGGCAATTGCATGCAACTACATGGCAACTCTGCTGCCGACTGTTATGAGGTCATCATGAATCAGCGACTGTGTTATGCCCGGCGAACCCAAAGTGGGTTCACCCTGCTCGAACTGTTGGTGGTGCTGGTGGTGCTGGGGTTGTTGGCCGGCATCGTGGCGCCGAAGTATTTCGCCCAACTCGGCCGTTCCGAAGTGAAAGTGGCCAAGGCGCAGATAGAAGGCTTGAGCAAAGCCCTGGACCTTTACCGCCTGGAGGTCGGCCATTACCCGTCGACCGAACAGGGCTTGCAGGCGCTGGTCACTGCTCCCGCCGACGAACCGCACTGGACCGGCCCGTACCTGCAGAAAAAACTCCCGCAAGACCCATGGGGCCACAACTACGCCTATCGCTATCCCGGTGAAAACAGCGAGTACGACCTGTTGTCCATGGGCAAGGACGGGCAGCCCGGTGGCGAAGGCGAGAACGCCGAAGTCACCAACTGGAACTGACGGGAACGGCGACCATGCGCTTTCATCTCAAAGCCGTCGGCAAGGCCGGTGTCGTTGCAATGACCGTCGAGGCACCGGGGCACAGCGAAGCCAGGCGCATTGCCGAAGACCAGGGCCTGCGGGTTGTCAGCCTGCACGCCGAGCGGCATTGGCGCGCATTGCGTCTCAAGCAACGCGAGACCTTCAACCTGGTGTTGTTCAGCCAGGAACTGACCACGTTGCTCAATGCCGGCCTGCCGTTGATCGATGCGCTGGAAAGCCTGGCGGAAAAGGAAAGCGCGCCACAAGCCCGCAAAACCTTGAGCGAACTGGTCCGCTTGCTTTACGAGGGCAAATCGTTTTCCCAGGCATTGAGCCAGCTGTCGGCCGTGTTCCCCCCACTGTACGTTGCGCTGGTGCAGTCCAGTGAAAAGACCGGTGCCGTGGGCGATGCCCTGGGCCGATATGTCAGCTATCGCCAGCGCATGGACGAGGTTCGCCAGAAGATCGTCAGCGCCTCGATCTACCCCATGCTGTTGCTGGTGGTGGGAGGTGGCGTGGTTTTGTTTTTGATGGGTTATGTCGTACCGCGCTTCAGCCTGGTGTTTGAAGGGCTGGGGTCGAACCTGCCATGGTTGTCGCAGATCCTGATGAGCTGCGGCATGTTCCTTCACACCCACCAGGGCGAATTCTTCGGTGGCCTGCTGGCCATCATCGTCGCTCTCGCCCTGCTCCAGCGCCAACCGGCCTTTCGTCGGGGACTGGACCGCCTGATCGAAAAACTCCCCGCGGTGCACCAGCGCATCTTCATGTATGAACTGGCGCGCTTTTACCGTTCACTGGGTATTCTGCTGCAAGGCGGCATTCCCCTGGTCACCGCCATGGGCATGGTCCGTGGCTTGCTCACCGTCGCCTCCCGCGCACGCCTGGACCAGGCCTGCGACCGGGTGCGCGAGGGGCAATCGCTCTCTGCCGCGCTGGAACTCAATCAACTGGTGACCCCCGTGTCCCTGCGCCTGCTGCGCGCCGGCGAACAGTCCGGCAACCTCGGGCAGATGATGGAGCGCAGCGCCGACTTCTACGACGAAGAAATCAGCCGCTGGATCGAATGGTTCGTGCGGCTGTTCGAACCCTTGCTCATGACCTTCATCGGCCTGTTGATCGGGGTGATCGTGATCCTGATGTACATCCCGATTTTCGAACTGGCCTCAAGCATTCACTGACCCTCGGGAACAAGGTCGCGTCGTACGTTGCATTCTTTTTCAACGCTCCAGCCGAATAAATCGATTCGTTGGACTGTTTACAAAGTTCCTACGGGAAAAAAAAGCAGCACATTGCAATGTTAATCAACGTTCCATTCTGAATAAGAAAACGGAGAACGACATGCACATCAATAAGCTTTTACTGGCAGTAGCTATTGGCGCGGTTCTGTCGGCGTCTACCGTATTGATTCCGGACAACCTGTCCGGAGTATCCAGTGCTCAGGCCAAGGATGGGGGTAGTGGCGGCGGTGGTGGTGGCGGAAGTGGCGGCGGTGGTGGCGGTAGCGGAGGTGGTGGCGGCGGCGGCAGTGGTGGCGGCGGCGGCGGTGGTAGTGGCGGTGGCGGTGGCGGTGGCAGTCATGGTGGAAGCGGCGGCGGCAACAGCGGCAGCGGCCATAGCGGCGACCATGGCAGCAACAGTGGCCATGGCAGTGCCAACAGCGGTTCGGGCCACTCCGGATCGGTCTCGTCCTCAGGACGCAGCGGCACCCATGATGAGCCCGGTGATGACCGTGGCGTCCATGCCAATGGCGAACCCGGCGATGACCGCGGCGTCCATGCCAATGGCGAACCCGGCGATGACCGCGGCGTCCATGCCAATGGCGAACCCGGCGATGACCGCGGCGTCCATGCCAATGGCGAACCCGGCGATGACCGTGGCGT
>NZ_JBWKXF010000081.1:0-16157 GCF_059422645.1 Pseudomonas sp. GW821-FHT01C01 | reverse complement strand
TACTGACTAAACGCGGCGCTCTTGAGTCCATCGCGAGCAAGCTCGCTCCTACAGAATCCTTAACTGAACAGCATTACGGCGTCGGCCGGGCTTTCTGTAGATGGGCCAAATCCATTTGGCTGATCGCATTGTGCTTGGTGAATGTGACGACGACATGACAGGGATGGTATGCGATTGACTTACCGCAACGAGCGATAGGCAATGGGGTCGATGTAAGCCGACTGCAGGTCCCGCTCCGGGATTTCCCAGATAATTTGCTTTGGCGGCGTTTCTTTGAAGGCCGGGTTGTTGAGGTAGCTGTTTGCCGCGCCAGAGAACGCTCCACCGTCTTTGGCGAAGTTACCTACGGGGGCGCCCAGTGCCTGCTGCAGAAACCCTGCGAAGTTGGAGTTGCGTGAGAATGAGGTGCCGATGAGCACGGTGTTGGGGAGGTCGGCATCGCCAAAGAGGTCTGCCTCAGTGTCAGGGCTGGCAGCTGACGCAACGGGAAGTTCGTGGGTGCTGGTTTGGGCGACCATTTCCGGTGCGGGTTGCCATTTGAGCGGCAACCAGTCGATGCCTGCCAGATGGACCAGATCGCCAGGTCGCACCGCGAGCGGGGCATGACTTTCGTTGAACGATCTGTGTGGCGTTGCGCTGATGCCCAGGGTCTTCAGGCGCTGTGTGATGGCATCGGCCGCCGCCTTCGCGCCGGATTCGCTCCAGTGCGTATCGGTGCGTAACCAGGCACTGGCCCCCAGTGGCGTCAGCGCACCGGTGAGGTCCAGATTCGACACACCACCGACATCCAGCTTCGAGGTCCAGGCCTGGATGCGCCCTTCGAGAGCGGCTGGGCGGTGCAGAGCGCAACGCTGCTCGGAAGCGATGCGGCTCTTGTCTGGAACAATGACCACCAGCAGGCTGATGTCACGTTGCGAGAGCTGCTGCTTTATATCAATCACTGCCTGGACTTTGGCATCGGCATTGCGCTGTGCTTGATGATTGACCTTGAGCTCTTCGGCCAAAAACAACCAGTCAGGACAACCCGAGCGAACCCTTGGCCCGGTGTCACCGAGGAGCAGCCAACTGACACCGCGCTCCAGCTCGGCGAAGGTCGTGGGGAGCTGAGCGTTCGACAGTTCCCTGGCGATCCGGTGAGTGATTTCACCGTCAAAAATCTGCGGGGTCAGCACTTTATCGGGTAACAGCGAGATCTGCCCTGAAACAATCAGACGGCCAGAGGACAGCAGTCCGACGAACAGGAATATCAACAGCGTCACGCCTGCCAGCCGACTGCTGCGTGTCGCCAAATCATCTGGTTGAGCGGGCATCGGTATCTCCACAACATTGAAATACGGCGCAGCGCTGTGTCCGTAGCAGCTGCCGAGCCCGCGAGGCTGCGTTCGACTGCGAAGCAGTCGTTAAATCAAGCAACCACGCAAACTGTGCGCGCAGGATTTGCGAGGACTGGGTCCTCGAACGCAGCCTCGCAGGCTCGTCAGCTGCTACGGGGGGCGGGGTGTGCTTTGGGGGCGTCATCAGAATTGAAAGTACAGGAAGGGTACGGTTTCGCGACTGGCGATCAGTGCGAACGACAGCATGAAACCGGCGATGGGCCAAAGGGCGGCGGCGTAAAACGCAATGCCGCCCAGTTTCTTCTCACAGTAAGGGCGCAGCAGCGGTGCGACGACACCGAACACACCCAGCAATCCCGCAAGGCCGTGTACCGGGCGCAGGGTCGCGGACAGTTCGTCACCGAGGGCGATGCCCTGCAGGCCGAACTGTCCCGCATACAGATTCAGCGCGCTATGGAAGTCGGGGGCGCGGAACAGTGTCCAGGCCAGGCAGACGAACAGCAGTGTCAGCCCATGGGCAAGCACCGGCGGTACCGGGGGCAGGGTAGAGCTGTTCCAGGCACGGTTCACACACAACGCAATGCCATGGGCGCTGCCCCACAGCAGATAATTCCAGCTATCGCCACCGTGCCAGAGGCCGGCGATGGCCATGATCAGGAACAGGTTGCGGTAGGTTTTCCAGGTGCCGTTGCGATTGCCACCCAGCGAAATGTACAGATAGTCACGTAACCAGCTGGACAGCGACAGGTGCCAACGGCGCCAGAAGTCCTGGATGCTGTTGGCCAGATACGGACGGTCGAAGTTCTCGGGAAAGTGAAAACCCAGCATCAGTCCCAGCCCAATGGCCATGGCGCTGTAGCCGGCGAAGTCGAAGAACAGTTGCAGGGAGTAGGCAAGGCAGCCAACCCAGGCGTCGGAGAAGCTGGGGTTCGGCAAACTGAACGCCACATCGACCACGGGCGACAGGGTGTCGGCCACAAGGACCTTCATGCACATCCCGACCATGAACCGGCGTGCGCCCAGCGAGAAATTCTGCAAGTTGAAGTAACGTTGATTCAGCTCCCGCCGAACCCAGTCATAGCGAATGATGGGGCCTGCGACCGAGTGGCCGAACATCGAAATATAAGTGGCGTAGTTAATGAAACTGCGTTCAACCGGCACGGTACGGCGATGCACATCCACCAGATAGGAAATCGCCTGCAATACGATAAACGACAGCCCCGCCGGCATGATGACCCGCTGCCAGTCCAGGGGCATGGCGCCGTACCCGGTGAGGGTATCGATCAACGTGCCGGCAACGATGTTGGCGTACTTGTACCAGCACAGCACCGCCGTGTTGAGCACGATCAGCGCCGTGAGTAGTCGCACACGGCCCTTGCCCTGTTCCCGTAAGGCGTCAATCAGCAAGCCGCCGACCCACGCCGTGATCGTCAGCAGCACATGCACCGCGAGGAACCGTGGGCTCAACCAGCCATAGAACAGCCAGCTGCCGATCAGTAACGTGACGTTGCGCCACGCGGCTGGGCACACTGCATAGGCAGCCAGGAACAGCGGCAGGAACAACGTCAGAAACTCGAGAGAGGCAAAAACCATGGTGGTGGCGCGATCCGATCAGTGGGCCAGGACGTCAGTCGCGAGCAACAGGTAAGGGCCATTTGCGCCAGGTAGCAGCACAACGCTGTAGCGCTCGCCGACCTTGAGCTGGCCCAGGTCAAGCGGGGCACCGACGTTGGTCTGGGCGCAGACCAATTGAACCGACAGGCTGACCGGGTTGATCGCTCGGCGTTGTACGCTACCGTCGGCCACCTCCTTGAACAGGTCGGCGTTCTTCCCCGCAGCGCGCAAACCGGCCTGGGTGCATGCGGGGTCGGCGCTGATAAATGCCAGCGAGGCTCTCAGGCTATTGAAGTCGTCGGGTTGCTCACGGATGACGACCTGGCGGATACCTTGAGCGCTGTCTGGCAAAGCGATCACGCTGGCGAATTCGCCTGCCGCCACCTGGATGTCCAGCGGCTGGCTTTTACCGTCGAGTTCCAGAGTGCCCTTGATCGACTGGTTGGCGGGCACGGGCAGGTAGTCGGACACGGCATGCGAACCCTCGAGTCTGAGGCTGGCCCGTGAGCCTTCGGCCAGCAGCTGCAAGGGGCGGTCGGCGGCGTTGATAAAGCGCAGGAAGGCCGAGTCCTGATCCGGGCCCGTCGGGTACAGGGCAATGTCGGCGGCCTGGGCGTGCAGGCTCAGCATCAAGGGCGCGAACAGCGCCCAGCCATATGCGGATCGGATCATTTGCCGGCTCCTGTGCTGCTGACGGTGTCGGCGGGCAGTTTGGCCAACGCACCACCAATCGCATTGCCCCAGGATTGATAACCGGCGACGGTGAAGTGCTGCCCATCGGTGGTGATCCACTGCCCGGGTTTGGAGAACGTCAGCGAATCGATGTAGGTGCAAGGCGCCACGTTCGCGGCCAAAAACTGCGACATCAATTGGGTGCGGGCATCATTCTTCTGGTACATGCCACCGGCTTTGCCCCAGGCCGGGCCTACCCAGGCGCAACGGGTCCCGGTGGCCGCGATGGCCTTGGCCAGGCCGGTGACGCTTTGCCATGCCCAAGCCTTTGGAAACACTGGCTTGTCATAGGACGCCATGGTGTCGCCGATGACCAGTACCACCAGGTCAGGCTTGTCGGCGGCGATCAGGTCCTGGATCGGAGTGGTGGTTGCCTCGCGCCCCTTGATCACGATCTTGTCGTTGCCTTTGCGCTCGGCGCCGCAGTCGACCTTCTTGCTGATCAGCCAGTCGCCGGCGCTGGCACCGCAGGCACCGATGGAATGAACTTGGGCGCCTTGGCGAGTCAGGTTGTCGTGCAACGGCTCCAGCAAGTGGTCCGCGAGGCTCATATGGCTCTCCCCAAGTACAAGAAGAGTCAGGCCGGCAAGGGCAGAAGTGGGCATCGAAAGCTCCAGAATGATCAGTTGGAATAAGGTGAGGTGTACGGGCTGACCGGCAGGCTCATGGGGCCGCTCAACTCCTCGAACTGGTAGCGCAAAGACAGGGCACCGCTGAGTTGTTGGTAGTCGCGGGCGTTGTCCAGGCCCAGATTGGCGCCCAGCAGGAAGTTCGAAGCGACCTGGTATTCAGCCGCCGCGGCGACGCTGTAGCCGATCCCGGTTTTGTTTTGCCCTGCGTAACGCAGGCCCGAGGCTGCCTGCAGGGCTTTGTCGGTCGGGAAATAGTCGGCGCTGTCTTGCTCGAAATGCTGCACGCCGACCGAACCCTTGACCTGATACGTCAAGCGTCCGGTGCGTTGTGCCCAGGTCACCGGTACGCCCAGGGCGAAGAACGTCTGCGGGCTGAAATAGCCACCGTGGCCATAGGTGAAAAAGTCCTGATTGTTGGCGTAGCTGATGCCGGTCATGCTCAGGCCGACGGTCAGCTTGCTGTCCGTTGCATTTTGCAGGTACCAGTACACACCGCTGCCCAGTTCACTGCGGCTGTTGTACTCGACATGGTTGCCCAATAGCTGGTGCCAGGAGGCGTAGCCATAGGCGCCGACTTCGTTGTCGTCAAAGCTCAATTGGCCACGCCCGCCGTTGGCGGTCACGCCGCCCCAGGACTGCCCGCTGCGTTTGTCCGTGGTGCCGGCAAACGAGGTGACGCTGTCAGTCACCGGACGCCGGGAAACGCTCACGCCGTAACGGACATTAGAGGTGTCGCTCACGGGGCGATCAACGCTGATACCGCCCGTGGCGGTGCTGTATTTGAAGCCGAGCGGAGTGGTGCCGAGATCGGCTTTGAGCCCATCCGCGGGCCGTTGAATGGCGACGGAAAGGCCTACACCCTCGGCTTTTTGCGAACCGGCGCTACCACCCTGGGCACCGTTACCGAAACGCGACAGCGCCTCGCTGCTGGCACTGCCGGCGTTCAGCGAAACGGGCGTCACGCGCAGCGCGATGCGGCTTTCATCCAGCGGAATATTGATTTCCAGCGGTGTTTCAATATCGGTCAGTTTGCTCAACCCCGACTCACTGTTGTTGCTGCGAATGCTCACGCCCTGAGTGACGTAGGCACTGCGCTCCTGAAGGATTTTATTCAGCGCCAGTTGCGCGGGGCTGATGTCCTCGCTCGCCAGTGTTGCGCGCGGCAGTTGCGACTCGAATGGATTGCTCGCTTGCTGCGGTCTTGGCGAAGCGCCGATGACAAAAGGGGTGTCGGACGTCATACGGCCTGGCATCTCTTGAACCGGTGGTGGGATGGCTGCCAGCAAGGTGTCGCGACTGACTTCGTTACGTGGACCCGACACCCCGGCAAAAGGGTTGGGTGCCACTGTCGAGCCTGCCACTTGGCCGCCCTGGCTTCTGCGTTTCTCGCTCTGTTCGATGGCCACCGCTTTGCGCAGCAGATCGGCCGCCGTGCCGGTCTTGCCCATGTTCTGGTAGAGGCGAGCGGCCTCTGTCAGCGTTTGAGGGTTGCCGGATTCGGTCTTGAGCAGCTGTTGCAGTGCCTGTTCGGCAAAGGCCGTGTCATGTGCCAACACCGCCGCGTCGGCGGCACCCAACAGCAGTTGCGGGTCGTTTGGCTGACGTTGTAACAGCGGTTTGTAGAGATCGAGGGCTTTTGCCGTGTCGCCGTTTGCCGAGTACATCCGCGCCAGGGCCGCGATGGCAGCGCTGTCACCGGGACGTTGCGCCAGTGCAGGCGCCAGCGTGTCATAGGCGTTGGCCAGATCGCCTCGCTCACGCAACTGGTCAGCCTGGCGGATGCGATAGAGATAGAGCAGGTCGTCGAAACGCTTGCGAGCCGGCGCGTTCAAGGGCCTGTTCTGAAGGTCGCGCAGAATCTCGTTGACCTGTGCGTCTTCTCCGGATTTAAGCAGGACAGCGGCGTATTGCAGGATGAAGTCCGCCGAGGGCGCAGCGGTGTGTTGCAACTGGCCGCGCATGAGCGCCAGCGCACGGGCCGGCTCGCCGATGTCGACATAGGCCGAGGCCAGACTCGCTGTGCGGTCCGGACTGTTGTTGGCCATCGGCTGAATGCGCTCGAGCAAAGTCAGGGCTTCCTGGCGCTGTCCACGTTTGCCCAACTCGATCACCTGGTTGAGTTGCAGGTTGAAGCTGACATCGGCGGCCAGCGCTTCCATGTCCGGGGTGCGCTGGTCGGGGCGCAAGCGTCCCAACGTTGTCTGGGCGGCTTTCCATTCACCCATCTGGACCGACAGCAAGGCGCTGACGTAAAGCGCATCGGCATTGTCGGGGTGGGCCTGGAGCATGGCGTTGATCAGGTCCCGCGCCTTCTGGGGTTCGCCCATCGCCAGGTTCAGGCGGGCCAGGGCGAAACGCGTCCAGATGTTGTCCGGTTCGTAGCGCAGCGCGTCTTGCAAGGCGTTACGTGCAGCGGGCAGGTCGTTGCGTTGCTCGGCGACGGCGGCCAGTTGCGTCGCGCGCAAGGCTTGCAGACGTGCGGACTGGCCGATCCTTGCCTGTCCGGTGGCCGGCAGGCTGTTGATCAGTTGCAGGGCTTCATCGTTCTTGCCGCTCTTGAGCAGCACATTGACCAGCCCTTCCAGTGCTTGAGGGTCGTCGCGGCGCAGGTTCAACAGCTGGCGATAGTTGCGCTGAGCGTCATCGAACTGGCCCGCGCTGGCCTGAATGTCCGCCAGGGCGAGGCGAGCGTCCGCCCCGTTTGGATTAAGCTGCAGCGCCTGGTTTACCAAGACCTGTGCCTGGGTTGTCTGGCCTTTGGCCTGGGCGTCGCGGGCCTGCTGCAACGCAGACCAGTAGCGCACTTCGTTCAGCGCAACTTGCCAGTGGCTGCCGTCGTGTTGTCGCGTGGCCTGATCCAGAAGCTTTTCCGCTTCGGCCAGTCGGTGTTGCTGCTGGCGAACAACCCCAAGGCCGCCCAGTGCGTCAGCATCATCGGGTTGGGCTTTCAAGCGCGCTTGAAAAGCCTGTTCGGCGGTAGCCTGATCGCCTTCTTTGAGCGCCTTGAGGCCGCGCGCGACTTCGACGGGCGGTTGCCATTCCTTGCTGGCCGTCGTTGCCGCCTGTTGCTTGCCCTTGTTCATCTGCGCGCGGATTTCCACGTCATCCGGATGCGTCTTGAGATACTCCTCGAACAACGGCGCTTGTGCCGGGTTGGGCGGACCGATCCAGGTCAGCGCCAGGCGCCAGCTTTCGTCGGCATCACCGGCAATGTCAGTACGCCGGGTCAGCGCGGCCAGGGCGCGGATGCCCTCGGCACGGCTGTCTTCATGGCGGACCAGATGCTTGGCGTAAAACAGCGCGACGATCGAGTCATTGGGCATCTCACGTTGCAGGCGCTGCAGTCCGCTGCGTGCTTCAGCCCAGTCAGCCTGATTGAAGGCAAGGTTGTTGTAATACTCGCGGCCGATCGTACCTTGAGGTGGACGGCCCTCGAACAGCGAGCGAAACACGACGGTCGCCTTGTCACGCTCACCGGCATCGACGAGGCGCCGAGCCTCTTCCAGGCGCTGCTGGTTCTGCGGTTGGGCCACGCTGATGTCCTGCGCCAATTGCAGTGCCTGCCGAGGCGCTGGCTGGATGGCCTGCAAGCGGGCAAGGTATTGCTGCGCCTGTTGTGAGTTGCCCTGTTGCACGCCGATCAAGCCCAGGCCATACAGTGCGTCTACCTGGACCGGGTCCAGCAGCAGGACTTTCAACCAGACTTCCGCAGCGCGTTGCGGGTTTTTGTGTAACTGCCAGTAGTGTCCTTGCTCGACGAGTAATGTCTGTGGTGCAGGACTTTGAGCGTGGGCAGCAGCGACCGTCCATGCACTCAGGACGGTGATGGCTAGCGTGCGGTGGTGCGGGTGCATGCGGTCTCCCAGGAAAGTTTCAGCGTTCCGTCTTCCCGGAATCGGTAATGTTTATCTGCCCAGCCGAGCGCGAACAGGCTAAGCATGAAGTTGTAGTAACGCGGCGGACCGGCGTCGGCATCAGGCCTGGCCAGCGCCTCTTGCAAGGCGAGTTCCACGCGGTGTCGTTGCTGATCGGCCAACCCGGGTTGCCCCTTGGCCTCCAGGTAGGGAATCAGTGCAGCCCAGAATCCGAACGGGCTCTGGCCCTGAACACTGCCGTGGAGAACCTGGACTGTTTCCGGTGGGAAACCTGTCGCGACAGTGCTTCGGGCCATGCCGTCCAGCCGTTTGAGCAAGAGCGCTGCCAGCGGTTCGGAGGTATCACTCATGCCCAGCCAGAGGTACACGCGGATGGCATCGTAGCTGCCCGTGTCGCCCTTGACCGGATCGCTGACGAAGGCACCCGATTGCGCTGAAGTGCCTTGATAACCGACCCAGTCAGCGACAAACCCGTGGTGGCTTGATTGGGCAATCATCGTCGCGGTGTTGTTGGCAATCGCTTGCCAGGGCCCGGTGGGGGCTTCCTTGGCCAGCCGCCGTAACAGTGGCAGTGGCAGGTAGCTGGGGTTCAGGCGCCAGAGAGCGTCCGGCTGGATGAAACCCTGTGGTCCAGGCAATACCATCGGGCCCAGCCCGGGCAGCTTGACGACCAATTGCGCTTCAATCGTCGCCATCAGTTGCAGGGCGTCCTGGCGATAGTCCGGCCGATGCCACAGCCGTGCGGCTTCGAGCAGGGCGTAGGCGATCCACAGGTCGGCATCGGCGGCCGAATTGGCGTCTTGCAGGCGCCACTGACCGTCCGTGCCTTGCCCCCATAACCAGCCCGGCAGGCGTGTGGCGGTGGAGGAGCCTGCGAGGTTGGCTGAAGTCCAGCGCCAGAGTTTGTCAAAGCGTGGCTGATCGTTGCCGATCAGTGCGAAGAGCATGCCGTAGGACTGCCCTTCAGAGGTGCTGTGATTGTTCTCCACGCTCGATTCCAGAACCCGGCCGTCGGCCTGGACGAAGCGCGCTGCATAGGTTTGCCACAGTGGCCAGGCTGGCGACTCGCAGGATTTTGCGGCCGCTATCGCCGGCGCCAGCAGGGCAAGCGCCAGCACAGCGCTCAACCTGCGCGCGTTACCGTGCAGGCACTGGCGAAGTGAAACACCCCGGCTGATCATGGACGACACGGGCATGCACGGCTCATTGACCAAGACGACGTTTAGCCCGTAAGCGCAGAGCCAGATAGGCCATCGAAGCAAGTAGCAGGACCCCGACGAGAGTGAACAGCATGAGCGCCATCACGTTTTGCGAGAGGTACCACTGCAGATAGCGCAATGGGCCCAGGCTCCCGACGTAGTAGTCCTGCTCGGCGACCAGCGATTCGACATGCTTGCCTCTGACCACCACCAGACTGCCTTGCAACTCGTGGGCGTTTTCTTCTCTGCTGAGCAGGGCGTTGGTTACGTCGGTCAAGCCGTTGGGCCTTGCGCTGGCGATAAACACCACACTGCGCCCACTCTTGAGCGGCGATTCGAAGCCAGTCAGATAAGCACTGCCGTCGTCAGCGGTAAACCTGAAGCTGCTGCGCGCTTCACGCAGATTGACTTTCGTATCCGGGCTGACCCAGTTGCGCAGACGCAAGGGCAGGTCAGACAGTTCAAAGTACTGCGCAGCCTCTTCGCCCTTGGCCGGCAGATGGCTTTGCCATTGATCGAGCAGCGGCTGATTGTTGCCCGAGGCAAGCACCAGCAAATCCCGGTCGCTTTGCTCGGCCACCTGGTCGGGGTGGACTACCTTCACGCCGGTGGCCGGATAACCGGTGGAGTCGCCGAAGCGGCCCAGCAGGGTCAGATAAGCACTCAGATCGGCCGGGCCTGGCTCGTTGGGCAGGATCACTGATGTTTCAGAAAGGTCGGCCATGCGGGTGAACGGGAAGCCACTGTCCTTGAACACCCCGAGATTGGGCATGGCCATAAAATGTTCGTATTGGCTGAGGTCCAGGGTCGAATCCGGGTCGATCACACCGCGCATGTTGTCGATGATGATGTCGCGGCATTCGCCCTGTTTGATGTAGTCATACATAAAACGAAATTGCAGGCGCGATTGCAGCGCGACTGAATTGAGCGGCAACAGCATGCGCGAGGTGCGGGCCAGACTGTCGTCGGTTTTGAGCATCGACAGCAGGCTGTCGCTGTTGCCGAGTTTCTCGATCGAAGGCAGGTCGATCGACTTGATAAAGGTGTCGTTGAAACTGATCAGCAACGAGGAATTGGTGGAGACCGGTTGCGGCGTATAGCGGTATTTCAGGTCTAGTTGCGCGCCGGGTTCACGCCAATTGAAAAGATCGGGTGGCAAGCGTAGCGCAACCGTCATTTGTCCCGGGTTATAGCCCGACACATTGAGTTCTGCGGGCTTCGCCAGTTCACCCAGACGAACCGGGCGATTGGAGGGCAGCCAGTTTGGCGCGTCGTACGGTTGGCGTGGCTTGAGCGAGTCGATCCGGTCGATCACCACGCTCTGCCCGGAAAAGGCCTTGCCGCCGAGGGCCAACGCGGTCGCGGCGACCTTGAGATCGGCGCCATCGCGCCCGGAGACGATCAACAGTTTGCCCTGAGCATCATTCGGGTTGCTTATGAGGGTCAATGTCGGCCCCGTGGCCTCTTTGATCGGCAAGCCATTCAAAGTCGTTGATTCGCTGCCGCTGACAAACACCACGGCGTTGCCTTTGGCCGGCAGGCTGGTGAGGCTGGCGGGGAAGGTTGCACCGCGGTAGCTGGCCAAGGCGCCAAACCAGGACGACAGGATACCGGCGGCCTCAAGCTCAGGGCCGCCCGGGCGTCCGGCGAACACGAAGGGCAGCTTCAGGGGCGAGGCGTCTCGACGATCAAACAAGGGCAGCGGCAGGGCGGACAGGTCGTTGGGCTGTTTAATCGAGGTCACCTGGAGGCTCAGCTGGCTCTCGTTGCCGATCCTGGCCCACAGGCTGGAGTGCAAAGGATCTTCACATTGCATCGTGTAGTGACCAATGAACTGCAGGCTGAGCCGGTTGAATTCGGTGATGGTCTGCGGCGGAATCTGCACGGTCCGGGTCTGCAATTTACCGGCCTCTTCCTTCGGGAGGGGCAAGCTGGCGGCCACTTGATCGTTGATCAGCACGTTGATTTGCGAAAGGTCGGCCAGCAGCGCCGGTGAGTAGCTGTACTGCAGTGTGACCTGCGCAGCCGTGACGACTTCATCGGCGCGCACATCGAAATTCACACTGTCGGTAGCCTCCACGCCTTTAAGGGTCATCGAATAGCTTTTGCCCAGCTCCTTGAGGGTGCGGGTATAGCTGTTGCCCGGGGCATCGCTCCCGGGCAACGATGCGACCGGCGTCGCCGCCGGCTCTATGGCGCTGATTTGGGCGGCAGCACTCAACGCCCAGCCGCTCCAGCCCATGAGTGAGCAGGCGATCAGCATGAGTGAGTGACGAGGAAGAAAGGTCCGGCGAGTGGAAGGATTCAAGATCGTTGCGTGTCCGCGGTGGAGTCTATAGGTGATGGAGCGTCCGGGCGTTTGCGCAGCAGCGCCTGGCTGTCCTTTAGGGTTGCAACGAACAAGCGCAGGATGGCGCGAAAGCCAATGCTGCTGACTTCGCGTAACGCCGACATGGGCGCATCGAGGCGGCCGTTACCCCAAGTGTTGGCCCAGGTGTCGGCCCGTGAGAAAGTCAGTCGCACCAGCTCACTTTGCTGGCGCAGGGTCAAACCCTCGAATTGCACGCCCGCCTCGTACTCATTGCTGAAGATCGTTTTTGCGGGAAAGAGGCTTGAGGGAGGTGTGCGCAGAATGCAGACCCGCAGCTTCTCATTGACGCTGAGCTCAACCTGCGGTGGCAGCGCCAGACCCACGCCGTTTTGTGAGAAGTTCCGGGTTATGCAATCGAACCAGGTGCCGTCTTCGCGATAGACCCGCACGGGCAGATCCGCTGGCACCCTGGGTTCATTGCGCACCTGAGAGGACTCAGTGGCCACCGCCACGGCGGTGCTGACGATGATGATGTTGTACACGGTCCAGGCCAGGTTGATCAGCAGGGTAGTGGCCTGGGCTGAATCACTCCCGATCAGTTTCACCACGCCAATCACCAGACCGATCATGTTCAAGGTCAGCAGGACGATGTAAGGCCGCGCGAGCTTCCAGTTGAAATAGTCCTCCTCGATGGTGCCGCCCTTGTCGGTCACGTTGAACTTACCCAGCGAAGGGCTGATCAGGGCCAACAGTACCGGCCGCATGATGTACCAGGCCAATACCGACTCATACACTTCGTTCCAGAAGGAATGGCGGAAGCGCCCCTGAATGGCGGAGTTGGTCAGGCTGGAATGGAAAATATGCGGCAGCACATAGACCGTGACCATCAGCGCCGAGGCATGGAAAATCTGCGCGTCGAACATCAGGTAGGCCAAGGGGGCGGTCAGGAACACCAGGCGAGGCAGGCTGTAGAAAAAGTGCATCATGGCGTTGAGGTAGCAGATGCGTTGCCCCAGGTTCAGTCCTTTGCCAAACAACGGATTGTCGGTCCGAAAAATCTGCGCCATGCCCCGCGCCCAGCGTATGCGCTGGCTGATGTGTCGGGAAAGGCTTTCGGTGGCCAATCCCGCCGCTTGTGGGATGGCAAGGTAAGCGGTATTGAAACCACGACGATTGAGCTTGAGTGCCGTGTGTGCATCCTCCGTCACGGTTTCGGTAGCGATACCGCCGACCTCCAGCAAGTGAGTACGCCGGATCACCGCGCAGGAGCCACAGAAGAATGCCGCGTTCCACAAGTCGTTGCCGTCCTGCACCAGGCCGTAGAACAACTCACCTTCATTGGGTACCGAGCGAAAGGTATCGAGGTTTTTTTCGAACGGATCGGGTGAATAGAAGAAGTGCGGCGTTTGCAGCAACGCCAGGTTCGGGTCCTTTAAAAACCAGCCCATGGTGATCTGCAGGAAGGAGCGGGTGGGCACGTGGTCGGCGTCGAATATGGCAATGAACTCGCCATCGGTGACTTTGAGCGCCTCGTTGAGGTTGCCGGCCTTGGCATGTTGATTGTTGTCGCGGGTGATGTAGTTGACACCAATCTGCTGACAGAAAACCTTGAATTCCTCCCGGCGTCCGTCATCGAGCATGTGCACCCGCAGTTTGCCTTCGGGCCAGTCGATGGCCTGGGCGGCAAGCACCACCAGTTTGACGATGCCCAACGCTTCGTTATAGGTGGGGATGAAGACATCTACCGTTGGCCATTCAGCGGGCGGCTGTTGCAGAAACTGCGGTTTGCGGTGCAGCGGCCAGGCGCTCTGTACATAGCCGAAGACCAGGACGAGCAAGGCATACAGCTCGGCCAGCACCAGCCCGTAGCCAAATACGGCATCCTGCCAGTTGTCGAAGCCCAGGGTGTCGGACAGGCGCCAGTACATATAGCGCAGCGAAGCGATCAACGAGAGGGTGATCAGGGTCAGGATTGCCAGACGCCCGGTTTGCTTGCGAATGATCAGGCTCGTGGCGAAACAGACGGCGGCAAACGCGGCCTGGGAATACAGATTCAGCGGCGCAGTGAGGATACCCAGCACCAACAACGCGGCGATAAACCCGGCTGAGATCTTCAGGCCTTGGCGCCAACGCAGGGGCCATCGACTGACGCGTGCCTGGAGAGCATCCAATAGCTCCTGCAGCCACCATGTCTTTGCAGGTGGCTGTTTCAACTGGACGGTCATGGCGTGCCCTGCTGGCTGGAAGCATCCGCGAAAAGCAGGGCATGGACCGCGCCTGACAGCGAACGAATATCCTGGCAACCAATGCTCTCAGGTGCGTACTGCAGCAGGTCCCGACCATAGGCCAGCGACTCGTTGAACTGGTGATCGAGGCGAATCCTCCCGATCAGGTTAGCGCCGAGCCGCCGCAGAAACAGCACGCCCATGTCCCTGCTGAACGAACGCGAGTCATCCCGTTGGTTGAGCACATACCGGTGCCGCTGCGCGCGTCGCCGGCTGGTTTCCAGCCACTGGGTCATGGTGTCCAGTGCCAGGTAGGAGGCCGCGTCGGCCACCGTCATCACCAGCACCAGATCGGCTGCATCGAGTGCCTGTTGCGAGTAGATGGTCGCACCCGACGGAGTGTCCAGGATCACGGTATCGTTTTCGCTGAGGTTCATTGAAGCAAGGTGCTGATTCAACCAGTCAGAATCTTCAAGCATCATCTGCTTGAGCAATCGGCGATCGTTCACCTCGCCAGTACCGAAGGGCAGGCATTCGCTGTCGCTAAAGCCCGGCAGGCAATGAGCGCCCCAGTCTGCGTCCTGCTCTTTGAACTGAATCAACCCGGGAACCAGCCTGGTGATACCCAAGTGGCTGGACAGCGCGTTCTGAGGGTCCAGATCAATCGCGATGGTTCGCCCACCAGAGTTGCGAAGTGATTTTGCGAGGCCAGCGGCGACGGTGCTTTTACCCACCCCACCATTCGCCGAAACGATAGCTATGACCTTAGCCTTGGTCCGCTTGCGAGTCGTTTCTGGTAAACCGTCGCGACGAACCTGATTGAGTTCACGCAACAGGTCACTCAATCGCTGACGGTCACCCGTAGTAGAGCTCGCAGGTGGATTGGTCAGGGAAGGGGATTTGGGCGAAGGTAGCGAGAGGGCAGCAGTCTTCACCGGCTCGACCGGCGCGCCAATCAATAAACAAGGTTGTGGCTCGTCCAGTAGAAACACTGGGGACGTTGGCGTTGGTGTCAGGGGAGATAAGGCCGCCGACGGTTCTGGCTCAACCGGCGCAGGTGTAACCGGGTCGTCTTTGAAGTCTTTATAGTTCGGTTGTATTTCCTGGTAGTTCTCCGCATTGGCGCCAAAACGTGTAAAGAGTTTCGTAATATCGTCTATATATTTCATGCGTTGTACCAGGAATGAAATAATTCAGAAACTCAGCATTCCATTAACTTACAAGTTGATGCGTCGTTTTGGCGTTGGCAGAGTGCTACTACTGTAAGGTGTCTGCATCATTAGTGTCAATGATTGTTATAATTAGTCAGCGAGCGTTATTGATGTTAGTCCGAGTGTTATTAATATGTTGTGTAATTCGTGGGAAATATGGGTGTTGGAATACGCCTAATAACTTCTGTTCAATGAGGTGTAATATAATGATGGGTGATGAGTATATTTGGCGGGGGAGGTAATTTTCGGCGCGATGGAGTGTGAATGTTGAGCGCCTTTGATGGTTTGAAGCTGGGTTTTATATTAAAGAATTTGAATGATGGCTTGTGAGGGGGCGAAGCAGAGGGGGGCTTTAATTTGATACGCATTCATCCAGATATATAAATGGACGAGCTTTTAGTCAGATTGGGAATCAGACCGTGGTAGCCAAACATGAATGCCAACCCCACGGGCGATCCAGTTGATACGCGTGAGGGCATTCATCGGGGCGCTTTCAAAAAGCGCTGTTCATGATCAGGATCCGGCAACAGGCATGTGTTGTATTTTCCGAAGAGCCGATAACGATTAAGCGCAATGCGGTCGTATGTCCAATTCAGAAGTTTGCGAGGGAAGATGCGCAACAGGTTCACGAGGCGCCAAGGTGCGGGAAACTGGGCGATGACTTCGAGAAATGCATCCGAACGCTCCCAGTAGTGTCGATCGCGGATCACCGCCATGGTGTCGAATTGATCCAAGGGCAAACCTGCCCAAGCGAGCAGAGCCTGCCCCTCGGGTGACTGAACCGCCGCCAACCGCACGCGCCGCTGGCGGTCATGTCGAATCAAGAACCTCACCCAGCCATTGCATAGCTTGCAGACACCGTCGAACAAGACCACCGTCTCTCCTGGTTTGAGCAGTGGCGCGGGTGAGGGGCGGATTTGCGAGGCTGGCATAAGCGTGGGTCCAAGGGATCTCGGTCAAACCGGCGCTAGCAGCACCTTGGGTGCTGCATTTGAGGCTTGAGGCCGCACACTTCTGTCGGCCG
>NZ_JBWKXF010000080.1:4879-17519 GCF_059422645.1 Pseudomonas sp. GW821-FHT01C01 | reverse complement strand
CGCGAAGACGGTGTGTCAGTCGACATCTGTATTGCCTGACACACCGCCTTCGCGAGCAAGCCCGCTCCCACAGGGGGATTTGTGTGGTCCGTCGAGTGCGCAATTATGTTTAAATGCCGCCCCCTACAAATGACCGACCCGCCCCGATGAACCCTGAAGCCCTCGCCACCCTCAACCAACAGGTGCTGACTGCCCTGGCGGCCGCCCCTGCCGAAACCCGTCGCCTGTTCCACGGCCGTGGCCGCTGCTGGCCGGGGCTGGAGCAAGTGACCGTGGACTGGTTGCAAGGCGTGGTGCTGGTGGCGCTGTTCAAGGAGCCGGAAGCGGCGCAACTGGAAGACTTGAAGCAGTTGCTGATGGCAATCACCCAGTCTGAACAGTGGGCAAAATCCGGCGCCCATACGCTGTTGCTGCAACATCGCTACCTGTTGCAAAGCACCACCGAATGGCTGCTTGGGGAAGTCATCGAGGAAATGACCATCACCGAGGGCGGCCTGAAGTACCGGGTGGATCTTGGCCGCAAGCAGAACACCGGGCTGTTCCTCGACATGCGCTACGGCCGCGACTGGGTTCGTGCCAATGCACAGGGCAAACGAGTGCTGAACCTGTTCGCCTACACCTGCGGTTTCTCGGTGGCGGCCATCGAAGGCGGTGCAAGCCACGTGGTCAACCTCGACATGTCCAGCCCGGCCCTGAGCCGTGGCCGCGACAACCATCGGCTCAACGGCCACGACTTGAGCAAGGTCAGCTTCCTCGGCCACGACCTGTTCAAGTCCTGGGGCAAGGTGATCGGCAAAGGCCCCTATGACCTGGTGATCATCGACCCGCCGTCGTTCCAGAAAGGCAGCTTTTTGCTGACCAAGGATTACCAGCGCGTGCTGCGCCGTTTGCCGGAGTTGCTCAGCCCGCAAGGTACCGTGCTGGCCTGCATGAACGACCCGGCATTTGGCGCCGACTTCCTGATCGATGGCGTGACTCGTGAGGCGCCGAGCCTGCGATTCGAGCAGCGGCTGGAGAACCCGCCGGAGTTTCCCGATGCGGATGTGGAGTGTGGGTTGAAGGCGTTGGTGTTTCGGCAGTAACACCGAGTCGTGCCCTTCGCGAGCAAGCCCGCTCCCACATAGGCGTTGTGACGAGCCGAGATCCAGTGTGGGAGCGGGCTTGCTCGCGAAGGGGCCAATGCATTCACCAAACCACCAAGGTTCAGCGCGGCTGCAACACCAAGGCAAACAACTCGCCATGCCCGTTCACGTTGAGCTTGTGATAGAGGTTGCGCCGGTGCACTTTCACCGTCTCCGGGGAGATGCCCATTTGCTGGGCGATGGCCTTGCTGGAGAAGCCCTGGAGAATCAGGCGCGCGGTTTCGATTTCCCGCAGCGTCAGGCGTGCGTCGAAGCGATCGAGCAAGGCCGCCAGATCGCCGGCCGGCGGTTCGGCGACCGGCCCTTCCGGCGGCAGCAAATCCAGGTGGCGGCGCATCGCTGCCAACACCCAATCACGCACGCAGAGCAGGCGGCCCTGTTCCTCAAGGCTAAAGCGCGAAGCACGCCCGAGGGACAGGCCGAGCACGGCACCGTCGACGTTGACCATGAACTGCAACTCGTCCGCACCGACCACGGCGCTGAAGTAACTCAGGTAATACTCGCTGTGCTGGAATTGGTCGGGGGCCACGGATTCGAGGCTGTGCAAACCGTCGGCAATGCCCGCACAGGCGGCTTGATAGAACGGATCGAGCAGGTACATGCCGGCGCTGTAGTCCGCCAGTTCTTCATGTTCTTCGGTGCTGCCCTTGGCATCGAAATCGATCAGCAGGCGCGGCACATGGCCCGGACGCATCAGCGCTACCAAGGCGTTGTCCAGCGGCACCAGCAAGCGCAAAGTATCGACCAGCGCACGCCAGAAACCGTCCCGCCCCACCGCCGTGAAGACCCGCGCCAGTCCCTGGTGCACCGGCATCTCTTTCAACAACGCGTCCAAGCACTACCCCTTTCGAGTAACCCATGATGGGAATGGGTGAAGGTCACCCCGGTCGATACGCTGCAAACTCCTGATTACCACCGGCCATAGCAGGCCAGGAGTGCCGCATCATGAGTCGTCACCGCTTGTATTTCAATCTGGGGTTTGGCGCCTGTCTGGCGGCGTCGCTGCCGGCCTTTGCCGTCGAAGCCCCGACCGTGCACGTGTACAACTGGTACGACTATATCGGCCCCACCACCCTGCAGGATTTCAAGCGTGACACCGGGATTGCGCCGGTCTACGACACCTTCGACAGCGCCGAAGTACTCGAAGGCAAGTTACTCACCAGCCGCAGCGGCTACGACGTGGTGGTGGCGAGCAACTTCAGTCTGCCCACGCTGATCAAAGCCGGCGCCCTCGCCCCACTGCCCCGTTCGCAGATGCCGGACTTCAAGAACATGGACGCCGATCTGCTGGCGAAACTGGCCAACAACGATCCGGGCAACCAGTACGCCGTGCCGTATCTTTGGGGCACCAACGGCATCGGCTACAACATCGACAAAGTGCGCGCGGTGCTGGGCGACAAGGCACCCGTGGATTCCTGGGACCTGGTGTTCAAGGAAGAGAACCTGGCCAAGCTCGGCGAATGCGGCGTGGCCATGCTCGACTCGCCGTCGGAGATGCTGCCGGTGGCCCTGCACTACCTCGGCCTGCCGCCCAATAGCACCAACCCCGAGGACTACAAAAAGGCCGAAGCGCTGCTGCTGAAGTTGCGTCCGCACATCGCCTACTTCAACTCGTCGAAGTTCATCAGCGACCTGTCCAACGGCAACATCTGCGTGGCGGTCGGCTGGTCCGGCGCGATGCTCGAAGCCAAGACCACCGCCGAGCAGGCCGGCAACGGCGTGAAGATCGCCTACAGCCTGCCCAAGGAAGGCGCGCCGGTGTGGTTCGACACGCTGGTGCTGCTCAAGGACGCACCGCACCCGGAACAGGGGATGGCTTTCATCGACTACCTGATGCGCCCTGAAGTCATCGCCCCGGTCAGCGACCACCTCAACTATCCCAACGGCAACCGCAGCGCGACCACGCTGGTCGCCGAAGCGACCCGCAGCAACCCGGCCGTGTATCCGCCAGCCGAAGCCATGGCCACCTTGTTCACCCTCCAGCCTTTGCCACCGGCTACCGAGCGCGTGCGCACGCGGATCTGGAGCAAGGTCAAAAACGGCCAATAAACACACCGCCTGTCCCTGTGGGAGCGGGCTTGCTCGCGAAAGCGGTGGATCAGCAAAAATTGATAGCGACTGACACTACGCCTTCGCGAGCAAGCCCGCTCCCACATTGGGATTACGGTGCCCGAAACACCCTTTTTTCTGCCACGAATTGAAGATGAGAAAAACCATGAAACCACGCGCCCGCGACCTGAATATCCCGTTCGGCCAACTGCAACCCGGCCCGCTCAACGCCATCACCGATGTCCCCGGCGTGCGGGTCGGCCACAGCGATGTACGAGGCCGGACAGCCAATGGCCGCGACATCCTCACGGGCGTCACCGTCATCGAGCCGCGTGCCGGTTCCACCAGTCAGCAACCCTGTTTTGCCGGCGTGCATGTACTCAACGGCAATGGCGATGCCACGGGGCTGGAATGGATTCGCGAAGCGGGATTGCTGACCAGCCCCATCGCGTTCACCAACACCCATAGCCTGGGTGTGGTGCGGGATGCGCTGATTGTGCTCGACCGCGAGCAGCAAGCCGATGACGGACGTCTCTACTGGAACATGCCGGTGGTGCTGGAAACCTTCGACGGCCTGCTCAACGACATCAACGGTTTTCACGTGAAGCCTGAACACGTGGCCCAAGCCGTGCGCTCGGCGGCGGGTGGCCCGGTGGCCGAAGGCAATGTCGGCGGTGGCAGCGGCATGATCTGCCACGAGTTCAAGGGCGGCATCGGCACCGCGTCGCGACGCTTGAACAGCGCCCAGGGTGGCTGGACGGTGGGGGCGATTGTCCAGGCCAACCACGGCATCCGTCATGAACTGCGTGTCGATGGTTATCCGGTCGGGCGCTACATGGAACAGGTCGATTCGCCGTTCCTCAAGGCCTCGTTGCCCCACCCGGGCATGGGTTCGATCGTGGTCTGCCTGGCCACCGATGCGCCGTTGCTGCCGCACCAGTGCACGCGCCTGGCCCAGCGCGCCAGCCTCGGCCTGGCCCGCACCGGCGGCGGTAATGAAGACCACAGCGGCGACATCTTCATCGCCTTCGCCACCGGTAACGATCACGTGCCGCCGGCCGCCTATGAGAGCAAGAAAGCGCCGACCACCGACAACCTGAGCATGGTCAACAACGACCACATCAGCGAGCTGTTCCTGGCCGCCACCGAAGCCGTGGAAGAAGCCATCATCAATGCCTTGCTCGCCGCCGACACCGCCGAAGGCAACGGGCACGCGGTGCAGGGGCTGGATGTCGAAACGTTGCTCAAGGCGTTGCGTAGCGCCGGCTGGCCGGGGGATGCGACTAGTGGTACTTGAGTGAAATACTCGGTCTTTTTACGATGAACTTGCGCAGCCGCTTGTTGACTCAAACCGCTGCGTAGGTGGTGAGTGATCTGAACCCCTACCAAGCTCACCGCCTGCTTCATGCGCATCTTGAGCCTCACGGCTCCTCTTCCTCCCCATCAAAGAGCTTTGAGGCTCTTTTTTTGCCTCTGAAAAACCAACACATTTCCCCTGTAGGAGCTGGCTTGCCAGCGAAGGCGCCGTGTCAGTCGCCATGAATGTTGGCTGACATACCGCTTTCGCTGGCAAGCCAGCTCCTGCAAGAGATTTTCATTGGGGTTCGGTGGTGCACAACGACCGCCACGCCGCCTGTGCCAGCATGTCCCGGTACGCCTTCGGGCTGCCCTTGACCCGGCCCGACAACCAGGCGCGGCAGTAACTGTCGGCCTGGCCGACGATCAGCGACAGTATCAGTTCCGCCGGAAAACTCCCCAGCTCATTACCGTGTGCCCTCAGCCACTCCAGCAACTGCTTGTTGCGCGTCTTGTTGCGGGTGGCGAGTTCGTCCTTGAACGGCCCCTTGGTGACGGCAAACCGCGCGTGGTACTGGAACCGTGCCCACTCCGGCTGGCTATCGACCCAGTCCACATAACTGTGCACCAGCGCGTGCACCCCCGCTTGTGTGGTGTGTGCGTCAGCCAGGTAGCTGTCGCGCAAACGGGCCTGATCATCGAGGGCGGTAAAAAACAGCGCCGCCACCAGACCTTCCTTGTTGCCGAAATGGTGATAGATCGCGCCGACACTGGTATCGCATTCGGCGCGAATCATTTCGATGGTCGTGGCCTCGATCCCCTGTTCGTTGAACAGGCCGAGGGCCTTTCTGAAGATGTCGCGCTTGAGTTCGGCGCGTCGTCCGGGGTAGCAGCGTTCGAGCAGGTCGGCGGTTTCCATGCTGAAAAACAGTCCAGAAAAGTCATGGGTGGAGGCTGGCGGTGGCCAACGAACAAGCGGCGCTAGGTTGACAGATTTCTCATCGACAGAATACTGTTCCGTCACAGAACATTATTCTGTTACGGAAAATTGTTCTGCAAAATGTCATCCTCAAGAGGCAAAAAAATGAGTCAGTTCCTCAGCATGTTCAACAGCGCCGGGCCAGAAGCGTTCAGCAAAATGGCCTGCCAGGTGGCGCCCTACTTCTCCACCATCAACCCGTTGGTCAAGGATTTGCGCAAAGGCTCTGCCACCGTGCACGTGCCGTTTGCCCGGGAAATCACCAATCATTTGGGTACGGTGCATGCGATTGCGATGTGCAATGCCGCCGAACTGGTCGCCGGGATGATGACCGACGTTTCCATTCCCGCCGGCGCACGCTGGATTCCCAAAGGCATGACCGTCGAATACCTGGCCAAGGCAAAGAGTGATGTGACGGCAGTAGCCGAGGGGGATGCGCTGGACTGGACCACCGAAGGCGACAAGATCGTGCCCGTGGATATTCACGATGCCGAGGGCAAGAAGGTGTTCACGGCGCGGATAACCATGAATGTGAAGCTGTCCTAAACACTGAGCACGATCCTTGTAGGAGCTGGCTTGCCAGCGAATGCGGTATGTCAGCCAACAATCATGGCGACTGATACGGCGCTTTCGCTGGCAAGCCAGCTCCTACAGGGGATTTGTGGTGTTTGGGAGAGTGCGATCAGACCAGGCGCAACCGGGGGCCAGACACCGGCACCGCATCGTCACCCAACCGCTCCCGCACCAACTCCTGAGCCTTGCGTGTCAGCTGGTCAAGATGCCGGTCGCGTTGTTTTTCCGCATCGGTCATGGCCCGCTTGCCGTGCTTTTGCAGCAGGTAGGTATGAATCTGCCGCACTTCCAGCGAGCTGTAGACCGACGCCACGTCCAGCAGCGCCATCAAGCCATCGGTGGCGTGGTCGCGGGTGTTCATCAACACCTGGGTCGCACGCACGCCCACCACCTGAAAACCCATCGCCTCGAAATACGGCACCTTGGCCACCGCGCAGGTCAGCTCGGCATGAGGATAACGGCCGACCATTTCCCGCAGCATCCGCCGGGCCACGCCCTGGCGCCGATACTCGGCCTGTACCGCCATGTACGCCACGCCGCAAGCCTCGGGGTCGTCCTGCACCGGCAGGTACAACAGAAAGCCAATCACCTTTTCCGGATCGTCTTCGTCAGTGGCAACGATCAACTCCACGGCAATGCCCTTTTCACCATTCAGCGCTTGCAGATACAGGTGCACCTCATAGCCGATCGCGTATTGATAGAGGTTGTACAGCAGGTTGCTTGGCGGGATCGCGACCATGCTGATGTCGGTCAGGTTGTCGACCACCATCTGCAGGATCTGGCTATTGATGTGCTCGGGGCACGGGGTCTTGAAGTGGTTGATCAGGGGCATTGCGGTGACAGGCTCCGGGGGCAAGGGCCGCCTATCATAGCGCGCCTGACACGTCCGGTCCGAAGGGTGATGGACAATCCCCCATTCATGAGCCATGCGTATCGTCGCCGGACGCCTGGCTGCGTTTTCGAGGCTGCAGCGATGAGACAGGCACACTTTGTGCTGGATGAGCAGGTGTCTTCGCGAGCAGGATCCCTCCCACAGGGGACAGCGGTTTTGCCCACACCTTGATCTTCCGTGGAAGCTCACCTGCTCGCGAAAGCGTCCACCAGCACACCGGCCTGTGGTGTGTGTGGGGGGAATGGGTGGGTGAAGCCCCCCAACTTTGAGGATTCCCACCCACCGTGCCACTACGACCAAAGTCTGATCCATCAAGCATTTGATATCAAACAGCTATTTGTCTCCCCCGGGTCTCCCCGCGATTGGCTCACCTCTTGCATCGAGCGTATTGCGAACGTCAGCCACACCGGCGCGCCCCGAGGGAAACAAGATGAAAAACACACCAGACCTCAAATCGCTCGGCTTTTTCAGGAAAGCGAGTATCGCCGCTGTGATGCTGATCAACGTCAGCCTCGGTACCGTCAACGCCGCACCACTGGATGATGTCAGCCAGCCGCCTCCAACAGATCCTTCGGCGTTTACCAACCCGGCGGCCGACCCCAAGGCCGCGCTGGATTCCATACTGACCATGCCACCCGCCAACCAGGGCGCCATCGCCCTGCCCAACGGTGTGTATGGCACCCGCACCACACCAACGACCGACAACGTGTTGCCGCCAGCCCTGCAGACATCATTCAAAATCCCCACCAACGGCAAGCCCAGCCCATTGTTCGGGGCCCAGCCGTACACTCAGCAACTGCTGCTGTTCGAAGAATTCGGCACGGAGAAACTCGACCCGACACTGCCGGCGCCCACCCTGACCTTCCCGGTTCCGACCGTCGGCCCGGCGCCCCTGCAGGACCCGAACAGCATCGCCCGCAGCGGCCCTTCGGCCGCAGCGCTGGAAGCCTTCATGCGCCAGCCGGGGCTGTACCCGTTTCCGGCGCAGTATTCCAACGCGCTGGACCGCAACCCGTGGCAAGCGCAGATCGAAGCCTTCCTCAACCGCCATCCGGTCGGCTCGCCGGCTGAAGGTCGTCCGCCAGGAAAAGGCTGGTCGCACCAGCGCTGGAACGAGTTCTACCCACAGGTCGCCTTCAAAACCGCTCAAGCGGGCGCCAAGCTCAACGGCGGCATGCGCGATCGCCGGCAAATGCACAACTACGCCGTCGGTGAGTTCGGGCCTGGCGGACTCTACAACCAGACCTCCGACACCCCGGTCATAGCGGGCACCACCAAAGGCATCGACACCCGTTTCCACCCCAACATGCCGATTCAGAACCACAAGGCACTCTGGACCTTCGACGGCACCTTTCCGCCCAAACTGTTGATGGTGCGTTACGGCCAACCGGTGCTGATGCGGCACTACAACGCCCTGCCGATTGATCCGTCGGCCAACATGGGGTTTGGCCTGCACACCCTCACCACCCACGAACACAACGGCCACTCTCCGGCTGAAAGCGACGGCTATGCCAATGCGTTTTTCTTTCCGGGGCAGTACTACGACTATCGCTGGCCGATCCAGTTGGCCGGTTACGACACCATCAACACCAGCGCCCAGGATCCGCGCGCGGCGTTCCCCTGCGCCCCGGGCGAAACCCTGTATGTCAACGATGCCACTCCGGGCCTCAAGACGTGCAACAACGGCAGCATCAAGATCCGTGGCGACTGGCGCGAAACCATGAGCACCCACTGGTTCCACGACCACATGCTCGATTTCACCGCGCAGAACGTCTACAAGGGCAACGCGGTGATGATGAATTACTACAGCGCCCTGGACCGCGGTAACGAAGCCTTCGAAGACGGCGTCAACCTGCGCCTGCCCAGCGGATCGGCGTTGCCCTGGGGCAACCGCGACTATGACGTCAACCTGATGGTGGCCGACAAGGCCTGGGATGCCAATGGCCAGTTGTGGTTCAACCCGTTCAACACTGACGGCTTCCTTGGCGATCAGATCCTGGTCAACTGGCAGTACCAGCCGCGCCTGAATGTGCGGGCGCGTAGCTATCGTTTCCGTATCCTCAACGGCTCGGTGTCGCGCTACTTGAGGATTGCACTGGTGCGTGAAGTCGCCGGCACCGGCGGCGAATTCCCCGGCCCGGCCGGTTCTGGCCTGTCTTATACCCGTGTGCCGTTCCACTTGATCGCCAACGACGGCAACCTCATGGAACACGCCGTGCCGTTCGATGGCAGCATGGACCTGGACGGTGACGGCGACATGCAGAACCACAACGCCATCCTGCCGACCATGGGCATCGCCGAGCGTTACGACATCATCGTCAACTTCGCGAAAAACGGGATCAGCGTCGGCGACAAGCTGTACTTCGTCAACCTGTTGGAGCACCAGAGCGGCAAGGGTCCGGAGGCTCTACCCCTGAGCCTGGCCGATGTGCTGTCCGGGAAGTACAAAGCGGTGCTCAAGTCGGGCAGCAAAGGCCTGGAGTGGGACAACGGCGACCCGGCGGTGGGCAAGTTCATGCAGATGGTGGTCAAGCCTTATGCCGGCCAGGACGTGAGCATGAACCCCGCCGACTACGAACCCGCCAAGCCGGGTAAAGCGGCCGGCAAGATGATGATCCCGCTGACCATCAACCGCGACGATCCGGCGATGCAGGCCAAGCTCAAGCTGGCACGGCATCGTGAGTTCATCTTTGGTCGCTCCGACGGCACCGACGAAGCACCCTGGACGATCAAGACCGACGGCGGTTTCGGCTACCACATGGACCCACGGCGGATCAGCGCCGCTCCGCAACTGGCCAACGGTCCGACCGATGCCGGGTTCTCCGGTGACGGCACCCTGGAAGTGTGGAAAATCAAGAACGGCGGCAACGGCTGGAGCCACCCGGTGCACGTGCACTTCGAAGAAGGCATCATCCTCCACCGCGATGGCAAGGCACCGCCGGAATGGGAAAAATGGGCACGCAAGGACGTCTATCGCATCGGCGAGGGCATCGACAGCTCGCAGGAAGTGGAAATGGCGATCCACTTCCGGGAATTCGCCGGGACCTACATGGAGCACTGCCACAATACCCAGCACGAGGACAACTCCATGTTGCTGCGCTGGGATATCGAGCACCCCGGCCAGTTCCAATTGATGCCAACGCCCCTGCCTGGCTGGGACGGCGTGGCCTACGTCAACTCCGCCGCGCTGCCGACCTTCCGCACTGGCGATACCCGTGTCAATGACGGCGATAACAAAAACCCGATCGCCAACCCCGACAGCGCCATCAGCAGCAACGGCCAACCGCTGACCATCAACGTGCTGGCCAACGACACCGACCCTGACGGCAACGTGCCACTTAAAGTGGTGGGCCTGGAGCAACCGGACTCCGGCAAGGGCACGGTCAGCACCGATGGTCTGCGCGTGATCTATACACGACCGGCCACGGTCCTCGCGCCGTTCACCGCGACCTTTACCTATAAGGCCGCCGATGCCAAGGGTGCGGAATCGCCACCGGCGACGGTGTCCGTGGCGGTCGGGGCAGTGGTCGTCGAGAACCTGATCGTCACCAGCGCTACCGTCATCGCCCGCAGCAACAGCCGCTACTACTGGGTCCTGTCCGGCACCACCACGCGTGGCACGGGCAATACCATCACGGCGACGGTCACGACCACATCCGGTCCGCTGAACCTTGGCGCCGCCACCCTTACGCCTACGGCGACAGGCGCGCGCTGGAATATCGCGGTGACGACCACCGGCAGTGGCCCATCGCCTGGTGCGACGGCCACCGTCACATCGGCCTTCGGCAGAACCGTGACAGTGCCAGTGCACTAGAGCGCAGTGATCGGCGCCCGGCCCATGCAATGTGGACCGGGCGCTTTTTTTTGTGGATCGTACGGTGGTGCCGTGGGGGGTACTGACTATCGACCGGCATTTGCGCTGACTGTCAGGCCGCTATCGCGAGCAGGTTCGCTCCCACCATTGATCGGTGTCGAACGCGAATCCCGTGTACGACACAAAACCACTGTGGGAGCGAGCTTGCTCGCGATTGGGGCCTCCAGTCAATGCTGCGGCGCCACCATCCGAAAGCGGATATTGATCTCGTTGGACACCACGCTGTCCGCCCACTCGCCCTCGCCCATCTTGAAGTCGTCACGCTTGAGGACCAGTTGACCATCGAAGATGCCGATGGAGCTCTCCGATTTCAGCAGCACCGGCACACTCACTTCCCGAGTAAGCCCCCGCAGGGAAAGCTTGCCGGTGATGGTGTAGCGGTTATTGCCCAGGGCCTTGATGGACGTCGACACGAAGGTAGCCACCGGATAAGTCGCGGTGTTGAACCACGCCGGCTTTTGCAGCTCGGTATTGGCGTCGCTGCTACCGGCGTCGATGCTCTTCAGGTAGATGGTCAGCTCGGCATGGGCGGCGCTGGGGTCATCGGTGTCGAAGTCCAGTTTGGCCTTGAACTTGCCGAAGGTGCCGTAGGTTCTCGAACCCATCTGCTCATAGGTGAAACTCAATGTACTGGCCTTGGCGTTCACTTCCTTGTATTCCACGGCTGCAGCGAACGGCGCCAGGCTGAACTGCACCGGGCCGAACACAAACGTGCCGGCCAGAGCGACGAAACACGCGGATCGAAGATTCATGGCACTCTCCGGGAGGGCTCCCGTCTTGAGTTGTCGTGCCGCACAGGTCGGGTGGCACCAGATGGACTAAAGCAAACTACGGGGGTTTATTCCACTTCACGCATGGATTTACGACCACCTGCCGATGATTACCTGCACTCCCCGCGTTGCCACGCCCGCTGCAACAACTCGATCACCTCGGCATCCGAGGTCTGGGAAAAGTCCATGTACCAATGGCCAATCGAAGTGAACCACTCCGGCATCAGCGGGCAGACCAATTCATCCACCTCGCTGCGCAGCGCCTGCGCCGTCTCGATCGGCGCCACCGGCACCGCCACCACGATGCGCGATGGTGCCTGCACCCGCAGCGCATGAATCGCCGCCATCATCGAGGCACCAGTGGCCAGGCCATCGTCGATCAGGATCACCACCTGATCCTTGAGCTGCACCGGCGCCCGCGTGCCGCGGTAGACCTGCTCGCGACGCAGCAGTTCGCGGGTTTCCCGTTCGACCACGGCGTCGAACGCGGCGCGATCAATCGGGTGCACCCGCAGTGCCTCTTCATTGCGAATCTGGATACCGCCGCTGGCAATCGCGCCCATGGCGTACTCCGGGCGGGACGGCACGCCGAGCTTGCGCACCAGCATCAGGTCCAGGCGAACCTTCAGCGCCGTGGCCACTTCATAAGCCACCGGCACGCCGCCACGGGGCAAGGCTAAAACGATGACGTCGGGGCGGTGGGCGTAAGGCAGCAACGGCTCAACCAGCCGTCGCCCCGCCGCCGCCCGGTCCTGCAAGATGGAATGCGACAAGGGGTTCATTCGAAAACCTCCCCAGGCGATCACGCCTGCGAACTTCAGCCAAACCTGCCCTCTGGAGCAAAGACTTTTGTGGCGAGGGAGCTTGCTCCCGTTGGAGTGCGCAGCACTCCCAAGTTCTGGGGCCGCTACGCAGCCCAACGCGAGCAAGCTCGCTCGCCACAGGTTTCGGTGCATAGCATTATCCGCCCCCTTCGTCCCACCTACACCAAACCTGCCCTCTGGAGCAAAGACTTTTGTGGCGAGGGAGCTTGCTCCCGTTGGAGTGCGCAGCACTCCCAAGTTC
>NZ_JBWKXF010000080.1:0-4780 GCF_059422645.1 Pseudomonas sp. GW821-FHT01C01 | reverse complement strand
GCCCAACGCGAGCAAGCTCGCTCGCCACAGGTTTCGGTGCATAGCATTATCCGCCCCCTTCGTCCCACCTACACCAACCGCTCGATCTTCTGATGCTGCCACACCAGTTTGTAATACAGCGTCTGCAACACCAGCATCCCCAGATACGCCACCGGAAACGCCATCCACACCCCTTGCAACCCGAACTTGGCATCCAGCAAATACGCCGCCGGCAACTGCACGCCCACCACGCACACAATGGAAATCGCCACCGGCACCATCACTGTGCCGCTGGCGCGCATGATGCCGCCAATGATCGCCTGGAAACCAAACACCAACAGGCTCCAGAGCATGATGTGCAACAAGTGCCGGGCCATGCTCCGCGTCGCCTCTTCGGTCAGGAACGACGCCAGCAACCACTGCGACAGCAAGTAACCCAATACAACCAGACCACCGGTCAGGCACACGTTGATCATCAACCCCGTGCGCAGAATCGGCCCCATGCGCTCGATGCGCCCGGCCCCAATCGCCTGCGCCCCGAGGATCGATGCGGTAATCGCAATCGACAGCGCCGGGAACTGCACGTAATTGACGATCTGCGTCACCGCGCCGTACGCCGCCGTCGCCTGGGAGCCGTGCCGGTTCACCAGGGCCAGAATCACCAACTCCGACAGCGACAACACCACCATCTGCAACCCGGTGGGCAAACCGATGCGCAACACCTTGCCAAGAATCGCCATGTCCAGCTTCATCGCGGCAAAAAACTCACGGTCAGGCGCCAGCGGATGTCCCTTGCCGATCAGCCGCCACGCCAGCAACCCCATCGCCACCAGGTTACCCACCAATCCGGCGTACGCCGCACTCTGAATCCCCATCGGCGGCAACCCGATCCACCCGCGAATCAACGCCGGCGTCAGGGCCAAACCCACACACGTCGACACCACCAGCGCCAGCAACGGCGACAACGTATCGCTCACCCCACGCAGCAACTGCGTGAACAACACAAACACCAACAGCGACGGCATGATCCACAACATCACATGGGCATACGCCACCGCATCGTCCAGCACATCCGCCGGTGTCCCCAACCCCACCAACGCCGATCGCGCAAACACACTCCCCACCACCGCCGCCACCAAGCCGATCAACACCCCCAGCAACAACGTCGCCCCGGCAATCGCCTTCACCAGATGCGTCTCCCGAGCCCCCCACGCCTGCCCGATCAACACCCCGGCGCCAGCACCGAGGCCGATGACCAGGGCAATGAAGAAGAAAACAATGGGGAACATGCCGGACACAGCCGCCAAGGCTTGAGTGCCGAGCATTTGGCCGATGTAGATACTGTTGACGGTGCCCGACATGGATTGCAGGAAATTCGACAAGACCATGGGGGCGAGGAAAAGCAGGTAGGTTTTCCAGAGGGGGCGTTGAGGGTTCGGGGTTTGCATTGGATAGAGGTCCATCTCGACGGCGGGAGGGCTGACTGACGATAGCTTCGGTGAGTCAAGACCAGGGGGCAATGAACATTTCAGGTCTGTGTTTATATTTCCAGCAAATGCCTGCGAGCGCAGGTAAGCCCCGGATATTGTGGGAGCGGGCTTGCTCGCGATGGCGGACTGTCAGACACCCCCTTGTGTGACTGTCCAACCGTCATCGCGAGCAAGCCCGCTCCCACAAGGTTTGCAGTGTTCAAACACTTAACTGACAGGCATCAGGCGCATTCGCGCCCGGCAGACCTAACGGATCAGTTGCCTGCTTTTTCCGATAAATGACCTATGCTCCTGTGCAGCAGTAAACCAGCTGGAGCCCTCGGCGCGGCCAATCGCTGATCAGGACATCCAGTGCAGAGATGACTGTGGTGACGGGAGCGACGCAATGATGAAACCGGAATATTCAACCTGCATGAAATGGATCGCAATCGCTGCCGCCTCGGTGGCTCTTGTTGCAGGCTGTGCCAGCCAGAACGATCCCGTGGCCCAGGCCGGGAAAGCCGACGCAGCCAGGGGCATCGCCGCCCCCAGCCTCACCGAGACGAAGGCCATCGCCGAGGAAGCCTTCATCTACGGACTGCCGATCGTCATGAACTATGCGGTGATGTATGAGTACGCCGTGGACAAGAACGGCCCGCAGTTCAAGGCCCCCTTCAACCAGATCAAGAACGAGCCCCGCGTCTTCACCTACCAGGACACGGCCGTTGTCACTCCCAACAGCGACACCCCCTACTCCTTCCTCTGGATGGACCTGCGCGCCGAGCCAATGGTGCTCACGGTACCAGTAGTCGAAAAGCAGCGTTATTACTCGGTGCAATTGATCGACGGCAATACCTACAACTACGGCTACATCGGCAGCCGCGCCACGGGGAACGGCCCGGGCAACTACCTGGTGGTCGGGCCTGACTGGAACGGTTCCACGCCACCGGGCATCAACAAGGTCTTCCATTCGACAACGCCCTTCACGGTCGCTGGCTATCGAACCCAGCTCTTCAATCCCAAGGACATGCCAAACGTGATGAAGGTGCAGTCGGGCTACAAAGCCCAGCCGCTGTCGGCGTTTCTGAAGCAACCGGCGCCGCCTGCATCGCCGGTAGTCAATTTCCTTCCGGCCACCACAGCGGGGATCAAGGAGAACTTCTTCGAGTACCTCGATGCTGCGCTCCAGTACGTGCCGCCAACGCCTGAAGACAGGGAAATTCGAGCCCGAATCGCGCGAATCGGCCTCGGGCCGGGCAAGAGCTTCGAGTTCAAGGATCTCTCGCTTGAACACAAGGCCGCCGTCCTGCTCGGCATGAAGGAAGGCGACGAAAAGGTGGACAAGTGGTTGTCCGGCGGACTCAAGGACGTCAATGGCTGGAACATCGGTTCGTTCTTTGGCGACCGCCATTTCTACAACGGCAACTGGCTGATGCGCGCGGGCGCGGCCAAGGGCGGTATCTACGGCAATGATGCAGTGGAAGCCACTTATCCCATCACCCGCACCACAGCGCTCGGCAAGCCACTGGACGGCAGCAAACACAACTACACGCTCACCTTCCCCGCCGGGCAGCTGCCGCCGGTGAACGCCTTCTGGTCGGTGACCATGTACGACGGCAAGACCCAGCTCCTGATCAAGAACCCGATCGACCGCTACCTGCTGAACTCGCCCATGCTGCCCGGCATGAAGAAGAGCAAGGACGGGGCGCTCACCCTCTACATTCAGCGGGACTCGCCCGGCAAGGCGCTGGAAGGCAACTGGCTGCCTGCCCCCGACGGCCCGATCTACCTGGTGATGCGCCTTTATTGGCCCAAGGAGACACCGCCTTCGATCCTGCCGGCTGGCGAAGGAACGTGGAAACCAGCAGGCATCGTGGTATCGAAATAGAACCGGGCGCGCCAGATCGCACAGCCCCTCGGCATCGGCCGGGGGGCTGCCCTTTCTCAGGAAGGTAAATACCGCGTCACTCTCGCGTCCAGCAGCTTGATCAGCGCAGGCTCCATGAACTGGAACTCATCGGGTATGTTCAGGCAGACGATACGTTTGCCTGCCAGCTCAGAGAAAAATCGCGCTGTCAGTTTTTGTCGATGGATCGGCTCCATCACACATATCAAATCAGCCCACTGCAGCAGCTCAGGGCTCACGGGAACAACAGCCCCGTAGTCGATACCCGCTGAGGCAGTTTCCACGCTGGGCCAATCAGCAAACCGTTGCTCGGCCGACGGACTTCGCAGTCGATTCTGGCTGCAGATAAAGAGAACGTTCACATCGGATGACTCCAACCAGTGTTCGTGTCCCGAGGTGGGAACGGGACACTGTTTGATATTGAATCAGATGAGGCCTGCCGTCTTCTACCTTGGGTCGTGGCGGTTGGTGGGGTTGAGAGCACTGCAAATTATCGCTGCTGCTCTGTGTTTATATTTTCAACAAAGAGACGTGAAAGATCCGAGGTTTCATCATCACAGGTCCTACACAAAGCTCGGAATCCCTCACCTTCCCCGCTGATTCCCTGCGGCTTATAGTCAACCCCGTCGCCCAAATGGCGATTCAGGTTTGGCGACCTGATCGATCAGAATGCAAAGGCTCTGTGCTTTAATGCAGTCGCTTTTGCATGCCCGCAAAGCTGTCTTTATGGCAGCTGTGCGCGGGAGACCTTCGGGTCTGCCGGTTCTCTGATCCCGGTTCGCCAACCTGCGTACAGCTGTCACCCATTCGTTTGGCGACGATTGAGGGACAGTCAACCTTTGCCTTGATCGGAGTTTTAACTATGGAAAGATACATGCCCCTCACCGGAATCGACCTGATCCCGGCCTCCCTCCTCATCGATACCCAAGCCCCACTCGACGTCCTGCAAGCCATGGTGGATTACCGCATTCGCACGGTGACGCAGGTGCTGGAGAACATTGCTTATCGCGCCGAGATTGGTTGCGACACGGTGGTGTTGTCGGACTTTTCCAAACTGCTGGTTATTCCGTTGCGTGATGGTTGTGACTTGATGGATGTGATTGGGCGGCGTTTGCGAGCGCAGGCTGCAGAGTAAATGTACGGGCGCTGAAGGCGCCCGTTTTTTGTCCGACGAGAAAAGCGGCTTTTATGTTCTGTGGCATGGATTTAGTCTGCATTCAACCCATTGCTGCCGGCGACGACAGGCAGCAGTCGAAAGACGTCATTCGTCACGCTACCTGGAAGCATCGCGCAAGAGATGACGACCCTGGCCACACAACCTCAGAAACAACGAAGCCCAGCACTAGTCTGTAATGCTGTTCAGTTAAGCGAGAACGATCCACTGTAGGAGCGAGCTTGCTCGCGATGGTCGTTAACGATGCCGCGT